>NZ_JAWDIV010000003.1:0-406573 GCF_032464655.1 Rhizobium sp. 25PS6
ACTTGAAAATGGCTCCCCGGGCCGGATTCGAACCGGCGACCTGTCGATTAACAGTCGAATGCTCTACCGCTGAGCTACCAGGGATCACTGCTTGGCGCGGTGTGAGTGGGCTAATACAAACGCTTTCCCGATTTGCCAAGCGGTTTTTTCAAAAAAATGAAATGAACTTGTATTTGGGATGCCTGCGCCCATCTCTGGGGAATGACAAATGTGAATGATCGTGAGGAGACGAGAAGCGGCGAGAAGCGCAAGCCACGGGCAGTGCGCTTCGGCATCGATCATGCAAACGGCAGGCTTGTGCTCGGCTCTTTCAGCATCGGCATGCCGCGCTCGCGCATCGCGCGGATGGCGCTCGGCATGGCCCTCATTTTCTGCGGCGTGTTGGGTTTCCTGCCCATCCTGGGTTTCTGGATGCTGCCGCTCGGTTTCCTCGTGCTCTCGCACGATTTGCCGTTCGCGCGCCGGCTTCGGCGGCGGCTTGCGGTCTGGTGGCACAGGCGGCGGAAACCGGCTGACTGATCGGCAAGGAGGGCGCGGAACCGTGGATCGCTTTTCGCATTCGTGGTTTATGGAATGTAAAACGCAAAAAATTGCGTCACAATGGTCCAGGTGAGGAAATGAAGGTATCCTTTGTTGTCGTCCTGTCGGCAGCGGCGCTTCTCTCAGGCATTTCCGCCGAGGCCCAAGCCATCGACAGCCGCGGTTTCGACGCTCGCGGCATCTGTCGCCGTCCCGAAGGCTGCGTGGTCGACCACGGTCAAGGCGGCAGCTACAACGGGCCGCGCAACTATCGCAATTTCAACGGCCGGAATGAGCGCGACGACAGGAACGACCGCGAGCGGGACAATCGTCGCTACCGTTCTCAGAACAGGAGCGACAATTTCGACGCGGGAACCAGCCGCCTTGTCGCAGGCCCTGAGATTGGGCTGGGCGCGCAGCTCATCCACATTCGCGTCTAGTTGGACCTGAGTTCGCTTTCCTCGAAAGTGCCACCACGGTCCGGATCGAGTCCGGTCGCCATCAACAGGCTGCAGGCGGCAAGGAGGAGCACGAGCTTGACTGCGTAGGACGCAACGGAGACAGGTTGTCTGTGCGTCTGTGATACGCGACACGGCGCTATATAATATTTGTAGTAGAAATGCGGATCATCCGTTTCCAGCAGGTTCTGGTAGACGTGCGGCGGAACATCCGCATGTTTCACCGGCGCAGAACCGGGAAATTTTACATAAAGATCCCGGGTTTCGGCATCATATGCGGCACGCACGCGCTTCGATTTGAGGGCAGCCCAATCCATCGCAAGCTCCTATACCCTCCCGGGCATAATTGAGGCCCGGACGAGGATCGAAGTCAAGTTAAGAATTTGTTTCAAATGCCATCATTGCCGGGAAATGGGGCATCGTTGCGGCCATGGAAATTCCAGCCTGCGCCCGCGCCGTTCCGGGATGGAAAAATGGCCTTCTCGGCAGCAGCGGAATGGCGTTTTTCCGAAATGCCCTCTTGCGATTTCCTTACGATCATTCTAAACGCTCGCCACGGCTCAGATAACGAGCGCGTGAGGCCTCGTGGCGGAGTGGTGACGCAGAGGACTGCAAATCCTTGTACCCCGGTTCAATTCCGGGCGAGGCCTCCAACATCTTTTCACCGCATCGATAAGTATTTGCAAAACCTCGGTAATTTCCGAGGTGTGGCAGTTCGAACTTGAACCGTTCCGCCACGCCAAAAGCCAGGTGTGGCAGTGTGTTCCCGATTTATCCGTTCGCCACGTCGCTTTCGTCGGTCAGCGCCGGCAGTTTCGTACCGACGCCATCCCAGTTGATTCGTGCGACCGTCTGCCGGCCAGGCGGGCGCGATCGGCATTTTCGTATAAAATTTTGAGGTCTTTCCATCGCGCCAAGCGAACATCGCCTCGATCATGCCGTCGGTCGCCTCGTTGTGGGCAACGTCGGTCGCCAAGAACGGCTTGCCGAATTCGGTGGCGATGTAGGTGAGGTCCGTCACCTTGTGCATGGCGAGCACCGCCTCGAGGATGGGGTGGATGGCGATCTCGATGCGGTTGCAGTTCTTGAACAGGCGAAGCTTGAACATGTCCCTGCGGCGATGCTGTGGGCCGAGCCGCGAGACATCGGACACTCGGAAGCCGGTGAACATCATGATAGCGACACACAGGACTGCCTGGAGCGCATTCCATGGTGTTCGATGAACTTCGGCCAGCTCCTCGGGCGTCGCCGTCGCCTGGCCATCTGTATGGACGGCGAAGGGCTCGACGAGGCGGGCGACGTTCGGAACGATCGCCTTGCCGTCCTTCCTGGTGTCGAACGACTGCCGCAGCACCTTCAGGCGTTCGTCGGCCGCGAAGGGCGTTTCCCTCTTGCTATCGCGCAGGACCTTGAGTGTGGTCATCGTGGGCGAGGGGCATATCGCCAAACAGGCGGTTGTCTTTCGGTTTCACGGGCTCAAGCCGCCTCGCGTCTTGCGTCGCCATGTCGACGGCCGGCAGGGCGGCGTTGCGGGCCTTCCAGGAGGCTTTGGAGAATCCTTCGCTTTCGATGTCCTCGGGAAGGCGGCAGAATAGCGCACCGTGACGTGACGGCTCTTGTTCTTCTCGACACAGGGCAGATCTTCGCGACCATGACTCAACTGTATTTGCACTGACGCCGAAGCTGCGGCATTCGTCTTATAAAGGCCTCGGCGAAGGCAGGACAATGCGGCGGTTTATGAGGTCGAATAGCGGGTGAAGACTGCGAGAAGCCGCGATAGGATGCCAAGCTTGACCGGGATTCCTATTGTTTCTTTGCCGAGCCTTGTGAGCCGCCAGCCGGTGACGTAACTCCATCCGCCACCAGGACTATGAATGGTGATGAGGCCAAGATCGCATGCGCGATTTACAACCGTTTTGTCGTAATCTTCCCATTCCCCATCAGTCATGAGACAGCAGAGATCGACTTCCTTCGCTGTCATATACAGAAGCTGAATAACATCTTCGTCCAGTGACGCTATGGCAGCCGCAGAGGACATGCCTGCGTGATTAATTATGTTCATTGATTCTCCCCACCCAAGTAATTAGCTACAGCTCACGCGAGTAATTTGCACAAGCACTATTTCTGGACTTTTGTGACATGGTTACCAACTGCGCGGTTATTCAACAGGGGCTTGAGAGATGATGCGCACCGGCGGGGACGGTGCTGCCTTCGGACGGCATCTTGGCGAGCTTTGCATTCCTCTGGGGTGTGGCAGGGATCAGCAGCAGGTGGGCATCGGCATTGTAGTGAAGCGCTTCTATGCCGCGCGATTGGATCGGGAAGGTTTGCATGCGCACACCCATAGCGGAAGGTGAGGGCGCCGCAACAAAATGGTTGATGTAACGTTAATGCGCGTGCGGCTGTCGAGGGCTAGATTTCAAAGGAAAAGAACGCATGTCAGAGCTGCGCTCGCCGACATGCATTGCCGCAGGCGCGATGCGGGGATATCTCCGAGTGCGCTTCGGCGCCCTATCGCTTCCAAGTCGTTTCGCCGTCCAGCAGCCCGCAGCAGAATATGCCGATGAGCGCCGCGACGATGAAGAAATCGAACAGCGTGAAATATTCGAAAATCGCAGACATGGCCTGCTCCTCCTATTTCCTCCGCTGCAGATCATAACATGAAGGGGTAAAAGATTCCACGCTGGAGTTGCAGCGTCCGTCCTGCCCCTGTAGCGCGGAAGAGGCGCCTGCCGGATTCTTTTCGCCGGCGCCTGCCAAGCCTTGAAAGCATCCGTGGCGGGGATTAAGAGACGGGGGACAGGAACCGCTTTTCAAGAGCCAGAGGACATGATGGATTTCGAAGCAGCGCGCGCAAAGATGGTCGATACCCAGGTTCGCACGACGGACGTTACCTCGCATTCCGTGCTGACGGCGTTTCTCACGGTGCCGCGTGAGGCTTTCGTGCCGGAGAAGGCGAAGCTGCTGGCTTATATCGACAATGACGTCGAGATCTCCGCAGTCGCTCCGGGAAAGCCTGCCCGCTTCCTGATGGAAGCGTCGCCGCTTGCCAAGCTGCTGCAGTTGGCAGCGATCACCAAAGACGACTTCGTGCTCGAGGTTGGCTGCGGTACGGGTTATACCTCGGCGCTCTTGTCGATCATTGCCGGCTCCGTCATCGCGCTCGAATGCGACGAAACGCTGGCCACTGAAGCGAAGGCGCAGCTTGCCGGCTACGCCAAGGTCGAGGTGGTGACCGGCCCGCTGGAACAGGGTTACGCTGCCGGCGCTCCCTATGATCTGATCTTCATCAACGGCGCAGTCGAAGAGGTTCCAGCTGCCCTTCTCGGTCAATTGCGCGATGGTGGCCGTCTGATCACCGTTGAAGGTTACGGCAATGCCGCCCGTGCCAAGGTCTTCGTCGCCGAGCGCGGCGCCATTTCGGAAAACGTCTTCTTCAACGCCTCGGTCAAGCCGCTGCCGGGTTTCGCCAAGGCGCGCGAATTCGTTTTCTGACATCGTTCTTGTCGATGACATTCAGCGACGGGCGTCATCGGCGCCCGTTTTTTTGTCAACGCCGCTGGAAAGCCTTCACAAACATCATCTACCCTGACGCCGCCACGGCGGATCGGACGGATGTTATGCGCTTCAACCTCGGTTTTATGGGATGTTCCGCCGCAAAATCGCGACAGGCTTTGCGGCTGGCAAACATCAGGTAACAAAACTGTGCATGGCCGCATTCATTTGATTCGCGATGATTTTTTTCACGTCTGGGGTATTCTAAGGTCGTGGTGATTCGGATGAACGCTCCACACCATCCGGTCGTTGTTTTGGGATAACGGGGATAGAAATGGCTCAGCCAAGCGTAGCGCGTGAACCGTCCATGGAAGAAATTCTGGCGTCCATCCGCCAGATCATCGAAAGCAATGAGCCCGGCGCCGGCAAGGCGATTTCCGCATCCCTGCCGCCGGTCTACGGCGCCGACGAGGATGACAATGGCTCCGAAATTCATCTGACGGTCGACGATACCTATGCCGGCGTGGAATTCCCCGAACCTGTCATGCGCTCCTCCGATCCGCGTTTCGTCGCCGCCAATTCGGCCGGCACCGCCCCCGAAGCAGACGTTCCGGCCCGCGCTCTGTCGCTTGCCGATGTCGCCGCCCGCGTGCGAGCCGCCTCCGAGCGCAGCGCCGTGCAGGCCGGTCAGGCCCTGCGCGAAATTCCGAGCGGCTTCCGTCAGCCCGAACCGCAGCCGGCTGTGACGCCGGAACCGCCGCGCGCCGCGGCACCGCAGCCGCAGCCGGCACAGCCTGTTTTCCCGGATGCCACAGCGCCCATTCCGCATGTTGCGATCCAGCAGCCGGCCGAGCCGGGGTTTACGGAAACGCAAAGGGTTGCGGTCGCCGAGCCTGCGCCTGCCGTCGAAACAGCGCTGCCGGCCATGGAACCTGCTCAGTCGTCGACCGAGCGTTTCCTGCCGAGCGTTATAGACGAGGTCCAGCCGACGCTGCTTTCGGAGGATGCCGGCCTGCAGATCAGCCGCTCCTTCGAGGAGCTCGCTGCTGCGATCGACGGTGCCGAGCGCCGCTCGCTGGACGAGATCGCGGAGGACATGCTGCGCCCGATGCTGCGTGAGTGGCTCGATGATAATCTGCCGACACTGGTCGAGCGATTGGTGCGCGAGGAAATCGAGCGCGTGGCGCGCGGCCCGCGCCGCTGATCGGATTGCTTTTTCCTGAAAAGCCGCTCCGGTCTCCGGGGCGGCTTTTTTATTGACTTGGCCGTGACCATCCTATTTACAAACGCCACCCTCGAACCTCGAAATTGGTCAGAAAATGCTCGACAAGACCTATGATTCCGCTGCCGTCGAACCGAAAATCGCCGCGATATGGGATGAGGCGGACGCTTTCCGCGCCGGCGCGAACGCCAGGCCCGGAGCCGAGACCTTCACCATCGTGATCCCGCCGCCGAATGTCACGGGTTCGCTGCACATGGGCCACGCGCTGAACAACACGCTGCAGGACATCCTGGTGCGCTTCGAGCGCATGCGCGGCAAGGACGTGCTCTGGCAGCCGGGCATGGACCACGCCGGCATCGCCACGCAGATGGTCGTCGAGCGCAAGCTGATGGAACAGCAGCTGCCGGGCCGCCGCGACATGGGCCGCGAAGCCTTCATCGACAAGATTTGGGAGTGGAAGGCGGAATCGGGCGGCCTGATCTTCAACCAGCTGAAGCGCCTGGGTGCGTCATGCGACTGGTCGCGTGAGCGGTTCACCATGGACGAAGGCCTGTCGAAGGCGGTTCTCGAGGTTTTCGTCACCCTTTACAGGGAAGGCCTGATCTACAAGGACAAGCGCCTGGTCAATTGGGATCCGAAGCTGCTAACGGCGATTTCCGATATCGAAGTCGAGCAGCACGAGGTCAAGGGTAATCTCTGGCACCTGCGCTATCCGCTGGAAAAGGGCGTAACCTACCAATACCCGATTGCATTCGATGAGGAAGGCAAGCCGACCGAATTCGAGACGCGCGATTATGTTGTCGTCGCAACGACACGACCGGAGACCATGCTGGGCGATACCGGTGTTGCCGTCAATCCGAAGGACGAACGCTATCAGGGCATTGTCGGCAAGCATGTCATTCTGCCGATCGTTGGCCGCAGAATTCCGATCGTTGCTGACGATTATGCCGATCCGGCTGCCGGCACGGGCGCGGTGAAGATAACGCCCGCGCACGATTTCAACGACTTCGACGTCGGCAAGCGCGCAGGTCTTCGCGTCATCAATATCATGAACGGCGACGGCACGATCACCATCAAGGACAATGAGGACTTTCTTGAAGGTCTCGACAATCCGGCGGCGCTGCACGGCGCCTGGGACCGCCTGGAAGGGCAGGACCGCTTCTATGCGCGCAAGGTCATCGTCGAGATTTTCGAAGAGGCAGGCCTCGTCGACAAGATCGAGCCGCACAAGCACATGGTCCCGCACGGCGACCGCGGCGGCGTGCCGATCGAACCGCGGCTGACCGAACAATGGTATGTCGATGCAAAAACGCTCGCCGAACCGGCGATCGCATCGGTCCGCGAAGGTCGCACCAGGATGGTGCCGAAGAGCTGGGACAAGACCTATTACGAATGGATGGAAAACATCCAGCCCTGGTGTGTCTCCCGTCAGCTCTGGTGGGGTCACCAGATCCCCGCCTGGTACGGCCCGGACGGCCAGGTCTTCGTCGAAAAGACCGAGGAAGAGGCGCTGCAGGCGGCGATCCAGCATTACCTTTCGCACGAGGGGCCGATGAAGGCCTATGTCGAGGACCTGCTTGAAAACTTCAAGCCGGGCGAGATCCTGACGCGTGACGAGGACGTGCTCGACACGTGGTTCTCCTCAGCACTCTGGCCTTTCTCGACGCTCGGCTGGCCGGACGAGACGCCCGAACTGGCGCGTTATTACCCGACCAACGTTCTCGTCACCGGCTTCGATATCATCTTCTTCTGGGTTGCCCGCATGATGATGATGGGCCTGCACTTCATGAAGGATGAGGACGGCGAACCCGTCGAGCCCTTCCAGACCGTCTATGTCCACGCGCTGGTGCGCGACAAGAATGGGCAGAAGATGTCGAAATCGAAGGGCAACGTCATCGATCCCCTCGAACTGATCGACGAATACGGTGCCGACGCGCTGCGGTTTACCCTGGCGATCATGGCGGCGCAGGGCCGCGACGTGAAGCTCGATCCGGCCCGCATCGCCGGCTACCGCAATTTCGGCACCAAGCTCTGGAACGCCACGCGCTTCGCCGAAATGAACGGCGCAAAAAGCGACCCGCATTTCGTGCCCGAAGCCGCCGAGCTCACCATCAATCGCTGGATCCTGACGGAACTTGCCCGTACGGAACGTGACGTTACGGAAGCACTCGAAGCCTTCCGCTTCAACGATGCCGCCGGCGCGCTCTACCGCTTCGTCTGGAACGAGGTCTGCGACTGGTATCTCGAACTGTTGAAGCCGGTCTTCAATGGTGAGGACGAGGGCGCCAAGGCGGAAGCCCAGGCCTGCAGCGCCTATATTCTCGAAGAGATCTACAAGCTGCTGCATCCCTTCATGCCCTTCATGACCGAAGAGCTTTGGGCCCATACCGCAGGCGAAGGCAAAGAGCGCGACACATTGGTCTGCCACGCCGAATGGCCGGCGCCGTCCTATGCCGATGACGGGGCCGCCGACGAAATCAACTGGCTGATCGACCTCGTTTCCGGCATCCGCTCGGTGCGCGCCGAAATGAATGTGCCGCCATCGGCGACAGCCCCGCTTGTCGTCGTCAAGGCCAACAACCTGACACGTGAACGGCTGTTCCGCCACGACGCCGCCATCAAGCGCCTTGCGCGCGTCGAGGCGATATCGCTGGCTGACGATGCGCCCAAGGGTGCCGCTCAGATCGTCATCGCCGAGGCCACCATCTGCCTGCCGCTCGGCAATCTGATCGACCTTTCCGCCGAAAAGGCTCGTCTGGAAAAAGCGATTGCCAAGATGGAGAGCGAGATCTCCCGCATCGACGGAAAGCTCTCCAACGAGAAGTTCGTCGCCAACGCCAATCCCGAAGTCGTCGATGCCGAGCGCGATCGTCTCGAGGAATTGAAAGGTCAGATTGCGAGCTTGAGGATCGCTCTTTCCAGGGTGAGCGAAGCCGGGTAAATTTCACCGGCCCATTTGGTAAGTTATTTCAAAGACGCGCCTCTGCCGGCGCGTCTTTTTGTCGTTCTGGGCGCATGCGATTCGGCCCTGAAAACGGCTGGTTCCAGGCGCGGAGCCTGTGGATTGTGGTTGAACGGGCATCCAGTGGGCGAAAACCGCCACTGTTGTCGGATTGATACAGATTCTGCAATGTTGGAATGAAAATCCAAAAGACTAGCTGAAATTCGATAAGTCTGGAATAAAATTTTATTAACCAGGTTTTTTGACGTGTCCGTCAATTTCTTTACGTAAGTTGGTCATTCCAACGACTGGGAGCGCTGTCATGGGGCGCGTTGCCATATCGGGCGAACACTTACTAGAGTGTCGCCACATCAATTGCTGGAGTGGGGGAGACACAATGGCATCGCGTAGGTTTTCCAAGGGCATAACATCGCTCGTTCTTTTTTCGTCGCTTGCATCGCCGTCCTTCGCCGGCGGTCTGGAGCGCGGCGGATACAATATCGACCTTCTCTTCGACAATTCGAGGTTTGCCGTCCAGTCCGGCGCGACCTATGTCATGCCGCAGCGCAAGCTGAAGAACGTCAGGGACACTGATCCCACCGATGGTCTCGGTACCAACGGCATCGGCGGCGGTTCGACCACGGCGGATGATACGGAGGATTACTGGATCCCGTATCTCGGGGTGAAGGTCGGTTTCGGCGATGCCATCGACTGTATGGGCGATTTTTCGACACCCTTCGGCGCACATACCAATCCCGGCGCTGACTGGTTGGGCGTCAACGACAACATCGAAACCAAGATCAGCACCCGCAACTATGGCGCCACCTGCTCCTATCGTTTCGATATGGGGCCTGGCCAGCTCCGCCTGATCGGCGGCGGCTTCTATCAGACGGTCGATGGTTTCAAGACACGCCTCGTCGCGCCGATCACAGGGGCGGCCGCGTTGGTCTATGACGGCACCGGTCGTCTGGACCTTGCCGATCAGGCCATGGGATGGCGGGCGGGCATCGCCTACGAAATCGAGGAATATGCCTTCCGCGCCAGCCTAGTCTACAACAGCAAGGTCAAGTACGACGACCTCAGCGGCACGGTCGACCTGACCGAGGTGCCGACGGTCGTCAGTCCCGGCAATCCCTATCTCGGCGTCGTGACGCCGGTCTACGGCTCGGCTGAGGCGCCCGATTCCGTCGAGCTCAAGCTGCAGAGCGGCATTGCGCCCGACTGGCTTGCCTTCGGTTCCGTCAAGTGGACGAACTGGAGCGTGCTGCAGTCGATCGCCTTCTGCGCGAAGGCCACCAGGGGCACCGTCCCCTGCACCGCCAACAACCAAGTCACGTCGCTCGATCTCTTCTACCGCGACGGTTGGACGATCAGCGGCGGCGTTGGCCACAAGTTCAACGAACAATGGGCCGGCGCCCTCAGCTTGACCTGGGATCGCGGCACGAGCCAGGGCTACGGCGCCCAGACCGACACATGGACGCTCGGCGCGGGTGTCTCCTATACGCCGGTGGAGAATGTCGAGTGGCGTCTGGCCGGAGCGCTCGGCATCATGACCGGCGGGGAATCCGGCACCTACGTCTATAATGGCCGGACCTACGGCAACGACGTCTCTTATTCCTTCGACGACGATCTGGTGGCGGCTCTTTCCACCAGCGTAAAGGTTAAGTTCTGATCTTGCAGCCCAAGTAGAAGTCTTAGAGCCCGGCAGTTTGCCGGGCTTCTCTTTGGGCGTCGCAAGAAAAATCGACGTTCCAATTTGTGACGATTCAGCAACACATTTTTACGACGTTTGGCGTATGGTGGCGGTAGGGCGAATTTGTCCATTTCCCGCCACAAAGAGGGCGCAGCGATATTTGCGGGCGAGGTGATGGCAGGCATACGGTGCGTGTAAATAGTAGTATGGGTCGATTTTTTTCCGGTAACATCAGGTCGTACGGCGCGATTGGCGACAATCGTTTGATTGCGGTCGTTTCGCTTTCCGAACAAGGCTGTTCCGGCCGCCGATCCGACCTCGCGATGAGGTCGTCGATTCATGCATTGTGGTTATTTTCGACCCGCTCAGATCAGCAGCCCGGCTTTGCCGGACAGGTCGATACCGGTTTCGTCACATTTACTGTTTACGAATGCGATAAAGGCGGGAAGGCGGATGCCGCACCTGCCGGAAGAGTGCCACAGAGATTGCAGTCGAGCCATGCCGGGAGCCGGGTGGTTCTGAAGGATGGGCTGAGAATATCGCCTTTGAGAAAAGGCCAGTGGGCTGAATGCGACGCGGGTAAAGGAGCCATGGAGCTCGCCGCGGGATCGCTCGCCTCGAAGAAATACATCCGCGGGATGCACGGCATGAGCGCCGTTGCCGGCTGCCTGGGATGAGCGAAAGAAATCGGTTGAAATGGTGACGTCCGAGTTCAAACTGTTCAAATTCATGCTGGTGGGCATGTCTATAGCGCTGGCGCTGTCCGGTCCGTGCCGCGCATTCGACATCAAAGGTGGCGTCAGCAAGGAATCCGGACCCTTCGATCTCTTCAAGTTCGGCTTCAAGGCCTATAAGAACGGCCAGAAGGAAGAGGCGGTCGAAGCCTATAAATACGCCGCCGAAAAGGGACACACCGGCTCGCGCTGGGCGCTCGCCAACATGTATGCCGATGGCGACGGTGTCACGCAGGACGATTTCGAAGCCTTCAAGATCTACAGCGAGATCGCCCAGCAGGGCGTCGAACCCGGCTCGGAAGATACCGGCTTCTTCGTCAACGCGCTGCTCTCCCTCGCCAACTATTACAAGCACGGCATCGCCGGCAGTCCGGTCAGGACCGACCTCAGCCAGGCGCGCCAGCTCTATTTTCAGGTGGCCTCCACCTTTGGCGTGCCCGAGGCGCAGTTCCAGCTGGCTCAGATGATGCTGGCCGGCGAGGGCGGCAAGTCCAGCCCGCAGCAGGCGAAGAAATGGCTGAACCAGGCCCGCAAGAGCGGCCATCCTGGCGCCATGGCGGTCTTCGGCAATATTCTTTTCGATGAGGGCCAGACGGCCCGTGGTCTGGCGCTGATGACGGCAGCACTCGACCGCTGCAAGCCCAAGGACTGCGGCTGGATGGAAGCGCTGCAGGAGCAGGCCTTCTCGGTTGCAAACGAGTCCGACCGCCGCACAGCGGTATCGCTGTCGCACACGATCGCGAGCGGTTCGGACGATTGAGGTAGAAGGCCTCAGGCCGCGAAATCGAAATAGGCGATGACGGGTACGTGGTCGGACGGCTTTTCCCAGGCCCGCACATGTTTTTCAATCGCAGCCGACGTCATCCGGTCGGCAGCTTCCGGCGACAGCAGCAGATGGTCGATGCGGATGCCGTTGTTCTTCGGCCAGGCACCGGCCTGATAATCCCAGAAGGAATAGAACTGCGTCGCATCCGTCGTGGCGCGCACCGCATCCGTCAGGCCGAGATTTTCGAGCCTGCGGAACGCTTCCCGTGTCTGCGGCAGAAATAGCGCATCGTTTTCCCAGACCTTGGGATCGAAGCAGTCGTGCGGTTCCGGGATGACGTTGTAATCGCCGGCAAGGACCAGCATCTCCTCATAGGCCAGCCGTTCGGCGGCAAACGTCCGCAGGCGCTCCATCCAGGCGAGCTTGTAGGGATATTTCTCCGTTTCGACGGGATTGCCGTTCGGCAGGTAGATGCAGCAGACGCGTAGGATGCGCGTGTCGGACAGTGTGAACGCCGCTTCGAGGAAACGCGCCTGTTCGTCCAGGGGATCGCCGGGCAGGCCGCGGTTCACTTCGAAAGGTGAACCCTTGGAGAGGATCGCGACGCCGTTGAAGCCCTTCTGGCCGTGCGTCTCGACGTGATAGCCGAGCGCCTCGATCTCCAGCCGCGGAAAACCCTCGTCGACCGTCTTGATCTCCTGCAGGCAGACGATATCCGGATCGGAATCCTTCAGCCATTGCGTGAGATTGTCGATGCGCGCCTTGACGCCGTTAATGTTCCAAGTCGCGATCTTCATCTCTTCGCCCTGTTCGCTGCGTGCGCTTCTTTTATCGCGGTCTTTCATCCCCGGACAAGACGATAAACCGGCCGGAAGCAATTCTTCGGCCGGTTTGATGGGACGTATGTGCGTTTAGACGCTCAGATCGAGAAACTGGTGCCGCAGCCGCAGCTTGCCACCGCGTTCGGGTTCTTGATCTGGAAGGATTGGCCAAGCAGATTGTCGACGAAGTCGATCTCCGAGCCCGCCATATAAACCAGCGAAAGGCTGTCGATCAGTACCTTGGCATCGTTCTTTTCGACGATGATGTCGTCGTCGGCGGCGCTGTCGGCAAGATCGAATTTGTAGGAAAAGCCCGAACAGCCGCCGCCTTCGACGGAAACGCGCAAGGCGCTCTTGCCGGCTTCGGCGCCGACGATCGCAGCGATACGCTTTGCCGCCGCATCTGAAAGGGTTACACTCGTATCCGTCATGTTTCCTCCTGCCGGGGTCAAGATCCGGAGAGAATGGGTTTTGGCACTTGAATGTTCAAATGCCTGATATCAAAGAAACTTACCATGATATTCGCGAAAAGGCGATGATGCGCCGAAGCGATTAAGAAAGCGCCTCTTTGCCGTTTCATCGGGCTATAGGTATGAAGAGCGTTAGGCGGCGTCAATGGGCAGATGCGGCAACATGCGGGATGACGGTGAAGAATGAAGATCGATACGCGTGCTTTGGGTTTCGGCAGCAGTGAGAGGGCGGTCTATGCGGCCGACCCCTGGACGACGCGCGGGCGGCTCTATCAGGAGGATGGAAGCCCGACGCGCTCCGATTTCCAGCGCGACCGCGACCGCATCGTCCACACCACCGCCTTCCGCCGGCTGAAGCACAAGACCCAGGTCTTTATCGCCCAGGACGGCGATCATTACCGCACCCGGCTGACGCATACGATCGAGGTGGCCCAGATCGCCCGCGCACTTGCCCGCGCCCTGAAGCTCGACGAGGATTTGGCCGAAGGCGTGGCGCTCGTGCACGATTTCGGCCATACGCCGTTCGGTCATACCGGCGAGGACGCGCTGCACGAGGTGCTGCTGCCCTATGGCGGCTTCGATCACAATGCCCAATCGCTGCGCATCGTGACCAAACTGGAGAGGCGTTATGCCGAATTTGACGGCATCAACCTGACCTGGGAAAGCCTCGAAGGTCTCGTCAAGCACAATGGCCCACTTCTGACGGCTGATGGTGTCGGTACCCGCGGTCCCGTTCCGCAGCCGATCCTTGATTATTGCGAGCTGCACGATCTCGAGCTTGCAACCTATGCCAGCCTCGAGGCCCAGGTCGCGGCGATTGCCGACGACATCGCCTATAATACCCACGATATCGACGACGGCCTGCGCTCCGGCTACCTGACTTTCGACATGCTGGAGGAAATCCCGTTTCTTGCCGGGCTGATGGCCGAGGTGAGGGCGCGATATCCGCATCTGGAGCCGAGCCGTTTCACCCATGAGATCATGCGCCGCCAGATTACCCGCATGGTCGAAGACGTGATTGGCGTCGCACAGCAGCGCCTGTCGCTCCTCCGCCCCGAGAATGCGGCCGACATCCGCGCTGCCGACCAGGTTATCGCCACCTTTTCCAAGGGGATGGCCGAGACCGACAAGCAGATCAAGGCCATGCTCTTCAAACGCATCTACCGCAATCCCGATATCATGCGCATCCGTGCCGGTGCAGCCCAGATCGTCACCGATCTCTTTGACGCCTACATGGCCAATCCCAAGGAGATGCAGAGCCATTACTGGGTCGATCATATCGCCGGCCTGTCCGATGCGCCGAAGGCCCGCCATGTCGGCGATTATCTCGCCGGCATGACCGACACCTATGCCATCAGCGCCCACAGGCGGTTGTTTGACCACACTCCGGATTTGCGATAGGCAGCGGTCGCCCACGCTGAGGGCCGATTTGAGCCTTTGGCACAGCCTATGCATGGAAGAGTGCGATGAACCTTTTTACCGACTTCGAAGCCAGGATCAAAACCGCCCTTGAACAGATCGATCTGGTCAGGGAAAAGCGATCCGAGCTCGATTTCGGCCGCATCACCGTCGAGCCGCCGCGTGACGCGAGCCATGGCGATGTCGCGACCAATGCCGCAATGGTGCTGGCAAAACCGCTCGGGACCAATCCGCGCGCGCTGGCCGACGTCATCATCGCCAAGCTCAAGGAGGATGCTGACGTCGCCGATGTCTCGGTCGCGGGTCCCGGCTTCATCAACATCCGTCTCGCGGTCGGCTATTGGCAGCGGTTGCTCGCCTCGATGATCGGCGCCGGCACCGATTACGGCCGCTCGACGCTCGGCGAGGGCAAGAAGGTCAATGTCGAATATGTCTCGGCCAATCCGACCGGCCCTATGCATGTCGGCCATTGCCGGGGCGCCGTCGTGGGCGACGCGCTCGCCAACCTGCTCGCTTTTGCCGGTTACGGCGTCGAGAAGGAATATTACATCAACGATGCCGGCTCGCAGATTGACGTGCTCGCCCGTTCCGTCTTCCTGCGCTATCGCGAAGCGCTCGGCGAAAAGATCGGCGAAATCCCCTCGGGTCTCTATCCCGGCGACTATCTCGTGCCCGTCGGCCAGTCGCTCGCCGCCGATTACGGCGTGCGGCTGCACAATATGCCGGAAGACCAATGGATGCCGATCGTCAAGGATCGCACCATCGATGCGATGATGGTGATGATCCGTGAGGATCTGGCAGCTCTGAACGTCCATCACGACGTCTTCTTCTCCGAACGCACCCTGCATGCCAATGTTGCAGCTGCGATCCGCACGGCGATCAACGACCTGACCTTCAAGGGCTATGTCTACAAGGGCACGCTGCCGCCGCCGAAGGGCCAGCTTCCCGAGGACTGGGAAGATCGCGAACAGACATTGTTCCGTTCGACCGAGGTGGGTGACGATATCGACCGGCCGCTGATCAAGTCGGACGGTTCCTACACCTATTTCGCCGCCGACGTCGCTTACTTCAAGAACAAGTTCGACCGCGGTTTCGACGAAATGATCTATGTGCTCGGCGCCGACCACGGCGGCTACGTCAAGCGCCTGGAAGCGGTTGCACGCGGTGTTTCGGATGGTAAGGCGAAGCTGACGGTACTGCTCTGCCAGCTCGTCAAGCTCTATCGCAACGGCGAGCCGGTGAAGATGTCGAAACGCTCGGGCGATTTCGTCACGCTTCGGGACGTCGTCGAAGAAGTCGGCCGTGATTCGGTCCGGTTTATGATGCTTTATCGCAAGAATTCCGAGCCGCTCGACTTCGATTTCGCCAAAGTGACGGAACAGTCGAAAGATAATCCTGTTTTTTATGTGCAGTATGCGCATGCTCGCTGCATGTCGGTCTTCCGGCAGGCGAGGGAGGCTTTTCCCGACCTCGACCTCTCCCACGAGAAACTGGCGAAAACCGTTGCAGGCATTGGCGATCCGGCCGAATTGCAGCTTGTCGCCAAGCTTGCTGAATTCCCGCGTATCGTCGAGGCGGCGGCCCAGTCGCAGGAGCCGCATCGTATCGCTTTTTACCTCTACGACCTCGCCAGTTCCTTCCACGCGCACTGGAACAAAGGTAAAGATCAGCCGGAATTACGATTTGTTAATGATAAAAACCGAGAATCAAGTATTGCCAGACTTGGGCTGGTGTACGCCGTCGCGTCGGTTTTGAAGTCGGGACTTGCCATTACAGGCACTGCCGCACCGGACGAAATGCGATAACGTCACCATTTCCCCACAATGCGCTGGCATTTGAGCGTTGGCGTTTGCGAGTGGGAATAGGCATGGCTGATAAACAACTTGCGTATGATACGCGCGGAAAAGACGATCTGTTTGCCGACGATGATCCGTTGGCTGAACTGGCCCGTATCGTCGGCTTCGAGCCGCGTGTTGCAGCGAATACGGTGATGGAGACCGCACGCCGCGAGCCTGCCCTCGATCTCGAGGACGAGCTTGGGCGCGAGTTCGATCGCTACGATTCGCCGCGTCCGCTTGCAGAGCTCGACCGGCCCGCCGAACCGATCTCTGATGACCTCAGGCCTGAAGATTACGTCGAGCCCGTTCTCGATGTTTCTTCCGCTGCCGAACATGCGGAGGCTCCTGAGCCGGTTTCCGTCGCTGCCGTTGAGGCCGACGAAGCTTTGCCCGCCGCAGGAAATGGGGACGCATCTGTCGCCGACTGGGCGGAGCAGCTTTCTCCCGAGCCCGACGCGTCGGTGCAATCGGCCTTCGGCGGGGCGCGCGACCTGATCGAGGAGCTTGAACTGTCGATCGGCGCAGCACCGGTCTCTTCGCTGGTGCAGCCCACCAAGGCGCCGCAATGGTCGGCTGCCAGCATCAGGCTGCCGCTTGCCAATTTCCATGCCCCGAGGCGCGAGGAACCGGTTGTTTTGCCGGAGTCTGTCGCCGAAACGGTCGCCGCACCGGTTGCTGAAGCGCCATCCGCCGATCTTCCTGTGATCGAGCCTCAACCTGTCATCGAGCCGTCGGCGCTTGTCGCCGCTGTCGAACCTTCCGAAGAATTCGAATCCGCTTCTCCGTCACTTGGCTTTCCCGCCGAACTCGATCGCCATGATGAGGTGATCGCGCCGGAAGAGACCGCTGAGACCGAAGAATTCGTCGAAGTCGGGGAAGAGGTGGAGGATTTCGGGTCCGATGCCGGTTTCGATCTCATCGCCGCCGCCGTCGAAGGCGAGATCCAGGCCGATGCCGCGCTGACCGAGGTCGTGCCTGATGTTCCGCACACCGCCGGCACATTCGATCTCGACGATCTGCTCGCCGACGTCTCGCGTTATCCGGTGCCGCAACGTGCCAATCCGGCGCCCGTCTCGCCGCAACCCGCATCGATCGAGGCAGCGCCCGTTCCGGTCGCTCCCGTGGCCGCCGCACCTGTTCAGTCCGAGGTGATCGCGCCCGCACCGCTCGCCGCAGCAACCGTCCGGTCTGCTCCGGTCGAGCCGGCCCCGGTCTATGCGGCCGAAGCCGCAAGTCCGATCGCGCCGCAGCTTGCCGAGGTCGGTACGCCTCAGCCTGCCGCAGCGGCATATTCGCCGACGCCGCAGCCGGCACCGGAAGCCGACGACCCCTTCGCCGGCCATGATTTCGAGCTGGATCTTGCCGGCATCGAGCTGGAACTGACCGATCTCGATTTCTCCGAGCCGTCCGAGCCCGCACCGCAGCCTGAGCCGCCAGCCCCTGCTCCCCAGCAGGCCGCTGCCGTCGCTCCTCGGCCCGCTCCGGTTTTTGCTCCTGAGCCGCCGGCTCCTGCTTTTGAGCAGGCTGCTGCCGCTCCTGCACGGTCCGCTCCGGCCTTCGTTCCCGAGCCGCAGGCTCAAGCTCAAGCTCCGGCTCCGGCTTTCAACTGGACGCCTGTCTCCGAATCGACCGAAGATCTGCCATTCGATCCGGCGATGATCTCCGATCCGGAGGATCGTCCCGAGGCCGTCGACGACATGCACGTGCCGGCGCTGCCGCCGGTCGAGCAGCCCGCGCCGGTCGCGAAATCTGCGGATTTCGATTTCGATCTCGACGCCGAGATCGCCAGCTTCTTTGAACCGGCCAAACCGCGGCAGACGCCGACGCCGGTCCGGGATACGGCCGCCGCCGCTGCACAGCCGGTGAAGCCCACCATCGCCGATGGCCTCGATGATTTCGAACGGGCGCTGGAGGAAGATTTCCGCCGCAGCGTGCGCGAGCCGGTCGAGCGCCGCGAGACCTCGGAGGTCCGTATCGAATCGGCAAGCCAGGCCGCTGATTTCAGCCGCGCCCGATCGATGCGCCAGCTGCTTGCCGGGGCCGTCGTGCTCGTGGTCTTTGCTGGCGTCGGTTATGGCGTCTATTCCTCCGTCTGGAACGGCGAGGGGCTCGGCATTGTAGCAATCGGCGAGCCGCGCGTGATCACCGCCGACAAGGAGCCGGTCAAGGTCGTTCCGGAAAATCCTGGCGGCAAGACCGTGCCGAACCAGGATAAGGCCGTCTACGACCGCGTTGCCGGTTCTGCCGAAGAGCCGAAGCAGAAGGCGCTCGTTTCTTCCGATGAGGCGCCCGTCGATGTGGTCCAGCGCACGCTGACACCGGAAGCGCTGCCCGAGGACGACGAGAACGCCAGCGTCGACGATCAGGTCACGCCGACTGCGGTCGGTGAGACGGAAGATCCGCGTCTGCTGCCAACCCAGGACAACGCCGACAACGCTTCGGCGACCAACACTGACAAGACGCCGTCCGTTTCGCCGCGCAAGGTCCGCACGATGATCGTCAAGCCTGACGGTACGTTGGTCGCCCGCGAGGAACCGGCGCCCGTCGACGAGCCGACACAGTCTGCCCAGGCGACGCAGTCTGCTCAGGGGACACCGTCTGCCCAGCCGATGCCGCCGGCTCAGCCGACGTCGACGGCTCCGTCGACCCCGCCTGCGCAATCGAGCCCGGCTGTACCTCCCGTCGGTGGAACGGCCGCAAGCTTCCCGGCAAGCGCCGAGGTTGCTTCCGCCGATGCGCGTTCTGTAGCCCCCGTCGAAACCGCGCCGGTACAGCCGCCGCTCCCCGGCAGTGCCGACGCGCAGGCCGCAAATCCGGCCCCGGTCGCTCCGCCGGTGCGCCCAGTCAAAACCGCGGGGATTGCCGATACCGCTCCCATTCCGACCGCCCGTCCGGCCGACCAGCCCGTCAACGTCGTCGGCACCGTCACCGAGAAGGGCAATGTCCGCCCGCCTGCCCAGCAGCCGAAGTCGACGGAGGTCGCGGCCGCAGCACCAGTCGCCGCAAAACCGCAGCAAGCCGCATCTGCCGGCGGCTACGGCATCCAGATCGCCTCGCTGCCTTCGGAAGACGAGGCGACCAAATCCTATGCCAACCTGTCGAAGAAATTCGCCGGCGTGCTTGGCGGCCGCAGCCACGAGATCCGCAGGGCCGATATCGCCGGCAAGGGCACTTTCTACCGTGTCCGCATTCCGGCCGGTTCCAAGGATGAGGCCGCAGCACTCTGCGAACAGTATCGCGCGGCGGGTGGAAGCTGCCTGATCTCCAGGTAGGATCGCGTCTGTGAATATCAGAGCGGCGGGCCGGATCGGTCCGCCGCTCTTTTTTGTGCATCGCGCCCGACCTTGCTCGCATCTGGCCGGGCTCCGCTCTAAGATTCTGACATGACCGAATCAAAAGCGATGATCCTTGGCTGCAGCGGCCTTGCCCTCACATCCGAAGAGAAAGCCTTTTACCGGGGCGGGCGCCCCTGGGGCTTCATCCTCTTCGGGCGCAACATCTCCGAAGCACGGCAGATCGCCGATCTCGTCGCCGAACTGCGCGACAGCGTCGGCTGGCATGCGCCGGTGCTGATCGACCAGGAGGGCGGCCGCGTCCAGCGCATCCGCCCTCCCATTCTCACGCGTTATCCTTCCGGCCAGGCGCTCGGCGATCTCTATCGCCGCGATCGCGCACTCGGTCTGCGCGCCGCCTGGCTGATGTCGCGGCTGCACGCCTTCGATCTTTCGAGCCTCGGCATCGATGTCGATTGCCTGCCGGTGCTCGATGTGCCGGTCGCGGGCAGCAGCAACGTCATCGGCGACCGCGCCTATGGCGGCGATCCGCAGACCGTCATCGCGATGGGCCGGGCGGCTGCCGAGGGGCTGAAGGCCGGCGGCCTGTTGCCTGTCATGAAGCATATGCCAGGCCATGGTCGCGGCTTTGCGGATTCACATCTGGAGCTGCCCGTCGTCACCGTCTCGCGCGATGAGCTGGAGCTCCATGACTTCCCGCCCTTTGTCGCGATGAAGGACGAGTTGATGGCCATGACCTGCCACGTCGTTTTCGCCGCCATCGACCCGGACAATCCGGCGACGACCTCGCGCAAGGTGATCGACGGCATCATCCGCGAGCACATCGGCTTTAACGGTCTGCTGCTCTCCGACGACAGCTCGATGAACGCTCTTTCCGGCACGATCGGTGAACGTGCAGCGAATATCATTGCAGGCGGATGCGATATCGTGCTGCATTGCAATGGCAATATGGACGAGATGCGGGAGGTTGTGGCAAATGTTCCACCGCTCGCCGGCATATCGCTTGCCCGCGCAAAAGCGGTGGAAGCGGGCTTCGCGGCGCCGGATACCGCCGATGAAGCGGAATTGAGGGCGGAATTCGAGGCGATTTTTGCGACGGTCTGATCGTAAGGGAGCAGTTAGGTGAACACGGTCAAGGGCACGGAACGTCCGCAGGCGGCAACGCCGATGGACAAGCTGTGGCAGGATAACGGTGCCGAGCGCGCCAGCCACGAGCCGGCGCTGGTGATCGACGTCGCCGGCTTCGAAGGCCCGCTCGACCTGTTGCTCTATCTCGCCCGCAACCAGAAGGTCGATCTGTCGCGCATTTCGGTGCTGGCGCTCGCCGAGCAATATCTGTTGTTCGTCGAAAGCGCCCGGCGTATCCGCATCGAGCTTGCCGCGGATTACCTCGTCATGGCGGCCTGGCTTGCCTATCTCAAATCGAAGCTGCTCATTCCCCAGCAGATCAAGGATGACGGCCCTTCCGGCGAGGAACTGGCGGCAACGCTCGCCTTCCGCCTGAAACGCCTCGAAGCCATGCGCCAGGCGGCAGACGGCCTCGTCAACCGCAATCGCCTCGGCCGCGATATCTTTGTGCGCGGCGCGCCCGAGCATATTCCCGATCGCCAGCAATCCGCTTATGCGGCGAGCCTTTATGATCTCCTGACCGCCTATGCGGCGCTGCGCCAGCGCCATGCCGTCACCCAGGTGACGATCGAGCGGCGCACGGTCTGGTCGCTGACCGATGCCCGCGAGCTGCTGACGCAGATGATCGGCGAGGTCGCCGACTGGACGGCGATGGAACATTATCTGCTGCGGTATCTCGCAGCGCCCGAAGAGCGCGTCACGGCAATCGCCAGCGCCTTTGCTGCCTCGCTGGAGCTGGTGCGCGAGGGCAAGCTCGAAATCCGCCAGGACGGCGCCTTTCAGCCGATATACATGCGCCGCGGTCCGAAACATGCCACGCTGCAGGTGGTCGAACAGGAGCGGCCGGCTTGATCGATCTGAAGGGCGAAGAAGATTTCGAAGGCAATTTCGAAGACAGGGGCCGCGACCTGCAGGCTGAGATCGAGGCCGAGCGCATTGCCGAGGCGCTGGTTTTTGCCTCCTCGCAACCGGTCTCCGAAGGTTTCCTCGCCGAGCGCCTGCCTGAGAAAACCGACGTGCACGCGATCATGCTCCGCCTGAAGGCGCAATATGCGCCGCGCGGCGTCAATCTCGTGCAGGTCGAAGGCGCCTGGGCCTTCCGCACCGCCGCCGACCTGTCCTTCGTCATCCGCCGTGATGACAATGAGGTGAAGAAGCTTTCGCGCGCAGCACTGGAAGTGCTGGCGATCATCGCCTATCACCAGCCGGTGACGCGTGCCGAAATCGAGGACATCCGAGGCGTCCAGACCTCGCGCGGCACGCTCGACGTGCTGATGGAAGCTGGCTGGGTGCGGTTCCGTGGCCGCCGGCGCACGCCGGGCCGGCCGGTGACATTGGGCACGACACGGGATTTCCTCGACCATTTCGGTCTCGAAGAGCTGCGTGACCTGCCCGGTCTCGAAGAGTTGAAGGGAGCGGGCTTGCTGTCGGGCCGCATTCCGGCGAACTTCAACATTCCCTCGCCGTTGATGAACGACGAACTGACCGAGGACGAGGACCCGATCACCCAGATGGACCTCGAGGAACTGGGGTTGCTGGCACCGCGCGGCACCTCCGAAGATTGAGGGGCCTGCGTCTTGCTTTTGCCATGCATGGCGAAAACAATGGTGGCCACCACTTTTCGATGGGTCGATGGCTTGTCACAAAGGGCGATACCGTGACATTAAGCTCAATTCAAAGGGCTTGATGTTGGAAACGGTGTGGGAAATCCCCACATCGTGGGAACATAGAAACAGGGAGTTAGCGTAATGATGGGTTCCTTTAGCATGTGGCACTGGTTGATCGTTCTGGTCATCGTGCTGTTGTTGTTCGGTCGCGGCAAGATCCCTGAACTGATGGGCGATGTTGCCAAGGGCATCAAGAGCTTCAAGAAGGGCATGACGGACGAAGACGCGCCGGATACGGCAAAGACCGTCGATCACAAGGCCGACGAAACGAAGTAACCAAGTCCGGGAAAAAGCGCAGCCCCCGCGCTTCCCGTCCAGGAGCCTTGCATGTTCGATATTGGCTGGACCGAGCTTTTGGTCATCGCGGTCGTCCTGATCGTGGTCGTCGGTCCGAAGGATTTGCCGCCGATGCTGCGCGCTTTCGGCAAGATGACGCAGCGTGCCCGCAAGGTTGCGGGTGATTTCCGTGTGCAATTCGACGAAGCGTTGCGCGAAGCCGAGCTTGACGATGTCCGCCAGACAATCAGCGACGCCCAGAAACTGAACCCGGTCAACAGCCTGCGCGAGGCGATGAACCCGCTTCGCCAAATGGGCAACGAGATCAAGGCCGACCTGCAGAAGTCGACCACGGTCACGGAGAACAAGACCGAGGTGCCGCCCGATGCCGTCGCAGCCCCGACGCCGTCGATGAGCCTGCCGGAAACGCCGCAATTGGTAGCGACACCTGCGTCGCCTGAACCCGTCGCCGCAGCGATTGTGCAAGCCGATACGGTTGCCGCCAAGCCGAAAGCCGTGCGCAAGCCGCGCGTCAAGCCTGCTGACCAGGTCGATGCCGCCGCCGCCGTTGCAGTGCCTGTGGAAAAGCCGAAACGCACGACGGCGGTCAGGAAGCCTGCAACGCCGAAGAAGCCTGCGCAGACAAAGAAGGACGAGGCATGAGCGGTGATATCGAAGACAAGCCGCAGCCGTTGATCGAGCACCTGATGGAGCTGCGTACGCGGCTGATGTGGTCGATCGGCGCGTTTTTCGCCGCCTTCATTGCATGCTTCTTTTTTGCCAAGAATCTCTTCAATTATCTGGTCATCCCATACAAGACAGCGGTCGTGTGGGCTAATCTCGACGTCGAGAAGGCCCAACTCATCTACACCGCGCCGCAGGAGTTCTTCTTCACCCAGGTCAAGGTGGCGATGTTCGGCGGCCTTGTGGTCGCTTTCCCGATCATCGCCGCCCAGGTCTACAAGTTCGTGGCGCCCGGCCTCTACAAGAACGAGCGTCAGGCTTTCCTGCCGTTCCTGATCGCCTCTCCGGTCCTGTTCCTGATGGGCGGTGCGCTCGTCTATTTCTTCTTCACGCCGATGGTCATGTGGTTCTTCCTGTCGATGCAGCAGGCGCCGGGTCATGACGAAATAGCGATCTCGCTGATGCCGAAGGTCTCGGAATATCTGAGCCTGATCATGACGCTGGTCTTTTCCTTCGGACTCGTCTTCCAACTGCCTGTCATCACCACGCTGCTCGCCCGTGTCGGTCTTCTGACGTCGCAATGGCTCGCCGAAAAGCGCAAGTTTGCCATCGTCCTCGCCTTCGTCGTCGCTGCCGTGCTGACGCCGCCGGACCCGATGTCCCAGATCGGCCTTGCGATACCGACGATCCTTCTCTACGAGATTTCCATCTATGCGGCGCGACTCGTGGAGCGCCAGCGTGCCCGGCGGGCGGTCGAAAAGGAAACCGGATCCGCAGACGTTGCCAAGACGGACAGCGTCTGAGCGGCGATCCCGGAAATCCCTTCATGAACGCCGTCGACTGCGTATTCCTTAAATTGGAATCGGTTTAAGGAATTAAGCAGCAATTCAAAGTGTTGCGGTGTCCTTTGCGCGTCTGAAAAGACAGGGCGGCGCTGTAACATCCGGTCGAGGCCATATCAGGCTTTGGCCGGGCCACCTCTGTTGCAACGACCTGGAACGACGATGCTCGATATCAAATGGATCCGTGAGAATCCCGAAGCGCTCGATGCCGCCCTCGCCAAGCGCGGCGCGGAGCCTCTGGCCCAAAGTCTCGTTGCCCTCGATGAAAAGCGCCGCTCCGCTGTGCAGAAGGCGCAGGACCTGCTGTCCCGCCGTAACCTCGCCTCCAAGGATATTGGCGCGGCGATGGCCCAGAAGAATAGCGAGCTGGCGGAGAAGCTGAAGTCGGAGGTCTCTGAACTCAAGACCTTGCTGCCGGCGATCGAGGAAGAAGACCGGCAACTGACGGCCGAACTCAACGATGCGCTGTCGCGCATCCCGAACATACCCTTCGACGACGTCCCGGTCGGCAAGGACGAGCATGACAATGTCGTCACCCGCACCGTCGGCGAAAAGCCACGCTGGAACCACGCCCCGAAGGAGCACTTCGAAATCGGCGAAGCGCTCGGCTATATGGATTTCGAACGCGCCGCCAAGCTCTCCGGCTCGCGCTTCACGGTCCTGACCGGGCCGCTCGCCAGGCTCGAGCGCGCGCTCGGTCAGTTCATGATCGATCTCCACACCAGCGAGCACGGCTATACCGAAGTCAGCTCGCCGCTGATGGTGCGCGACGAGGCCGTTTATGGCACCGCCCAGCTGCCGAAATTCGCCGAGGATCTCTTCAGGACGACGGATGGCCGCTGGCTGATTCCGACGGCCGAAGTGACCCTGACCAATCTGGTGCGCGAGGAAATCCTCGATCAGGAAAATCTGCCGCTGCGCTTCACCGCGCTGACGCCGTCCTTCCGTTCGGAAGCAGGCTCCGCGGGCCGCGATACGCGTGGCATGCTGCGCCAGCATCAGTTCTGGAAATGCGAGCTCGTCTCGATCACCGATGCCGAGAGCGCCGTTGCCGAGCATGAGCGCATGACCGCTTGCGCCGAGGAAGTGCTGAAGCGCCTCGGCCTGCATTTCCGCACCATGACGCTTTGCACCGGCGACATGGGTTTCGGCTCGCGCAAGACCTACGATCTCGAAGTCTGGCTGCCGGGGCAGAATGCCTTCCGTGAAATCTCTTCCTGCTCGGTCTGCGGCGATTTTCAGGGTCGGCGGATGAATGCGCGCTACCGCGGCAAGGACGACAAGAGCAACAGGTTCGTCCACACGCTGAATGGTTCCGGCACGGCGGTCGGCCGCTGCCTGATCGCCGTCCTTGAAAATTATCTGAATGAGGACGGTTCCGTCACGATTCCGGACGTTTTGCTGCCTTATATGGGCGGATTGACCAAAATCGAACGGGCGGCTTGAGGCGATGCGCATCCTGCTTACGAATGACGACGGCATTCACGCCGAAGGTCTTGCCGCGTTGGAGCGGATCGCGCGCACGCTGTCCGACGATGTCTGGATCGTGGCGCCCGAGACCGACCAGAGCGGCCTGGCCCATTCGCTGAGCCTTTCCGAACCTTTGCGGCTGCGCAAGATTTCCGACAAGCATTTCGCCCTGCGCGGCACGCCGACCGATTGCGTCATCATGGGCATCAGGCAGGTGATGGATATCAAGCCGGATCTCGTCCTGTCGGGCGTCAATTCAGGCACGAACGTTGCCGACGACGTGACCTATTCCGGCACGATCGCCGGCGCCATCGAGGGCACGATGCAGGGCGTGCGCTCCTTCGCGCTGAGCCAGGCCTATCTCTATGAGGACGGTGCGCGCATCGTACCCTGGGAGGTCTGCGAGACGCATGCGCCGGCTCTTCTGGAAAAGCTGATGGTTCTGGACCTGCCGGAGGGCACGTTCCTCAATCTCAATTTCCCGAACTGCCGTCCCGACGAGGTCGACGGCGCCGAGGTGACCATGCAGGGCAAGCTCGCCTTCAATCTGCAGGTCGACGCCCGCTCCGACGGCCGGGGCTTTCCTTACTACTGGCTGAAGTTTGGCGAACGCGCCGGCGCCTTCGTTGAAGGCACCGATATTCACGCCCTGAAGCATAATAAGATTTCGGTAACGCCTTTGAAACTGGATCTGACCGATTATTCCGTGACGGACCGCGTGGCGCGGGCCTTGGGATACGGAGCACAAGTTTGACGGCAAGACTGGCGGAGAAGGAGGGCTTTGCGGCGCTCGTCCTCAGATTGCGTGCCGAAGGCATCTCGGACCTCGATCTGCTGACGGCGGTCGAGCAGACGCAGCGTTCGTTGTTCGTGCCGCCGCAATTCGCCGACGACGCCTATTCGAGCCGGACGATCCCGATCGAATGCGGTTCCTTCCTCGAAGGCATCGATTTTGCCGTCCGCATCCTGCATCACCTGAAGCTCAAGCCCGGCCAGCGCGTCCTGGAGATCGGCACTGGAAGCGGCTTTACCGCCGCCGTGATGGGCCGCCTGGCCGAGCGTGTTCTGTCCATCGACCGCTACAAGACGCTGACATCAGCCGCGCAGCGGCGCATGGAATCGCTTGGTCTGCGCAGCGTCGTCATCCGCCAGGCCGACGGCAGCGCCGGCATGCAGGGTGAGGGCACCTTCGACCGCATCCTGGTGACGGCCGCCTTCAACGCGATGCCGCGCTTTTATACCGACCAGCTCGTTTCCGGCGGCTCGATGATCGCGCCGCTGATGATTTCCGAGAACGAGTGTCGCATGGTGCGACTGACGAAAACCGGCAGCCGCTTCGAACGCGAGGAGTTATTCGAGGCGCCCTATCTGCCGATCGTTCCGCGGCTTGCCTCGCTGCTTTAGGCACTGCGATTTTTCACCTGTAAGCTATGGTTATCAACTTCTCAAAAAAATCGCACTGATTCCAGCATCTTAACCGCGTGGTAATACTAACGCGTTTTAATAGACTCACAAATGGTTGCGTTCTCAGTGGGTCGAGTCATGCGTTTCAGTCTTTCGCCAAAGTTCGGGAAGTCGGCCGGTAATCTTCTGGTTGTTAGCCTGCTGGCAAGTGCCGCAACAGGCTGCAGTTCCGATGTGACACGGTTTGGCGGCTTGTTTTCCTCCTCCGGGCAGGACCAGATCACCACAAGTTCCATTCCGCGTAGGAATATGAACGGTTCTCAGGGCGATCCGGTGCCGCGCGCCGATCTTAGCAGTTCGGCCGTTGCCGGCCAGTCAGGCTACGGCGGCGGCAATGACGCACTGAACCAGCCTTATCCCGCCCGCCAGGGTTACGATCCGACCCGCACGTCGAGCTCGAGCGCACGTCTCGCTTCCGCGCCGGTCTCAGTGCAGCGTTCAGATCTGGCCGCGCCGACCGCGGCGGCACCATCCCGGCAGCGGGAAAAGGAAGTTGCGCTCGCCCAGCCTTTCCCAGCTGCGCCGCAGGTCGAAAGGCCCCGATTGGTGGCGCCGGCGGCACCCAAGGTGATGCCTGATGCGCTGACGACCGGCACGACGCCGAAGGTTTCCGGCTGGTCCGCGACCAACGCTCCATCGGTGACGCTGCGTCCGGGTGAAAGCATCGCCACGCTCTCGAGGCGCTTTGGCGTACCCGAAAAAGAAATTCTGCGCGTCAACAACCTGAAGACGGCATCTGCCGCCCAGCCTGGCCAGGCGGTCCTCATCCCGACCCTCAACGGCGGCAATGCCGCCAAGGCGGCGTCGCAGGCGGCTGATCTTTCCAAGCCCGGCAAGATCCCGGCGCCGAAGGCACCTGAGCAGAACGTCGCCGTCGTTCCAAACGCCAATTCCGCCCGCGACAAGACGCTGGCGAGTGGCGATGTCACCGGCAAACTTCCCGCCGGCGCCGGCAAGGATCCGAAGGCGCCTGCCGGCACCTATGTCGTCAAGCAAGGCGATTCCCTGGCAAAGATTGCCAAGGCGACCGGTAGCAA
Source organism: Rhizobium sp. 25PS6 (assembly GCF_032464655.1). Classification (NCBI taxonomy): domain Bacteria; kingdom Pseudomonadati; phylum Pseudomonadota; class Alphaproteobacteria; order Hyphomicrobiales; family Rhizobiaceae; genus Rhizobium; species Rhizobium sp. 25PS6. The sequence goes on from NZ_JAWDIV010000003.1 coordinate 28,238, forward strand.
TGTCGACGACCTCAAGGCCGCCAACAATCTTTCGGCCAGCTCGCTCCGCATCGGTCAGGCTCTGAAGATCCCGAACGGCACCGCCGACAATATCAAGACCGCCTCGATCCCGGCTGAGAAGGTCGATCCGAAGCCGACCCAGCCGGCGGCTGCCCAGCAGACGGCTTCCGTTCAGCCCGCGCCCTATAAGGCACCGGCCGCCACTCAGACCGTCGACGATGTCGAGAAGAAGTCTGACGTCAGCTCCGCCGCGCCGGAATCGACCGGCATCGGCAAATATCGCTGGCCGGTACGCGGCCAGGTCATTGCTTCATATGGCGCCAACGTCAACGGCAACCGCAATGACGGCATCGACATCTCGGTCCCGCAGGGCACGCCGATCAAAGCCGCCGAAAACGGCGTCGTCATCTATGCCGGCAACGGCCTGAAGGAACTCGGCAACACGGTTCTCGTCCGTCACGACGACGGCACCGTCACCGTCTACGGCAACGCCGATACGCTGAGCGTCACCCGCGGCCAGAAGATCCAGCGCGGCCAGACCGTCGCCGTCTCCGGCATGAGCGGCGACGTCAAGCAGCCGCAGGTCCATTTCGAGGTGCGCAAGGACGCGTCTCCGGTCAATCCGATGACTTTCCTGGAATAGGTACAGCGTGCCAGGAATCGCAAAAGCCCGGCCATCAGCCGGGCTTTTGTCTTTTGGATGCCGATCAAATCGTGCAGCGGTTTTGGGATAACGACATGTGTCGCCTGAATTTGAATTGGCGCGACGCGCTTCAGTCCCGGTCTATGTGAACCCGCATGCGTCCGGCCAAGTCCTGAATATACTGCCAGGCGACGCGGCCGGAGCGTGCGCCGCGCGTCGTTGCCCATTCCAGCGCTTCGGCATGCATCTTGTCGCGTTCGAGCCCGAGTTTGAAGTGATCGGCATAGCCGTCGATCATGCCGAGATAATCCTCCTGGCTGCATTTGTGGAAGCCGAGCCAGAGGCCGAAGCGGTCGGAAAGCGAAACCTTCTCCTCGACCGCTTCCGACGGATTGATCGCCGTCGACTGCTCGTTTTCCATCATGTGGCGCGGCAGGAGATGGCGCCGGTTGGAGGTGGCGTAGAAGAGCACATTGTCCGGCCGCCCTTCGACGCCGCCGTCGAGCGCCGCCTTCAGCGACTTGTAGGCGGTATCGTCGTGATCGAAGGAGAGATCGTCGCAGAAGACGATCACGCGGTACGGCGTGTCCTTCAGGAGGTCGAGCAGATTGGGAAGGCTAGCGATATCTTCACGATGGACTTCGACCAGTTTCAGCGAGGCGCTGTTTTCGCGCCTGACATCCTCGTGCACGGCCTTGACCAGTGAGGATTTGCCCATGCCACGCGCGCCCCAGAGCAGCACATTGTTGGCGGCATAGCCCTCGGCGAAACGCACCGTATTCTCATGCAGGATGTCGCGCACGTGATCGACGCCGCGGATGAGCGTCAGCGCCACCCGGTTCGGCCTCCTGACCGGCTGCAGATGCTGGCGCAGGGGCGCCCAGACGAAACAGTCGGCAGCATCCCAGTCGTTGAGAGCAGGTGCCGGTCCGGCAAGACGCTCGACGGCGTCTGCGAGCCGTTTCATCTCGGCAAGCAGGGCTGTGTTGATTTCCTCGGTCATCGGTGGCCTCCTGATTTCTCACTGCGGCAATCCGCTTTGATCTTTCGATGCCGCTGATGCATGTCGCCCGGAAGTGTGGAGCCGTTCCGGGCGACATGCTTGAAAACAAAAGAGCTAAAGCGCGTCGCATCGATCAAGTTCGATGCGACGCGCTTTAGCATGGCGTTTTGACGGCGGAAAGGTTATGAGGCAGCGGAATCGGTACTGTTTCCGGCTGTTTCTGTTGCATTCATCGAAGCCGTAACTATAGTCCGGCAACCTGAAAAGAGAGGCGGAGTTCCGCCGCCCAAGCCTGAGGAGTTTAGCATGTTCATCACCCCGGCATTCGCCCAGAGCGCGACCGATACCGCAACAGGATTCGGCGGCTCCGGTTTCGAAATGATCATCCTGTTCGTGCCGCTGATGGTCGTCTGGTACTTCCTGCTGATCCGTCCGCAGCGCGCGCAGGCAAAAAAGCGTGAGGAGACCCTGAAGGCGATCCGTCGCGGCGACCAGGTCGTCACCGGTGGCGGCCTCGTCGGCAAGGTCACCAAGGTGATCGACGAAAAGGAAGTCGAAGTCGAGATCGCTGACGGCGTGCGCGTGCGCATCGTCCGCAGCGGCATCTCCGAAATTCGCGTCAAGGGTGAACCGGTCAAGGCCGACGCGGCGTAACAAGCGATAACCGCAGGACCGCCGGATCGGAAGATCGTCGAGAGAATGTTGCATTTTTCCCGCTGGAAAACACTTCTGATTTGGCTGGTCGCGTTTGCGGCCATCGTCATCGCTGCGCCCAATCTGCTGACTGAGGCGCAGCGATCTTCCTTGCCGGACTGGTTGCGGCACGACCGCGTAGTGCTTGGTCTCGACCTGCAGGGCGGCTCGCATATCGTTCTGAAGGTCGAGCGTTCCGATATCGTCAGGGACCGCCTGGAAGAGGTGGTCGCCAATGTGCGCAACGCGCTACGCGGCGCCGGCATCCGCTATACCGGGCTGACCGGCAATGACCAGACCGTTACCGTGCGGATCACCGATGCGGCCCAGACACAGGCGGCGGTCGATCTCCTGAAGCCTTTGACGACGGCTGGTGGACATTCGGGACCTGAGGTCGCCCTGCAGCAGGGTGACCAGGGGCAGCTCTCGCTGCAGATTTCCGACGCCGGCATTACTGCTGACGTCGCTTCCGCCCGGACCCGCTCGCTCGATATCGTTGGCCGCCGCATCGCCGGATTGGGCAATGATAATTTCCTCGTTCGCCCCGATGGCGCCGACCGCATCGTCGTGCAGGTGTTGGGATCGATCGATGCGGAGCGGCTGAAGAACATCCTCAACCAGCCGGCCAAACTTTCCTTTCATCTGATCGACGAAAGCATGTCCGGGCAGGAGGCGCTGAACGGCCGCTGGCCGGCGACATCGCAGGTGCTCTATTCGCTTGACGATCCGCCGGTGCCGTACCTTGTCGACCGCACAGCGTTCATCACCGGCAGCAACATGGTCGATATAGAGCCTGTCGTCGATCCACAGACACAGGACACCTCGATCGCCTACCGTCTCGATGCCGAAGGCAAAGAGCGGCTGGCGCAGGCGACGGGGCAGAATATCGGCAAGCACCTTGCCATCGTCTTTGACGACCAGGTGATGTCGTCACCGGTCATCGATGCGGCGATCACCGGCGGCGAGGGCCGGATTTCGGCAAACTTCTCCGAGGGTGGCGTCCGCGACCTTGCGATCATGCTGCGCGCCGGCGCCTTGCCGGCGACGCTGACCAGCGTCGAGGAACGCAGCGTCAGTCAGAGATTCGGCGCCGATTCCATCTTCAACGGTCTCGTTGCCGGCCTCGTCGCCGTCGTATTGGTCGCGGCATTGATGATCGCGCTCTATCGCATCCTCGGCCTCATCGCCGTCGCCTCGCTCTTCCTCAACCTGATCCTCATCGTCACAGTGCTCAGCCTTGCCGGCGCGACGCTAACCTTGCCGGGGATTGCCGGAATCGTGCTGATCGTCGGCATGGCGGTCGACTCGAATGTTCTGATCTATGAGCGAATTCGCGAAGAGGAAAAAACCACCCATTCCTTTGCGGAGGCCGTCGGACGCGGTTTCTCGCGCGCATTCGCAACCATCGTCGACGCGAACGTCACGATCTTCATTGCCGCCATCATCCTCTTCTTCCTCGGCAGCGAATCCATCCGCGGTTTCGCCGTGACGCTCGCGATCGGCATCCTGACGACCGTTTTCACGGCTTTCACGCTGACACGCTCGATCGTTGCCGTCTGGTTGAGAAGGCGCCATCCCCGGCATCTGCCGAAGAGCGTTCTGACGCACCTTTTCGAACACGCCAATATCCGCTTCATGGGGATCCGCCGTTATGTCTTTACGGCGTCGGCGGTCATCTCGCTGATCGCCATGGCCGCCTTTGCCACCGTCGGCCTGCATCTCGGCATTGATTTCACCGGCGGTTCGCTCATCGAGGTGACGGCGAAGCAAGGCAATGCCGACATCGCCGATCTCAACGCGCGCCTTAATGATCTCAATCTCGGTGAGATCAATGTCGAGCCCACGGGCGGGCCGGCGAACGCGCGGATCCGCATCGCTTCCCAGGGCGGCGGCGAAAATGCCGAGCAGTCGGCGGCGACGCTGGTGCGCGGCGAGTTCCAGGAAGATTATGATTTTCGCCGCGTCGAGGTCGTCGGCCCTGCCATCTCGGGCGAATTGACGATGATGGCGACGCTCGGCGTGCTTGCAGCACTTGCGGCGATCCTGATCTACATCTGGATCCGCTTCGAATGGCAGTTCGCGGTCGGCGCCATCGTCGCAACGCTGCACGATGTCATCATCATGCTCGGCCTCTTCGTCCTCACCGGCATCGAGTTCAACCTGACGAGCGTCGCCGCCGTGCTGACCATCGTCGGTTACTCCCTGAACGATACGGTCGTGGTCTACGACCGAATGCGCGAGAATCTGAAGCGATACAAGAAGATGCCGCTGTCGATCCTGATCGATGCTTCGATCAATCAGACGCTGTCGCGCACCGTTCTGACCGCGGCGACGACGCTGATCGCCTTGCTGGCGCTCCTTCTCTTCGGCGGTGAAGTCATCCGTTCCTTCACCTTTGCGATGCTCTTCGGCGTTGCTCTCGGCACCTTCTCTTCGATCTATATCGCCGCTCCTGTCTTGATCGTCTTCCGGCTGCGGCCAGAGGCTCCCGACGGGGAAGAGAGCAACAAGACGGATGCTGGTGTAAAATCCGGCACGGTGGTTTGAAAACATGGCAAAAGGCATAGAAATCCGCGCCGCGCATTTCCCCGGGCGCGCTCCGATCGATGCTTACGGCAATGGCGGCTTTCGTTTTGCCGACATGTCGCATCGCGGCTCGATCCTTTGCCTGCCCTCCGGCATTCATGGCTGGGATATGGACATGTCGAAACCGCTGTCGCCTGAAAATTTTCGTCGGGTGCTGGATGAGGCCGCCGATATCGAGGTTCTGCTCGTCGGTACTGGAACCGAGCTTCGCCGTCTGCCCGAAGAATTGAGGCTGGCGCTGAAGTCGCGCGGCATCTCCTCCGATCCGATGAGCACCGGGGCTGCAGTGCGCACCTTCAACATCATGCTCGCAGAGCAGCGTGCCGTCGCCGCGGCGTTGATTGCGGTCTGACGATGACTGATGCGCATATTGCGACCAACCAGGAGATCTGCCTGGCGATGCTGCGTGACAGCGATCGCGACCGCTATCTCGCCTGTCTGCTGTCGCCGGAGGAAAAGCGCGGCGCGCTCGCAGCTCTTTACGCCTTCAACGCCGAGCTTGCCCGCATCCGCGATCTCGTCCACGAGCCCTTGCCCGGTCAGGTGCGGCTGCAATATTGGCACGATCTTCTGGAAGGCAGCGCACACGGCTCGACGGCGGCCAATCCCGTCGCCGCAGCCCTTTTGATCGCGATCGAAACGCACCGCCTGCCGCGCAAGACGCTGATCGACATGATCGAGGCCCGTACCTTCGATCTCTATGACGATCCGATGGAGACACGTCTTTCGCTTGAAGGCTATGCCGGCGAAACCGCATCGGCGCTGATTCAGCTCGCAAGCCTGGTGCTTTCGCCGGAGGAAGCCGCACGTTCGGCCGACGCCGCCGGCCATGCCGGCGTCGCCCAGGCGGTCGCCGGGCTGTTGCTGCTGATGCCGCTGCATCGCCGCCGCGGCCAGATCTATATTCCGCTGCAGATCCTTTCCGCCACCGGTCTCGACCGCGATGCCTTCCTCGCCGGCGAAGACAGGCCGCGCATCTCTGCCGCCATCGAGGCCTTCGCCGGCCTCGGTCGCGAACATCTGGCAAAGGCGAGGGCGGCGGGGCCGATTGCGCCGGCCGTCTTTCCAGCCTTCCTGCCGGCGACGCTTGCCGAACCGGTGCTCGTCATGGCGCAGAAACGCGGGGCCTTGGTGTTCGACCGGTCGCTGCAGCCGCCGCAATGGCGCCGCCAGCTGCGGATGGGGCTGGCTGCCGCACGCCGAAAAATCTGATATCGGTCAAATTCGCGCAAGTCTCGCGCGTTACAAGGCTTCCACCGCTACCCTTTGAACGGAGACTCGGCGTGGGCATTATCGTCTGGTGCGTCCTTTTCGTCATCGTCATTTTCTTTGCTTTCGTGGCAACGCGCATGGCCGCGCAGAACAAGGAAGATGGCCTGCATGACACGGGCCTCGCCATCATCGAGTTCGGCCGTGCCTTTCCGAACGAGGCGATCCGTCAGCTGCAGGCGACGGAAAACGGCCAGGCCGTCTTTGTGCGCCTGCACGACAACAAGGCCGGCTTCATGCGCAATATGTCGCGCCATTTCTCCTGCCACGTGATCGAGCCGGGCCGGGTGCGCGTCATCGGCTCGGAAACGGGCAGGGGACTGGTGATCGACTTTCTCGATGCACCCCATCACAACGGCAATTTCGAATTCGCTACCGCCAAGGAAGCCTCGGAGGTTTCGCTCTGGCTGCTCGGCAATTATATCGCCGAGCCCGATAAGGACCTGCCGCCCGGCAATATTTCGGCGGCGAACCAGCAGTAGAAGTGGCTGCTCACGCGCTTTCGGCAAACGTCGAATTTTGGCCGAGCCAGGCGGCGCAGTCCGCGAGCGCGCGGCGTGCGATCAGCTGCCGCTTCATGATCGTCTTGTCCTTGCCGCGGAAGCGCTTGACGCCTTCGGGTTTGACGATCGAACCCGGCTGAAGCTCCGGAAACAGCCCGAAATTGATGTTCATCGGCTGGAACGATCGTTTGCCCGGCTCCTCGTCGGTGACGAGATGCCCGCCGGTGATATGACCGAGCAGCGAGCCGAGCGCCGTCGTCGCCGGCGGTAGCGAGATCGCCTCGCCCTTGCGTTCCGCGGCAGCGAAACGCCCGGCCATCAGCCCGACGCTGGCGCTTTCCACATAACCCTCACAGCCGGTGATCTGGCCGGCAAAGCGCAGGCCGGGCCGCGATTTCAGCGTCAGCGACGGATCGAGCAGGGTGGGGGAGTTGATATAGGTGTTGCGGTGCAGACCGCCGAGACGGGCAAATTCCGCATTTTCCAGACCCGGGATCATCCGGAAGATATCCGCCTGCGCGCCATATTTCAGCTTCGTCTGGAAGCCGACCATATTGTAGAGCGTACCGAGCGCATTGTCCTGACGCAGCTGCACGACGGCATAGGCCTTGACCGTCGGATTATGCGCGTTCGTCAGCCCCATCGGCTTCATCGGTCCGTGGCGCAGCGTCTCGCGGCCGCGTTCGGCCATCACCTCGATCGGCAGGCAACCGTCGAAATAAGGCGTGCCCTCCCATTCCTTGAAACCGACCGTATCGCCGGATATCAGCGCATCGACGAAGGCATTGTACTGCGCTTCGTCCATCGGGCAGTTGATGTAATCCTTGCCTGTGCCGCCGGGGCCGACCTTGTCGTAGCGCGACTGATACCAGCAGATATCCATATCGATGCTCTCGCGGTAGACGATCGGCGCGATGGCGTCGAAGAAGGCAAGCGAATCCTCGCCGGTTTCCGTCTGGATGGCGCTCGCGAGCGACGGCGCCGTCAGCGGTCCGGTGGCGACGATGGCTAGATCCCAATCCTTCGGCGGCAGGCCGGTGATCTCTTCACGCACGACGGTGATGAGCGGGTGGTCATGGACCGCTTTGGTCACCGCCTCGGAGAAGCCATCGCGATCGACGGCGAGCGCACCGCCGGCCGGTACCTGGCACCGATCGGCAGCGGCCATGATCAGCGAGCCCGCCATGCGCATCTCGGCATGGATGACGCCGACGGCATTGCTGGTCGCATCGTCGGAACGGAAGGAATTGGAGCAGACGAGTTCGGCAAGGCCGTCGGTCTTGTGCGCATCCGTGCCGCGCACCCCGCGCATTTCATGCAGGATGACCGGAACGCCGGAACCGGCGATCTGCCAGGCGGCTTCCGAACCGGCAAGCCCGCCGCCGACGACGTGGATGGGGGAATAGGAAGAGATCGTTTTCATTCCGGGCTGATATCATGTCGGCAGGTGCGATCCAACACCCTGGAATCAAAAACGGCGCCCTGGGGCGCCGTCTTGGAAGCATCGTACTCGCTATTAGCGGAACGAGCGGGATGCGATATTCCGGATGTCGTAGCGGCTAACGCCGATATCGGACAGGGTCTGGTTCGAAAGGCCGCCGAGTTCATTGAGCGTACGACGGTAGCTGAGCCAGCTTCTTGCAATGCGGATCGGGTTCATTGTCTTCTTCCTATGTCCGCGGGACGGCGGGATCGCCTGTCTCTCTGCGGTTGACGTTTATATAGGCGAGAACCGTCCGATTGTGCAGTGCAAATAAAAGGCGTCTGCCATGCAATTGTGCACTATGATGCTCTTCAATTAAGCAGAGGATATTTTTTGAGCGGGCTAACGAGTGGGAAAAACCTGCAACCGCCGCGGCAGCCGCATGCAGACAAAAGAAAACGCCCGCTGTGGGGACAGCGGGCGTTTCAATCGAGAACAATCCTGCTTGGGAGGAGCAGCGGATCGCCTGGAATTAGCGGTGAGAAGCCTCACGGGCAACGCGATGGATGTCCGAACGATCGATGCCGAGATCGTGCAATTCGCGGTTGGTCATGCGGCCGAGTTCCGTGACGGTCTGACGATACTTGCGCCAGTTATTGAATGAGCGAGAGAAGTTCATGTTAAGCCCCTTTCCGAGGGTTTCATCCGCCAGCAGCCACCGATCGGCGCTGACCTCTATTTGATGACTGGAATATATGTTGCGACGCGAAAGACTAAAACAGACAAGTTTTCAGATCACCTATGCGACCCATGCAATGCTCAAAGGATATTTGACGCAGACTTACCATTTTTTGGTCAACGAATAGGCAGAATGACTTTTGAAAAGCAGTTCGACTGAGAGGGCGAATGGGGTGCCATAACAGAAAACGCTGCTTCCTCCGGTGATTCCGCCCGTGCTTCCGCTGCAAAGAGGCGTTCCGTTTCGCATTAGAAGTCGCCCACCCCTTCGCGGGGTTGGTGGGGCGGCGTGACGACAATGTGGCATGACGGCGCCATGCGACGAAAATCCTCTCGCCGCCAAGGTTTTAATGAAGCTTTGACTAAACAAAAACGCCCGCCGGGGGAGGATCCGGCGGGCGCGTTATGGTGACTGACAACTGGGAGGAGGAGTGTTGCCAGTCTATCGCAGCGCGCTGGGAGGAGGAGTGCGCGGCTACGAATCTCGTCACGGACAAAGCATCCGCGGGCGTCCGGCTAATGCCGGGCCGGGGCGCCATCCCCGTGCTTCGATGTGTCGATCAATAGTATGACTAATGAGTATTGTGCAGTGCAATAATTTCATGGGGGATATGCAGAGGTCGCATACCTCTCCGTCCATAGGCTTATACTAGTGCTTCTTACGTTAGCGGCCGGTTAACACTCGATACTATTTAGACCAATGAGGAACTTGTATATTGTCGCAAGAGCGTTTGCGAACACACGTGCTGCATCTATAACGGCGTGAGCTGCAGCGCCGCAGTCGACGTTGCGGAAATCGAGGGGTTGAGCATGTATCGCGGCAGATTGGAGCGGGATCTTTCGCTCTGGGTAGGCAAGGGCCTGCTCAGGCAGGAAACGGCAGGTGCGCTTCTCGCCGAATATGACAGCCGCCCGGCAAGCTTCAGCCTCGGCCGGGTGCTGATGGCGCTGGCAGCGGTGCTGCTTGCAGCTGCCATCCTGCTGGTCGTCGCCTCCAACTGGGAGGCCATCCCGCGCCTGGTACGCGTCGGGGGCATCCTTGCCCTGATCTGGGTGGTGCATATCGCCGCCGCCCGGATGCTTGCCCGCGGTGCGACAGCCGCCGCAGGCGGCTTGCTGGTCATCGGCGCGATGAGTTTCGGCGGCGCCATCTCGCTGGTCGGGCAGATGTATCACGTCTCCGGCGACCAGCAGACGGTGATGTATCTCTGGTTCGCGATTGCGACGGTCTCGGCGATCCTGTTCCGTTCAGCCGCCGTGACCGTCGTCGCCGGCTTCCTCTCCTGGGCGTCCTTCGCCGTCTATCTTCAGAATAACGACACGCATTGGATAGGTTTCAACCCCTGGATGGCGCCCGTCATGGCGGTGATCGTCATCGGGCTGGTGCGGTATACCGGCGCTGAGAGAGCCCGCCACCTGGCCTATCTGCTGCTCATCGGCTGGCTTGCCTGGCTCTATACTCTTTATGAGGAGATCGCCGTGGCGCTTGCTTTTGCAATCGGCGGCATGGCGGCCTTCGTCCTGACGGCGCTGCCCCCCCGGCCTATTGCCTCCTTGGTCAGAACCGCCGGTGCGGCTCCCGCCTTCTACAGCTTCCTCGTCGCCGTAATCGGCTTCCTGCTGCTGCATATCGAGATCGAGGACGGCTGGGGGCTGGTGGTGCTCGGAGTGGTGACGCTTGCCGCTTCCGTGCTGGCGATCGTCCTGCGTGGCAGGGATAATGGCGCGGTGCGATATCTCGCCTACGCGACCTTTGCCGCGGAGATGCTCTATCTCGCCTCCGTCACCGTCGGCTCGATCCTCGGCACGTCGAGCCTCTTCCTCTTCTCCGGTCTCGTGGTCGCGCTAGTTGCCTGGATGGTCATCCGTCTCGAACGGCGTTTTTCGGCGAGTGCACAGGGGGAGCGGGCATGAATTCGTTCATGGCAAAGCTGCAATCCGGCAAGGGCTATTTGCTTTCGGCCATCATCGTCGCGGGTCTGCAGACCCTAATCCTCGGCACGATCATCCAGAGCCGGGCGTCGATCCTCAGCGATGGCGCCGAAGTGCTGCTGAAGACGGCGCCCGTCGATCCGCGCGATTTCCTACGCGGCGACTATGTCGTCTTGAACTACGGCATTTCCTCGGTGCCGGTGCAGACGGTTTCCGGCGGCATTCCGGCTGAGGCCGGCGAGCGGGTGTTATGGGTCCGGTTGAAGAAGCAGGAGGACGGTTTCTGGACGGTGACCGAATCGTCCTTTCACGAACTGCCTCCGCAGCCGGAGACCGTGATCCTGCGCAGCCAGCCATTTTATAGCGGCGGACTTGCCGTCGGCGACAGCATGCGTGTCGAATACGGCATCGAGCGCTACTACGTTCCTGAAGGCGAGGGCAAGCCGATCGAGGAGGCCCGCAATGACGGCAACGTCGCCATTGCAGTGCGTGTCTCGCCTGATGGAAGCGCACAGATCCGCAGCCTTCTCGTTGACGGCAAGCCGGTTTACGACGAGCCGCTTTACTGATCCGGCGGCACTTCGGGGCAGGGCTGCTCCAGGGCTGCAAATCCCCTGTCATTTGCCGTTCATTTTTCCTTTGCCTCGACCAAATCGGGTGATATAGAGACGCCGCGCTCCGGAAGGCCTCATGCGCAGGCATAGGCATGCGGTTTTGTGAACGCGGGTATGGTGAAATTGGTAGACACGCCAGATTTAGGTTCTGGTGCCGCAAGGCGTGGGAGTTCAAGTCTCTCTACCCGCACCAAGCTGTTTGCAGGCGGGAGACTAAGAATCGGTTGTTCCAGAACAATTGAGAGTTGTCCCGAATAGCCCGCGAGTGCCATTCCGCTTTGGGCGGAATGATATGGAATTGGGAAAAGCCACGCGCGGCAGGATCGCCGGCGTCGTGCTCATCGAAACGAACGGCGTCTGGGCACGGCCGCCACGAAATGAAGGTAGGAAGACATGCAGGTTATCGAAACGCTCGCTGAAGGGCTGAAGCGCGAAATCAAGGTCGTTATCCCGGCCAAGGACATGCAAGACAAGATGAATGAGCGTCTTGCCGATGTGAAGGACAAGGTTCGCATCAACGGCTTCCGTCCGGGCAAGGTGCCTGCCGCTCACCTGAAGAAGGTCTACGGCAAGTCGATCATGGCCGACCTCGTCAACGAGATCGTCCGCGAGCAGCCGGCCGCCATCCTGTCCAGCCGCGGCGAGAAGTCGGCCACGCAGCCGGAAATCGCCATGACGGAAGACAAGGACGAAGCCGACAAGATCCTCGCCGCCGAGCAGGATTTCGAATTCACGCTCTCCTATGAAGTTCTGCCGCCGATCGAACTGAAGTCGGTCAAGGGCATCAAGGTCACGCGCGAAGTCATCGACATCTCGGACGACGAAGTCAACGAGCAGGTCCTGAAGGTTGCCGAAAGCGCCCGCGCCTACGAGACCAAGACCGGCAAGGCCGCGAACGGCGACCGCATCACCATGGATTACGTCGGCAAGGTCGACGGTGAAGCCTTCGAAGGCGGCACTGACCAGGGCGCCGAACTGGTGCTCGGCTCCGGCCGCTTCATTCCGGGCTTCGAAGACCAGCTCGTCGGCGTCAAGGCCGGCGCCGAGAAGACCATCACCGTGACCTTCCCGGCCGACTATCCGGCCAAGAACCTCGCCGGCAAGGAAGCGACCTTCGACGTCACTGTCAAGGATGTCGCAGCACCCGCCGCTGTCGAGATCAACGATGAACTCGCTTCCAAGCTCGGCATCGAGTCCGCCGATCGCCTGAAGGAGATCGTCCGTGGCCAGATCGAATCGCAGTACGGCTCGCTGACCCGCCAGAAGCTGAAGCGTCAGATCCTCGACCAGCTCGACGAGATGTACAAGTTCGAGACCCCGAACTCGCTCGTCGATGCCGAATATAACGGCATCTGGAGCCAGGTGAACAACGACCTCGCCCAGTCCGGCAAGACCTTCGAGGATGAAGACACGACCGAGGAGAAGGCTCGCGAGGAATACAAGACGCTCGCCGAGCGCCGCGTCCGCCTCGGCCTCGTTCTCTCCGAAATCGGCGAAAAGGCCGGCGTCGAAGTCAGCGAAGACGAGATGCAGCGCGCCATCTACGATCAGCTGCGTCAGTATCCGGGCCAGGAAAAGCAGATCCTCGAATTCTTCCGCAGCCAGCCGGGTGCCGCCGCTTCGATCCGCGCACCGATCTTCGAAGAGAAGGTCATCGATCACCTGCTGACCGAAATCGACGTCACCGACAAGAAGGTGACGAAGGAAGAGCTGCTCGCCGAGGAAGAAGGCGAAGCGAAGGCCGAAACCAAGAAGGCCGCACCGAAGAAGAAGGCTGCCGCCAAGGCCGAAGCAGCTGACGCCGGTGAAGGCGAAGAAGCCGCACCGAAGAAGAAGGCTGCTCCGAAGAAGAAGGCGGCTGACGAAAGCGCCGAATAATCGCTTTTCAGTTCAGAAGTTTGGAAGGCCTCGCCATGGTGCGGGGCCTTTTCTATTGTTCAGGTCAGTTCATTCTCGAACGCCTACTCCATTGTGTTTATTCATCCGGAACAACAAAAAGTTGCATTAGCGTACAATTCGATGCAGATTTCGCTGATGGTGGAGGGACCTGAAAATGACCGCAAAGCACGACATGAAGAAGCTCGTGGAGGAAATCTATGCTGTGCGTGACCGTGGCGATATCGAAGCTACGCTGGCGCTGATCGGCGAGAATTGCACCTTTCGCATGGTTGGCAACACACGGCTGGCGCCTTTTTCGACTGAATCAAGCGGGCATGCTTTTCGCCAGCGGATAACGCAGCTTATCACTGTATGGGATCTATCGAATATCAGGACAGCCGGCATCTATGTGGACGAGGATGAGCATATGGTCTTTGCCCACCGCGAAGGCGTGGTCAGGCACATCCCATCGGGCGTGAGCTTCCATACGGAATTCGTCGACAAGATCCATTTCCGAGATGGGAAACCGGTCAAGATCGTCGAATTCGTCGACACGCTGCAAGTGGCCGAGACCACCAAGATGATCCAAGTCGCTTAAACGGCAAGTCGGAGCTTTCAAAGCGCGTTGTCAAACTTGATTGATGCGACGCGCTTTAGCGACATGTATCGGCTTGCCGCCCATGTGTTCGGGCGTCAGCCGCCGTTCAAGAATTGCCACTCAATGCGCGGTCAGTTGCGCGACCTTCCTGACGTGGTTGACGGCTGCGGCGCCGCCGGCGGTCTGTGTGAAGAGGTGGAGCGTTTCCTCTTCGTCGTCGGCGACCGGCGTCAGGGCCTGATCCATGTAGGTCTTCGACTTCGCGTCCCTTGAAATCAAGAACGCCGAAATCGTCAGGCCAATGATCGTGCCGGCGAGCGAAGCATGTTTGCGGAAGGTTTCCCAGGCAAAGCGCGGCCAGAAGACGAGCGGATTCTCGCGCGGCAGGTCCGGGCGCCGCTCCGACGGCGTCTTCAGGCGCAGCAGGCCGCTTTGCAGCGGGTGCACATTTTCCAGCGGCACGGTGGTCGCGAAGGAGACCAGAACCTTGACGAGCCTTGCGAGCGGTACGCCGGTCGCCACGGCGCGGCGCAGCAGCGTCTTCATATGTTCAGGCGAATAGTAGAGCGCCCAGGCCTCGTGGTAGATGTCCTCCCATTCCTGCTTGCTCATCTTCGGATGGGCGGTGCAGACGTGCTCGACATCGTAGATGTTGAGATCGGCATCCATCTCGACGCCCTTCTTCCACAGGACCTGATGGTCCTCGGAGCCGGGCAGCGGCGTCAGGATGAAGAATTCGATGACGTCGAGCGGCAACTCTTCCTGGATGATTGTGATGTCGCGGCGGATCGATTCCGGCGTGTCGGCGGGGAAGCCCAGGATATAACCGGCGAGCGTCATGATGCCCTGCGCCTTCCAGGCGAGCAGCATTTTGCGGTATTCGGTGATCTTGTTCTGGTTCTTCTTGGCGGCGGTCAGATTGTCCGGATTGACGTTTTCGAGGCCGATGAAGACGCGGGTGACACCGGCGCGCCTGGATTTCTCGATGAAATTGGGGATCTTGTGGCAGAGCGTGTCGACCTGGATCATCAGGCCGAGCGGAATGCCGTCCCGTTCCTTAAGTTCGATCAACCGGTCGAAGATCGCTTCCCAATCCTTGTTGCGGGCGAAATTGTCGTCGGTGATGAAGAATTTGTGGATGCCCTGCGCCCAGTTCATCCGCACCAGCTTTTCGACGTCGTCGGCCGAGCGGAAGCGCGACTTGCGTCCCTGTACGTTGATGATGGTGCAGAACGAGCACTGATAGGGACAGCCACGTCCGGCATCGAAGCTGGTGCTGAGCCCGAGCGTGCGCTGGATATTGTCCTTCGGCAGGAAGGGAACCGGCGTGCCGCCGATGCCGGGAAGGTCGTTCATGAAATTATAGAGCGGCTTCAGCTCACCGGCGGCGGCATCGCGCAGCACCATGTCGAGCCGGCCCTCGGCTTCGCCGGCAAACATCGAGATGCCCATGTCGCGGCAGGCGTCGAGCCCGACCGCCTTGCCATCCAGCATCGACAGGCAGCCGGAAACATGGAAGCCGCCGATCGAAACCGGCAGGCCGGCATCGCGGAAGGGACGGGCGATATCGAGGGCGCGCGGATATTGGTTGGTCTGGACGCCGACGAGCGCGATCATGCCGAAATTGTCGTGACGCTTGAACTGCGCCAGCAGTCCGGCGATATCGATCCGCGTATTGGTCTCGTCGATCACGGTGATATCGATCGCCGTATCGTCTCCGAGCACCTTGCGTTCGGCGCATTCGGCGGCAATGCCGTAGAGCGCCGCCAGCGAATTGGAGGGGATCATCGCCCGCCACCAGCGGATGACGTAGCCGTCGTCGTCATAATGCGACGGCTTGATCAGGATCAGCTGAAAACGTCTGCGCGCACCTTCCAAGACATGGGACAAGAGTATCTATCTTTCTTTAGAAGCTTTTGCCCGAAGGCAAAAAATGGCGTTGAAGGCATAGACAGGCACGACATACCAATGCGATTTAGGAGGTCAAACTAAGGCGTAAAAAAACGGTACGGCGCGCAAACGCTTCGCGAAGTGTATCATTCCTCAATATACTACCCGATATCGAGCAGCAATGCGCGATGGTCGGAGACTTCGGGCGCCTTGACCACCTCGAATTTGGCAACCTTCATCCCCGGCGTCACCAGCATGTAGTCGGCAAAGCGGCCCCGCTTCAGATAGTAGGAGGTTCGCGTGTCTACAAGGCCGCTTCCGGTGACGAGGTCGGAAAGCCCGAGTCTAGCGAGAATCGCAAAGGTCGCGCTATCGGGCAGCACGTTGAAATCACCGCAGACGACGAGCCCTTCGTCGCCGGGCCAGACGCCCTCGATGAGCCTGACCAGCGCTGCAGCCTGTTCGTCGCGCGCCGCCGTGTCGCCCTTGCCTGCGGGATCGCGCAGGCCATGCATGTGGGCGATGGTCACGGTAGAAGCGTGCTCATGGCCGAAGAGACGGACGCAATGGGCGTTTCGCGGCCGAGGATGTTCGCCCCAGCCATCAGCGGAAAAACGGCCATGCACGAAGCCCAGCCCTTGGGCGATGACGGAATGCGTTTTGCGCACGAAGGTCGCCAGCCCGAATTCGGCGACAATGGCGGTATCGCCGTCGAAGAGTTCGCCTCTCGATGTCGGGCAGAAGAAGCCGTCGTGGCCGGGCAGGGCGGTGCTGATCTCGGTAAAGAGATTGAAGCGCTGCGGCAGCTCGACATCGCCGTCCCGATAGACCGACCAGCCCGAGCGGGTGCCGGGTGCGCGCAAAACCTCCTGCAGGCATAGCACGTCGGGATCGACCGCCGTCACATATTCAATCAGCGCCTCATGAAGCCTGCCGCCCCATGCGTTCAGCGAGATGATGCGCAATGTCATTCGCCTCCATTTTGGCGGCCGGACTGAGACGGCAGTTCCCTTGACGACGCGACGGACTTTAGAGCTCCGACTTGATGTCGCCCATCCTGTTCCAGGCATCGAGGCCGGCGATCTTGTAGGCTTCGGCGAGCGTTGGATAGTTGAAGGTGTTCTCGACGAAATATTCGACGGTCCCTTTGAGATTGAGCACCGCCTGGCCGATATGCACCAGCTCGGTGGCGCCTTCGCCGACGATATGCACGCCGAGCAGGCGGCGGGTCTTCAGCGAGAAGATCAGCTTCAAAAGCCCCGTGTCGAGGCCCATGATATGACCGCGCGACGTCTCGCGGAAGCGGGCGATGCCGCATTCATAGGGAATGCCGCGCTCCTTCATCTCTTCTTCGGTCAGGCCGCAGGTCGAGATCTCCGGCACGGCATAGATGCCGTAGGGGAAATATTTCGGCGGCTCCTTGGCGACCGCGCCGACCGCAACGCGGGCGGCGATGCGGCCCTGTTCCATCGAGGTCGAGGCAAGGCTCGGAAAGCCGACGACGTCGCCGGCGGCGTAGACGTTGGCAACCGATGTCTGGAACGTTTCCGGATTGACCTTGAGACGGCCGCGGCTGTCGGCTTCGAGGCCGATGGCCTGAAGATTCAGCGCATCAGTCGCCCCCATGCGCCCGGCGGCGAAAAGCACCATGTCGGTCGTCAGGCGTCGGCCGCTGTCGAGCGTCAGTCCGACCTTGCCGTTTTCGAGCCTCTCCACCTTGTCGGCCTTCTGGCCGAGCAGCAGCTTCATGTTGCGGTCGCGCAGCTGGTAGGTAAAATCCTCGATGATTTCCTTGTCGATGAAGTCGAGCATTGTCGCCTTCGGGTCGATCACGGTGACGGCGGTGTCGAGCGCGCTGAAGATCGTCGCATATTCGATGCCGATGACGCCGGCGCCGATAACGACCATCGATCGCGGCAGGTCCTGGATGTCGAGCAGTTCGTCGCTGTCGAGAACGGTCTTGCCGTCGAAGGGCATGTAATCGGGGCGGAACGGCTTTGTGCCGACGGCGAGCAGCACGCTGGCGGCGGTGACCTGCGTGGTCTCGCCGTCATCCTTGATTACCTGCAGCGTCGACGCATCGATGAAGCTCGCCTTGCCGCGAATATGCTGCACGCGGTTGCGGGCGAACTGGTGTTCCAGCACCTCGACCTCGTGATTGAGCGTAATCAGCAGGCGGCGGCGCAGGTCATCTGCACTGATCTCTTCCTTGACGCGGTATGACCGGCCGTAGAAGCCGCGTTCGCGCCAGCCGGAAAGATTAAGCGCAGTCTCGCGCAGCGTTTTGGAAGGGATGGTGCCGGTATGCACGGACACGCCGCCGACGCGTTTGCCCTGCTCGATGACAAGCACTTTCTTGCCGAGTTTTGCCGCCTGGATCGCGCCGCGGCGCCCTGCGGGACCGCTGCCCACCACAACGAGATCGTACTGAAGCATCATCAAGCCCCGGATTGGAAAGGAATCATATTGCGACGCAAAATGTCGCCCGTCCATCGTTAGCCGGTCAACGTTACAGATTGTTTTACGGCCACCTGATTGGTCCTGACGGGTACTTTTTCGGGCAAGTGAGCCCTGCGAGAAACAGCTTTACGTCTTGGGCCGTAGCCGACGAATACCGGCAGGGTCGCTTGCCATGCTCGGTGGCTCGACGGCTTTTCATGCACGGGTGATGTAGTCCGCGGAAATATCGCCCACCTTGGTGACGCCGAGCAACGCCATATTGCTATACAGTTCCGTCTTCAGGATATCGGCCGCCTTGAGCACGCCTGGTAGGCCCGCGACGGCTGCGGCATAAAGGAACGGCCTGCCCACGAACACGAAACAGGCCCCGAGCGCGAGGGCCTTCATGATGTCCGTTCCACGCCTGAAACCGCCATCGACCATGACGGCAACGCGGTCGCCAACACGGGACGCAATCTCCGGAAGGATCTGAAGGGGAGATGCGGTGCCGTCGAGCTGACGGCCGCCATGGTTGGAGACGATCACGCCATCCGCCCCGGTGTCGACAGCCCGGGCCGCGTCGTCAGGATGCATGATCCCCTTGACCACGAGTTTGCCGGACCACCTGTTGCGTATCCGCTCCAGATGGTTCCAGTTGAGATGGTCGCGCCTCCCAAAATCGCGCGTGACATTCGAAGAGATGATCGGCGCGCCTCTTGTGGCATAGGAATTTTCAAAATGCGGAATGCCGTGCCGGACGATCGTGCGCAGGAATGTGCCGGTGGTCCAGCGCGGGTGCGAGATGCCCTGCCATGCCAGGCGGAGACCGGGACGCAGAGGCGTCGAGAATCCGGCCCTTACATTGTTTTCACGGTTTGGCAGCGTGGCTGTGTCCACGGTCAGCAGAAGCGTGCGCAAGCCGGCCGCGCCGACGCGATCGATGAGAGCGTCGATACGGTCGGGTTCGCCGGGGAGATAGGCCTGAAACCATGCTTGCGGCGAAACCGCAGCGATCTCTTCCAAAGGGATAAGCGATGAACCGCTTATGATCATCGGGATTCCCGATTGATCCGCTCCTTGCGCGAGCACGATGTCACCTCGATAGGCCATCAGCGCGCTGATACCCATCGGCGCGATGCCGAATGGTGCGGCATGGGTCTTGCCGAACAGGCTCGTCTCGGTGCTGCGTTTCGAGACGTCCCGAAGGACACGAGGCCGGAAGGCATAGGCCTGGAAAGCTTCTGCATTATGCCGCAGCGACGCATTGGTCTCGGTTGCGCCTGCGATATAACCGAACAGGGGCTTTGGCAGATGTCGCCGCGCCTTTATTTCAAAGTCATCGAGGCAGAGCACGTCGCGGCAGAGCCGGGTCGATCGATCGGTGTTGCCGCTGCGGATCGTCATGGAGCTTCATCTTCTCGGTATTTCGGGCGGGCTTGTCTAGGCTGTGGTGGTGCAGGACTGCATACAATCGCGCACCACCGATTGCTGTCAACTCCAGCATTCCGCAGTCTTCTCTGCATCTCGTCGGCGATCAGCCGCAGTGTTTGTTCAGATCAACTTCAGCCCCTTCAGGCTGACATGCCCATCCTTGCCGATGATGACATGGTCGTGGACGGTGATATCGAGCGCCTTGGCCGCATCAATGATCACCTTGGTCATGTCGATGTCGGCGCGCGATGGCGTAGGATCGCCGGAGGGGTGGTTGTGGACGAGGATCATCGCCGTTGCCGAAAGCTCGAGCGCGCGTTTGACCACCTCGCGCGGATAGACCGGCGTATGGTCGACCGTGCCGCGGCCCTGCACCTCATCGGCGATCAGCACATTGCGCTTGTCGAGGAAGAGGATGCGGAACTGTTCGCGGGTCTCGTGCGCCATGGCGGCATGGCAATACTGGATGACAGAAGACCACGAGGACAGGACCTGTTTGCTCCTGAGCTCGCTCTTCAACGTCCGGTGGGCGACAGTCGAGATCAGCTTCAGGTCGAGCGCCACGGCCTCGCCGACGCCCTTGACCTCCATCAGCAGCGCCTGAGGCGCACCGAAGACGCCGGAGAGCGAGCCGAACCGCTCGATCAGTGCCTTGGCGATCGGCTTGGTGTCGCGCCGCGGGATCATGCGGAAAAGCAGCAGTTCGAGGATTTCGTAGTCGGCCAGCGCGGTGTCGCCGAGCTCCCGAAAGCGGTCACGCAATCGCTCGCGATGGCCGTGATAATGCTCTTGGCCGGCGAGCGAGGCGGGCAGGGCGGTCCTGGCATTCGGCGCGGACGGCTTTTGCGGCCGTCCGCCAAAGAACGAGCGTTCGTCGGCGGCAAGGGACTCTTGCGTTAGGAAAGGCAGCTCGTCGTCGGAAGATGTCGAAACGGGGCCTTTCGCCATCGGACCGTCACCCGTTGTGCGACGGCAGGCCGGGGCGGTCGAGCCCACCCGGCGACAACGTGAAGATCTCGCAGCCATCGGAGGTGACGCCGACGGTATGTTCGTACTGCGCCGACAGTGAGCGGTCGCGGGTGACTGCCGTCCAGCCGTCGGCCAGCACCTTCACATGCGGGCGGCCGAGGTTGATCATCGGCTCGATGGTGAAGATCATGCCTTCGCGCAGCTCCGGCCCCTCGTTGGCGCGGCCGTAATGCAGGATATTCGGCGAATCGTGGAACAGCCGGCCGACACCGTGGCCGCAGAAATCGCGCACCACCGAACAGCGCTCGGCCTCTGCATAGGTCTGGATCGCCTCGCCGATCGCGCCGGTGCGGGCGCCGGGCCTGACGGCGGCAATGCCGCGCATCAGCGATTCATAAGTGACCTCGAGCAGCCGCTCGGCGGCACGCTTGACGACGCCGACCGGATACATCCGGCTGGAATCGCCATGCCAGCCGTCGACCACGAAGGTAACGTCGATATTGACGATATCGCCGTCACGCAGCGGCTTGTCGTTCGGAATGCCATGGCAGACGACGTGGTTGATCGAAGTGCAGGTCGATTTGGTGTAGCCGCGATAGTTCAGCGTCGCCGGATAGGCGCCGTGATCCATGCCGAAATCGAAGACGAACCTGTCGATCTCATCGGTCAGCAGGCCGGGCTTGACGATATCGGCAAGCGCATCGAGGCAGCGCGCGGTCAGCTGGCATGCCTTGCGCATGCCCTCGAATGCTTCAGCGTCATAAAGCCGGATGGCGCCCGTATTCTTCGGGGGCGCGGTAGAGGCTTCGATATAGTTCACCATTGCTTGGCCTTAGCGGAGATTGTTAGATTTGTTCATAATGCAGCTATGCCGGGTTCGTCCATCACGATCAACCGCCAGGACGAGATTTCTGAGCGGATCCGATCCGCCCAACGTGCAGCCCTCCACATCCGTTCGACGGACAATCAACGGTCCGGATCGAATATCCACAATCTTCCCAAAGGGATAGGATTGATTGCATGCAGCCTCCCCGTTACTCACCGATTGGTGACAGCGGGGAAGGGTCAATCATGCTGAATGAAGCCGTAAATCTTGAAAATTCACCCGGGACCGGCGAGGGGCCGGAACGGCGCGCGCGTGATCGCGGCGCCACCGAGCGCGCCATCCTTGCCGCCGCCAAGGGGCTGCTCGCCGAGAAAGGCTTCCAGAATTTCGGCATCAACGCGGTCGCCCGCCGCGCCGGTTGCGACAAGCAGCTGATCTATCGTTACTATGGCGGCCTCGACGGCTTGGTCGAGGCGATCGGCGCCGATCTCGGCACATGGGTGAAGGATCGCATTCCGGAAGACGCCGGCGGCATGTTCCTGCTCACCTATGGCGACCTGATGGAGCGGCTGTCGCTTCTCCTGCTCGACGCCTTGAGAAACGATCCGCTGATGCGCCGCATCCTCGCCTGGGAGATATCGGAAAACACCGAGCAGGTGAGGCGGTTGTCCGAGGCGCGTTCGAAGGCGCTGGCTCTTTGGCTGGAGCGCATGCGCGGCTCGCTGGCGCCGCCGAAGGGGGTGGATGCGGCAGCCGTCAACGCCGTCGTCATCGCCGCGATCCAGCACCTTGTGCTCGCCGCAGCAGCCGGCGGGCAGTGCGCCGGCCTGTCGCTGAAAACGCCCAAGGACTGGGAGAAGGCGGCGACGGCGCTGAAGCGCATCGTGCGCGGCGTTTACGGCTGATACCTGGCTCATCCACAGGGGGCGGGGCCTGCGTTAACCTTAACAAATGGTTTACGTTGCGTGGGGGTGGTTAACCCGACAGTGTGGCGGTGAGCAGAGACGGTACGAGTAGAGCCCCAAGTTGTCGCCCATGAGAACCAAGATCGCTAAAGCCGCGTTCCTCATGACGGCGATGATGTTTTTCGCAGTCCTGGCGGTGGATATCGCAATTCCGACGCTGGTGCTTTGCATCATGGCATTGTCGACCTGGTTGGTCTCCCTCGACCTGCCCGTCGCGCGCAAGCATGGAGGAGAGGCCGCATGAAGTGGTTTCTGATCTTCTGGGCCGGCCCCATCGTCTTTCTGGGCGGATGGTACTGGCTCTCCTATTACGACATGAGTTTCGGCATCTTCATGCTGAGCCGGCAGGTCCATGACCTGACCTTCGAGCTTTACGGCAAGGCGCTCGGCATTCCGCCGGAGACCATCCCGCCGCTGGTTGCCCGCGCGATTGCGGTGGACAGCCTCGTCGTCTTCGCCATCCTGGCCTTCCGGAAGCGCAAATCGATCATCGCCTGGTGGAAGACGCGTCAGGCGCTGAATTCATCTCCATCAGACCTTGCCAGCAAGGATAGCCTGTCAAGCGCGCCCTGAAGGATGAAGCTTGCCGCGGCCGAATCGATCCGTTCGGCCCGCTTGGCGCGCGAAACGTCCATTTCGAGCAGCGTCCGTTCGGCGGCAACCGTCGAAAGCCGCTCGTCCCAATAGACGAAGGGCAACGCCGTCTTCTGCTCCATATTGCGCACGAAGGCGCGCGTCGCCTGCACGCGCGGACCCGCCGATCCATCCATGTTCATCGGCAGGCCGATGATGAAGCCTGCGACCTTTTCCGATTGTGCGAAGTCCAAGAGCGCCTGGGCATCGATGGTGAACTTGACGCGGCGGATCACCGTGCGCGGCGTGGCGAAACGCCGCCCGAGATCGGACATCGAAAGCCCGATTGTCTTGGTGCCGAGATCGAGGCCGGCAATCGCCTGTCGCGGGACAAGCGTCTCGGCCATTTCCTCGATCGTCAGCACCGTCATCGCCGTTTCATCCCGTCAAAACAAATTGAAGTCGCCGCCGCTTTTCTTTGCGGCCACGTAAGATATGTCCTTAGAGCATGATGCCGAAAAGTGTGAGCGGTTTTCGGACGACATCATGCTTCAATTCTTTGATTGAGATCCGGATTCAGATTTTGGGCCGATCCGGCCCAAATCATCCGGATCTCCCGTCGAAACCGCCTTTGCATCACGTAATAAAGGAGACATTTCATGAAGATCACCTGGCTCGGCCATTCCGCCTTCCGCATCGAGACATCAAAGGCGAAGATCCTGCTCGATCCATTCCTCAGCTATAACGCCTCCTTTTCCGGCCAGGATATCAAGGATGTGTCGGCCGGCATCACCCATATCCTGCTGACGCATGGCCATGGCGACCATGTCGGCGATACCGTGGCACTCGCCAAGGAAACCGGCGCCGTCGTTCTCGCCAATGCCGATCTCGCCGCCTGGCTCGGCTCCAAGGGCGTCGACAAGATCGAGATGGGCAATACCGGCGGCACGATCGCCCTCGGCAGCTTCTCGGCAACCTTCACCAATGCGCTGCACTCCTCCGCCCAAATCACCGAGGACGGCGTCTCGCACGCACTCGGCAACGCCAACGGCCTGATGCTGCATTTCGACGACGAAGCCTCGATCCTTGCCATGGGCGATACCGACATATTTTCCGACATGGCGCTGATCAATGAATTGCACCAGCCTGATATCGGCTTCGTGCCGGTCGGCGACCGCTTCACCATGGGCGGCGCTGTGGCAGCACTTGCCTGCCGGCGCTATTTCAACTTCAAGACCGCGATCCCCTGCCACTACGGCACCTTTCCGATCATCGACCAGACGGCTGAAAAATTCGTTGCCGGCATGGACGGATCGAAGACGGATGTGAAGGCGATCAGGCCTTCCGAGAGCCTGTCGATCTGACGAAATCCCGTTGCGTCAGGCGGACATGGCCTTTATAGCGGGTAGGAAAAATCCTATCCGGAGAATGCCATGTCCGTCGATCTTGCCACTGTGAAGCGCGTCGCCCGCCTTGCCCGTATTGCCGTCTCCGAGGACGAGGCAAATCGCATGGTCGGCGAGCTGAACGGCATCCTTGGCTTCGTCGAGCAACTCTCCGAAGTGAATGTCGACGGCGTCGAGGCGATGACGTCGGTGACCCCGACGGCGATGAAGAAGCGGACCGATGAGGTGACCGACGGCAGCAAAGCAGCCGATATCGTCGCCAATGCGCCCGTCACCGACCACAATTTTTTCCTGGTGCCGAAAGTCGTTGAATAAGGCTTCGAAGCCTCTTTCCGACCCTGTTGCCATTCCAGATCTGAAGCGAAAACACGATGAGCGAACTCACCAGCCTGACCATTGCCGAAGCCCGCCAGAAGCTGCGCGCCAAGGAAATCACCGCGATCGAACTGACCGAAGCCTACATCTCGGCGATCGATGCGGCCAACGGTCGGCTTAACGCCTATATCAAGATCACGCCGGATCTCGCCCGCGTCATGGCGAAGAACTCCGACGAGCGCATCGCCGCCGGTAAGGCGGGCGAACTCGAAGGCATTCCGCTCGGCATCAAGGATCTCTTCGCCACCGTCGGCGTTCACACCCAGGCCTGCAGCCACATTCTCGATGGTTTCGAGCCGCGTTATGAATCGACCGTCACGCAGAACCTCTGGGATGACGGCGCCGTCATGCTCGGCAAGCTGAACATGGATGAGTTCGCCATGGGCTCCTCAAACGAGACCTCGCATTACGGTCCGGTGATCAATCCCTGGCGTGCCGCAGGCTCCAACCAGCAGCTCGTGCCTGGCGGCTCGTCGGGCGGTTCGGCCGCAGCCGTCGCCGCGCATCTTTGCGCCGGCGCGACCGCGACCGATACCGGCGGCTCGATCCGCCAGCCGGCTGCCTTCACCGGCACCGTCGGCATCAAGCCGACTTATGGCCGTTGCTCGCGCTGGGGCACCGTCGCCTTCGCCTCTTCGCTCGACCAGGCCGGCCCGATTGCCCGCGACGTACGCGATGCCGCAATTCTTTTGAAGTCGATGGCAAGCGTCGACGCAAAGGACACCACATCGGTCGATCTGCCGGTGCCGGATTACGAAGCAGCTCTGGGTCAGTCGCTGAAGGGCATGAAGATCGGCATCCCGAACGAATACCGTGTCGACGGCATGCCGGATGAGATCGAGACCCTCTGGCGCCAGGGCATCGCCTGGCTGAAGGATGCCGGCGCCGAGATCGTCGACATCTCGCTGCCGCACACCAAATTCGCCCTTCCGGCCTATTATATCGTCGCTCCGGCCGAGGCATCCTCGAACCTCGCGCGTTACGACGGGGTGCGCTACGGCCTGCGCGTCGACGGCAAGGATATTGTCGACATGTATGAGAAGACGCGTGCCGCAGGCTTCGGCAAGGAAGTCAAGCGCCGCATCATGATCGGTACCTATGTGCTGTCGGCCGGTTATTACGATGCCTATTACATCCGCGCCCAGAAGGTGCGCACGCTGATCAAGCGCGATTTCGAACTCGCCTTCGACGCCGGCGTCGATGCGATCCTGACGCCGGCAACGCCGTCGTCTGCCTTTGGCGTTGCCGATGAGAACCTCGCCGCCGATCCGGTGAAGATGTATCTGAACGACATCTTCACGGTGACGGTCAACATGGCGGGCCTGCCCGGCATCGCCGTGCCGGCCGGCCTCGACCATAAAGGCCTGCCCCTCGGCCTGCAGCTGATCGGCAAGCCCTTCGACGAGGAAACCCTCTTCAAGACCGCCCACGTCATCGAGCAGGCGGCCGGCCGGTTTACGCCGGCCAAGTGGTGGTAACGGATCTAACGATCCGAAGAATAGCGGATGCCGACCACGAAACGGTCGGCGCCGTCGGTTTTGCGGCTTGGGCCGCAAGCGATGCCTTCGAGGACAGCTATCTCGATCCCGATGTGATCGCCAGGGTGCGGCACGAGTTCGCCATCTTTCCCGAGGAAACGAAAGGTGAGATCTTCGTTGCCGAACGGGACGAGACGATCGTCGGCTGGGGCGCGCGTGAAAATCAATCGAACTATGTGTCCGACCTCTGGGTGCATCCCGATCACCAGGGCAACGGCGTCGGCCGGGCTCTCTTGCTTCATTTGTGCGAGTTGATGGCTGCAGAGGGGCTGGCGACGGCCAGGCTCGACACGCACGCCGGGAATAAGGGCGCAATCCGGCTCTACGAACGTTGCGGCTTCACCATCATCTGGCGTGGCCGCGAATTTTCCAAGAGCATGGGTGTCGAACTTCAAAAGGTCCATCTGGAGAAACGGTTGGCGGGCCAATAGCAGGAACCAAGAGGAGGTCTTATGGCGAACAGTGATCTTGCGCAATTGATCGAGGCAGTTGATCGCCTCGCTGCCAGCGGTTTCACCATGGGCGCGGATTGGCAGGCGGTCCACGACATCTGCCAGCGCCACGAAGGCGAACAGCCGTTCGACTGGGGGCACGCCCTTTGCCATCGCATTGAGGGCGACGACTGGAACGCCGATTACTGGTATCGCCGCGCCGACAAGGCACGCGGCACAGGCACGATGGCCGACGAGTGGTCGGCGATGCGGACGGAACTCTCTGCAAAGGCTTGAGGCGATATCCCGATCGCGCCCGTTCCAGACGCGATCGGGAGTGCCGCTATTACCTGTTGTTCAGCTGCGACCTGACCAAGCTCAGCCCTCTTTCGGTGATCCGGTAGGGGTGGCCGCCTGAGGACTTGATTGCCTTCAGTCGCTTCAGCCTGCGGAAGAGATCGAGGTCGACGCCGGGATAGAGCCAGCCGTCGCGGGTGAAGCAACTGACCGCCTCGATCTTCCTGTCGTCGTCGTGGGTAATTTCAATGCGGCCGCCTTGGGCCATGAGATGCAGGATGCGCTGCTCCGTGCGAGAAATGTCCATGTGTTGAGATCCGGTATCGCGCCCGTCAGGGCGCACAAAAACGATCTGGCGCTCATTCGAACGTCAGGGCTTCGTTATTTTCAGGCCCATGCGCGCAAGCGAACTTGCGGGCAGGGCCTTTACCGGGTCTCAGGCAGGCTCAACATAAAACACCTCGATAAGACCTATTATTCAGCCCGGAAAATCCGGTCAAGAGCGTACTTATCTCTCAAAACCAGTCGAAAACCGCGGTTTCGGTCGATCATCCCGTTGGAGCTACTGGTAAAATCCGCGACTCAATGGTCTAGTTGACGGGTAACGCGGAGGTGTCGTTGATCCACATTCGCAATGCCCGCGACGGTGAAGCGGAGCTATTGAGCGAGATCGGGCTGAGGGCCTGGCAAAAGGCGATGGCGTCGATCGGCGAATCGGACGCGATGATCGACGCAGCGCGCAACGCCTTCCGGAACTTCGTGGAAAACGACTGGCTGACCATCACCGTCGTCGAGCAGAACGGCCAGGTCGCAGGCTGGGCGGCGCGCGAGGGATTGGACGAAACCATCTCGGATTTCTGGATCGATCCCGCCTTCACCCGCCAGGGCCTCGGTTCGGCCCTTCTCGTCCGCATCGAAAAGGAGATCGCCGATCAGGGCTTCGAGAAGGCGGCGATGCAGACCCATTCCGGCAACAGCGAGGCGATCGGCTTCTTCCGGAAGCACGGCTACAGCATCCATTGGCTCTCGGTCGCCTACAATCCGAAGCTCGATCGCGACGTACCCTCCGTCGGCCTGACGAAACAGCTCGTTTCGGACGGCCAAGGTGGATATGGGCAGGAATTCTGATGCTTCAAAAATCCTGAGGAAGCAGAAAGCTCCATTGCGGCACGAAGGCCAGGATAGCAATCAGTGCGCCATGCAGGATCAGGATCGCCGCCAGGATTGACCGGAACGGCTCCTTTCTCGTCTTGTGCCGCAACAGCTGCTGTGCCGCCACCGCGCCAAGGCTGCCGCCGATCAGCGCAAGGAAGAGAAGCGTGCGCTCGCTGATGCGCCGCCTGCCGTGGCGCGACGCCTGCTTGTCGAAGAAATAGATCCAGAATACCAAGAGGTTCAGCGCCAGAAACAGTAAGGCCCATTTGATAATATCGGTCATCGTCATGGGGGAACCCTACGGCGGCTGCGTTAATGGACGGCAAAACCGCAATGCGCGCCATGGCGAAAGCCTTGCACCGGCACGCCATTTCCTTTACCTCACCAGTGGAAAAGAACAGCCTGCAAAGAGCATCAGATGACCCTTGTCGACGTCCGCACGCCTGATCCGAAACGCTTCATCCCCGGCGCCACCGGCGACTGGGAAGTCATCGTCGGCATGGAAGTCCATGCCCAGGTGCTGTCCAATTCGAAGCTCTTCTCCGGCGCTTCGACGGAGTTCGGCAAGCCGCAGAATTCGAATGTCTCGATGGTCGACGCCGCCATGCCCGGCATGCTGCCCGTCATCAACGAGGAATGCGTCAAGCAGGCGGTGCGCACCGGCCTCGGCCTGAAAGCCCAGATCAACAAGCGCTCGCTGTTTGATCGCAAAAACTATTTCTATCCCGACCTGCCGCAGGGCTATCAGATCTCGCAGTTCAAGGATCCGATCGTCGGCGAGGGCAAGATCGTCATTTCGCTCGGACCGGACCGCCAGGGCCAGTTCGAAGACATCGAGATCGGCATCGAGCGCCTGCATCTGGAGCAGGATGCCGGCAAGTCGATGCATGACCAGCACGCGACCATGTCCTATGTCGATCTGAACCGTTCCGGCGTAGCGCTGATGGAGATCGTCTCCAAGCCCGACATGCGCTCGTCCGACGAGGCCAAGGCTTATATGACCAAGCTGCGCTCGATCGTGCGCTATCTCGGCACCTGCGACGGCAACATGGACGAAGGTTCGATGCGCGCCGACGTCAACGTCTCCGTCCGTCGGCCGGGCGAGGGTTTCGGCACGCGTTGCGAGATCAAGAACGTCAACTCCATCCGTTTCATCGGCCAGGCGATCGAATATGAAGCCCGTCGCCAGATCGGCATTCTGGAGGACGGTGGCAAGATCGATCAGGAGACCCGCCTCTTCGACCCGAACAAGGGCGAGACGCGCTCGATGCGCTCCAAGGAGGATGCGCACGACTATCGTTATTTCCCCGATCCTGATCTGCTGCCGCTCGAATTCGACGATGCCTTCATCAAGGCGCTCGAAGCCGATCTGCCGGAACTGCCTGACGACAAGAAGGAGCGCTTCGTGCGCGAGCTCGGGCTGTCGATCTACGACGCCTCGGTGCTCGTTTCCGAAAAAGCGATCGCCGATTATTTCGAAGCGGTCGCCGCAGGCCGTGACGGGAAGACGGCCGCCAACTGGGTGATCAACGATCTGCTCGGCGCGCTGAACCGCACCGGCAAGGACATCGAGCAGACGCCGGTTTCGCCGGCCCAGCTCGGCGCCATCATCGATCTCATCAAGGCAGAAACCATCTCCGGCAAAATCGCCAAGGATCTCTTCGAGATCGTGCTCAACGAGGGCGGCGATCCCGCCGAGATCGTCGAAGCGCGCGGCATGAAGCAGGTGACGGATACCGGCGCGATCGAAAAGGCCGTCGACGAGATCATCGCCGCCAATCCCGATCAGGTCGAAAAGGTCAAGGCGAAGCCGACCATGGCGGCATGGTTCGTCGGTCAGGTAATGAAGGCGACCGGCGGCAAGGCCAACCCGCAGGCCGTCCAGGCCCTCGTCAAGGCGAAGCTCGGCATCGAGGAGTAAGCGGTGTATTTCGTCCGCACCGCCGGCGAGCGCGACCTGGAGAAGGTGCGCGCCCTCTTGGTGGAGAGCTTTCATGCCACCTATGACAGCCTGCATGGCAGAGCCAAGGTGGCGGATCTGATCACCCATCTCTTTTCGCCGGTGGCGCTGAAGACGCGCCTCGTGCGAAAGGATGCCGAATTCCTCGTTGCCGATGACGGCCGCAATATCGGCGGCATGGGTTATGCGGCCATGTCGCAGCAATTGACGAAGACTGTCATGCTACATCTCCTCTATGTCGGGCCGGCGCTGCAGCGCCAGGGTATCGGCCGCGATATCTTCGCCGAGCTCGAAACCTGCTTTCCCGATGCGGAGATCATGCGCCTCGAAGTCGAACCGCAAAACGCAGCCGCGATCGCCTTCTATCTCACGCATGGTTTCACCGAGATCGGCCGCAACGAGAATAGCGGAGCCGGACAATCCGGCATTCCGGCGCTGATCTTTGAAAAACCACTCGAGGGGCATTGAGACTGTGGCGGTCGAGTTGCCCGATATTCTCATTCGTCCGGCGCGCCGGGAAGATCTGCCGGCGCTGATGGCTATGTTTGCCGCCGACGCGCTCGGCGGTCACGGCGATACCACGGAAGCTGAAGCCTTCCCGGATTATCTCAGGGCCTTCGCCGTCATCGAGGCTTCGCCTGACCAGACGCTTTACGTCGCAGAGCGCGGCGGCGAGGTCGTCGGCACGTTCCAGACGATGGTGACGACCTCGCTCACTGGCCGCGGCTCTTCGGCGATGATCATCGAGGCGGTGCAGACGCGCGCCGATATGCGCGGGCAGGGGGTCGGCGGACTGATGATCGAATTCGCCATTGCCGAGGCAAAAGGCCGCGGTATCGGGCGGGTAGCGTTGACCTCGAATGCGATACGCAAGGATGCCCACCGTTTCTACGAAAGGCTGGGCTTCAAGCCCTCGCATCTGGGCTTCAAGATGGCTTTGAAATGACCCGTGGCCGTCGTGGAATCGCTGGACAATTCGGCTTGGCGACGGCATAAGCGAGGAAACGAATTCTGGTTTGGCTCGCATCTGGCGGGCACAAGGAAAAGACATGTGGAATCTTCTGGTTCAGACCTTTACCTGGTGGAACGGTCAGACGATGGGCACGCGTTTTGCGACCTGGCGTTTTGGCAAGCGCGTCGGCGAGGATGAATTCGGCAACGTCTACTACGAAGGCGGCATGTCCTCCTACGGTCTGCCGAAGCGTTGGGTGATCTACAAGGGTTATGCCGAAGCCTCTGCCATTCCGCCAGGCTGGCATGGCTGGATGCATCATCGCACCGACGTGCCGCCGTCCAAGGAGAGCTACGTCGCCAAAGATTGGCAGAAGCCGCACCGGCCCAACCATACCGGTTCGCCGCAGGCCTATCGTCCGCCGGGTTCCATCGCCGTTCCGGGCGAGCGTCCGCGCGTCACCGGCGATTACGACGCCTGGACGCCAGGCAACTGAGACGGCTCGACCGGGCGATCCCAAGACCCGGCTTTTGGCCACAATTGACCTTTACCCGCAGGTTGGCCGCGCTTGACCGCGGCCGTGAACTGAAAATGTCTGGAGACGGGTACATATGAAGCTCTTCACGCGGAACATGGTGCTGCGTGCCGCCGGATCGCTGCTGGCGCTCTCGGCCCTGCTTCCGGCGGTTGCGGCAAATGCCGCACGCATCGAAAATCCGGTTGCCGTCTTTTCTGGGCTCGACAAGATCACCGGCCGTATCACGACCTTCGACGTCTATGTCAATGAGACGGTACAGTTCGGTGCGCTGCAGGTGACACCGAAGGCCTGTTATTCGCGCGACCAGTCGGAAGCACAGAAGATCGACGGTTTCGTCGAGGTCGACGAGATCACCCTCGACCGCAAAATCCGCCGCATCTTCACCGGCTGGATGTTCGCCGCCAGCCCCGGCCTCAACGCTGTCGAGCACCCGATCTACGACGTCTGGCTGAAAGAATGCAAGGCAAACTCGGATGTCCCGGCGCCTGACGGCGCCAAGGCGAAGTAACTGCGTCTTCGCTGGTCTGCGGCATCCTCCTCAACCCGGCGTGTGGCAAGGGGCGATGTTGTCTGCCGGATTTTACTCTGAAAACGATCCTCAGAATTCCAGATGCGGCGATTCGATCGCCGCGGCAAGGATCGCGGCATAATCGGCCTTCGGAACGTCGATCGCTCCGAATGTCTTCAGGTGCTCGGTGGTGAACTGGGTGTCGAGCAGGGTGAAGCCCCTTTCCCGCAGCCGGTCGACCAGATGTACGAGGCAGATCTTCGAGGCATCCGTCCGGCGCGAAAACATGCTTTCGCCGAAGAAGGCCGAGCCGAGCGAGACGCCGTAGAGGCCGCCGACCAGCTCATTGCCCTCCCAGGCTTCGACGGTATGGGCATGGCCCATGTCGAAGAGCGTCGAATAAAGCGATCTGATCGTCCTGTTGATCCAGGTGCTAGGGCGCCCGGACGTCTCCTCCGCACAGGCGGCGATGACCTGATCGAACGCGTAATCGAAACGGATCTCGAAGGGCTTCTTGCGCACCGCCTTGGCCAGGCTTTTCGACACATGGAAATGGTCGAGCGGCAGCACGCCGCGCAGTTCCGGTTCGACCCAGAAGATCTCCGGGTCGTCGGCGGATTCGGCCATCGGGAACAGGCCGATGGAATAGGCGCGCAGGAGAATGTCAGGGGTTATGCCTGGTGACTTCCTGCGCGATCCTGCCATTCCTGTCCTATGCCGCCGGTGTGTTGGCGAGGTAGTCTTCCAGCCAGTGGATGTCGTAATCGCCGTTGGCGATATCCTGGTTGGAGACGAGATCCTGGAACAGCGGCAGCGTCGTATTGATGCCGTCGACGACGAATTCGTCGAGCGCCCGGCGCAGGCGCATCATGCATTCGACGCGGGTACGGCCGTGCACGATCAGCTTGCCGATGAGGCTGTCGTAATAGGGCGGGATCTTGTAGCCCTGATAGGCGCCGGAATCGATGCGCACGCCGAGGCCGCCCGGCGCGTGGAAATGCGTGATCGTGCCGGGCGAAGGCACGAAGGTGCGCGGGTGTTCGGCATTGATACGGCACTCGATGGCGTGACCGGAAAAATGCACTTCGTCCTGCGTCACCGAGAGACCGCCGCCGGAGGCGACGCGGATCTGCTCGTGCACGAGGTCGATGCCGGTGATCGCTTCGGTGATCGGATGCTCCACCTGCAGGCGGGTGTTCATTTCAATGAAATAGAACTCGCCGTTTTCGTAGAGGAATTCGATCGTGCCGGCGCCGCGATATTTCAGCTTCTTCATGGCGTCGGCGCAGACCTGGCCGATCTTCATGCGCTGCTCGACGTTGAGTGCCGGCGAATTCGCCTCTTCCCAGACTTTCTGATGGCGCCGCTGCAGCGAGCAGTCGCGCTCGCCGAGATGGATGGCATTGCCTTCCCCGTCACCGAACACCTGAATTTCGATGTGGCGCGGCTTGCCGAGATATTTTTCCATGTAGACGGCATCGTTGCCGAAGGCGGCTGCCGCCTCCGTGCGCGCCGTCGACCAGGCTTCGATCAAATCGGCTTCGCTCTTGGCGACCTTCATGCCACGCCCGCCGCCGCCGGCAGTGGCCTTGATCAGCACGGGATAGCCGATTTCAGCCGCCGTCTTCAGCGCATCCTCTTCGGTCTTCACTTCGCCGTCCGAGCCCGGAACGACGGGAATGCCGAGCTCGAGCGCCGTCGTCTTGGCGGTGATCTTGTCGCCCATGATGCGGATATGGTCCGCCGTCGGCCCAATGAAAGTAATGCCGTGGGCTTCGAGGATATCGGCGAACTTGGCATTCTCCGACAGAAAGCCGTAGCCCGGATGCACGGCGTCGGCGCCGGTGATCTCGCAGGCGGCGACAATCTGGTGGATGTTGAGATAGCTCTCGCGCGAGGAGGGCGGGCCGATGCAGACACTTTCGTCTGCAAGGCGCACATGCATGGCATCGGCGTCGGCGGTGGAATGGACCACGACGCAGGCGATGCCGAGCTCCTTGCAGGCCCGGAGCACGCGAAGGGCGATTTCCCCGCGATTGGCGATGAGGATTTTCGAGATCATGGGCATCGGCCTATTCGATGACGACGAGGGCTTGGCCGTATTCGACGGGATGTCCGTCATCGACGAGGATCTCGGTCACCTTGCCTGACTTCGGCGAGGGGATCTGGTTCATGGTCTTCATCGCTTCGATGATGATCAACGTCTGGCCTTCCTTGACGGTTGCGCCGACTTCGATGAACGGACGCGCGCCCGGAGCCGGCGCCATATAGACGGTACCCACCATCGGTGCATTGACGACATTGGCCGGGTTGCGGCTGGGAGCTGCGGCAGGCGCAGCAACGGCTGCCGCAGCGGCGGCTGCGGGCGCGGCATAACCAGGTGCTGCGATCGGCGCCTGGACATATTGCGGCGTGCCGGCGCGTGAAACGCGGATGCGCAGGTCATCCTGCTCGACCTCGATCTCCGTCAGATCCGTTTCGTTCAGAATATTGGCGAGATCGCGGATCAGTGCCTGGTCGATACCCGATTTCTTTTCAGCCATGGTGTTGCCCTGTCTTCTTCTTATGCCGTGATGTTCTTCAGCGCTTGGAGCGCCAGGATGTAGCTGTGAGGCCCGAAGCCGCAGATCACGCCTTTGCATGCCGGCGCGATCATCGACTTGTGGCGGAATTCTTCCCGTGCATGCACGTTGGATATGTGGAGCTCGACGACGGGAATGGAAATAGCGCGGATCGCATCATGCAGCGCGACCGATGTATGCGTATAGGCGCCCGCATTGATGGCAACACCGGCGGCCTTTTCGTCGGCCTCATGGAACCAGTCGACGAGCGTGCCTTCGTGGTTGCTCTGGCGGAAGTCGATATCGAGGCCGAGTTCGCGGCCCGCGGCCTTGCAGTCCGCCTCGATGTCCTTGAGCGTCTTGCCGCCATAAATGCCGGGCTCTCGTTTACCCAGCATGTTCAGGTTGGGCCCGTTCAGGACAAAAATCGTTTGCGTCATCGAATGTTCCGTAAAATGTACGACGGCAACCTATAGACTCCGCGAAGGCTGAATGAAAGCCCTTACGGATTGGCCAGCGGCATTCGCGCCACATTTGTCCACATGGTTGAAACACTTCGATTTTGGCGATTTGATGGGCTGCCAGCCGGCGACTGGTTTGCTCAGCAGGCGGTCTTGCCGCAGCTGCGCATGTTCTTGACCTTCGCTTCAAGATCATCGAGCCCGACGGCGCCCGGCACCAGTTCGTTGCCGATCACATAGGACGGCGTGCCGCTGATGCCGAGACTGGAGGCGAGCTGGTAGGTTGCCTGGACTATACCGTCATTCGGGCTCTTTGCCATCTCGGCGCGGATCTTTTCCTCGCTGACGCCGAGCGAAGCGGCGACCGCGACCGCTGTTTCGTCAGAGGCGCGGCCTTCAGTGCCGAGAAGCGCGACGTGGAAATCGGCATATTTCTCCGGTGCCAGCTTGCGGAAGGCGTCGGCCACCTTGTGGGCGGCGACAGAATCCGGTCCGAGGATCGGGAATTCCTTGAGGACGAAACGGACGTTCTTGTCCTTCTTCAGCATCGCCTGCATGTCGGGAAGCGCATGGCGGCAGTAGCTGCAATTATAATCGAAGAATTCGACGACAGTGACATCGCCCTTGGGATTGCCGAGCGTGACGTCGTTCTTCGATTCGAAGATGTTGGTGCTGTTCTCTTCGATCGCCATATTGGCCTTCACCGACCGCTGGGTCTCCTGCTTCTTCTGCAGCGCATCCTGGACTTCGAGCATGATCTCGGGGTTCTCGATCAGGTATTGCTTGATGAATTCGCCGAACTCCTTCTTCTGCTGGTCGTCGAGCGCTGCCGCCGGCAGCGGAAGGGCGATCGATGCGGCAAGCGCCAGTGCGGTGAAGGTCTTCGGGAAGAATGCCATGATATCCTCGTCATCGGCGATATGGTCGTCTCCTCATCGAGAAGACCCGTCGCCGGGTTATGGACTTGAATGCGTCGCGTCAAGGTACGGTGCGTTCAGTTCTGCTCAAACCAGAATTTTTCATCCCCACGCGGCCCTCGCGGGATTGTGATGAGCCGATTAATGCGGCAATTGTCGGGCCGTCATTGCAGAAGCTGAGCGAGAAACGATCTTGTTTTCCATATCGAAACGCAGCGAAGTCGAGCCTTTTCACGCCATGGACGTCCTTGCGGAGGCGACGAAGCGGCGTGCGGCCGGCCATCCCGTCATCTCGATGGCGGTTGGCCAGCCCTCGCATCCGGCGCCTCAGGCGGCCCTCGAAGCAGCACGCGCAGCCCTTGCCGAAGGCCGGATCGGTTATACCGATGCGCTGGGGACGGCACGGCTGAAATCGGCGCTCGCCTGGCACTACAAGGATCGCCACGGCCTGGAGATCGATCCCAAGCGCATCGCCATCACCACCGGTTCCTCGGCCGGCTTCAATCTCGCCTTCCTGTCGCTCTTCGATGCCGGCGATGCGGTGGCGATCGCAAGACCCGGTTATCCCGCCTATCGCAATATCCTCGGCGCGCTGGGCCTGAAGATTCTCGAAGTGCCGGTAACGGCCGAGACACACTTCACCCTGACGCCGCAAAGCCTCGAAGCGGCGCAGAAGGAAAGCGGCATCACGCTGAAAGGCGTGCTGCTCGCAAGCCCCGCCAATCCGACCGGCACGGTGACCGGCCGCGAGGGGCTGAAGGCGCTTTCGGATTACTGCGCGGCCCATTCCATCGCCTTCATCTCCGATGAAATCTACCACGGGCTGACCTTCGCCGGCGAGGAGGCGAGCGCGCTGGAGCTGGCCGA
The DNA here is from genome assembly GCF_032464655.1 of Rhizobium sp. 25PS6. Taxonomy (NCBI): domain Bacteria; kingdom Pseudomonadati; phylum Pseudomonadota; class Alphaproteobacteria; order Hyphomicrobiales; family Rhizobiaceae; genus Rhizobium; species Rhizobium sp. 25PS6. Next base: position 65,177 of record NZ_JAWDIV010000003.1, read on the forward strand.
CGAGGCGATCGTCATCAACTCTTTTTCTAAATACTATTGCATGACCGGCTGGCGAATCGGCTGGATGGTACTGCCGGAACGCCTGGTTCGGCCGATCGAGCGGGTGGCGCAGAGCCTCTATATATCCCCGCCGGAGCTTTCCCAGATTGCCGCCACGGCCGCTCTCAGCGCCGGCGCCGAGCTCGATCGTTACAAGGCTAGTTACGCCGGCAACCGCGACTTGCTGATGCGGCAACTGCCGCAGATCGGGTTATCGATTGCCTCGCCGATGGACGGGGCCTTCTACGCCTATCTCGACGTCACCCGCTTCAGCAATGACAGCATGGGCTTTGCCAAGCGCATGCTCGCGGAAATCGACGTCGCCGCCACGCCCGGTCTCGATTTTGATCCGCTGGAGGGAAATCGAACGCTGCGTCTGTCCTACGCGGGCTCGCAAGCGGAGATCGCCGAGGCGGTGGAGCGAATCGCAGCCTGGCTGAAGTAGCGCGTCCGCTGCCGGGCAAGCGGCGGTGCGCTCTCCAATCCTCAGCTGCGCCGCGAAAACAGCGAGGCAAGCGTCGAAGACGGTTTGTTGTTCAGCCGCGGCACCACCACGAGCTGCTTGATGTCGCCGCGTTTGTAGGCGGCGAGGAAGCGGCGGTAATCCTTGAAGGAGACGCAGCCGTTGGAATCGCCGTTCTTGCCGAGCATGTAGGTGTGGGCAAGCAGGCCGACACGGTCATAGATGGCGTCCGAACCCTCGATCGGTGTCAGCCGCAGCGCCTCGACGCCGTGGAAAAGGCTCTCGCGCATGGTAAGAACATAGGTGTGCGGCGGCGTCGGTCCGTGCATCTTCTTGTTGGCGAAACGCGGCTTGTCGCGCATCTTGCCGAGCCCGGAATGGGCCTCGAGCCGCTCGCCGTTCGGCAGATAGACGGTGCTGTTCTCGATATCGTAGATCGCTATGCCTGCGCGCAGCTTCGGCGAGAAGACCGGTTTGTCGTAGCGCGGTACTGCATCGTCCTCGTCATCCTCGATCGGCGCGTTCGGCTGGGCGTAGGCAAGCACAGGCTCGCCAGAGCGCTCAGACCCCTTGGAGAGCGGTGTCGGTTTGCCGACGAGTCCGTCAGGACGCGCCATCGGCAGCGGCACAGAATCCTCGTTCGGCGCCAGCACGAGATCGAAGGGTGGAGCGTCTTCCGCGGCGGCGACAACCACCGGAGCTGGTTCCGATGCGGGAATGGAGGCCGTTTTGAGGGGAGATGCGGTTGGCTCGACCGGAGCCGGCGCGATTTGCCGGGATCCCGCATCGGCAAGAGCCAGCAGGGTCGGGAGTTCGGCTGCGGCAACCGCCTCCTTCGAGGGAACGATGATCCGGTCGCCGTCGTCTTCTTCCGTCTCTGCCGAGGCGAGCTCGACCGGCGGCGGCACGATCACATCGTCCTTGCGGAATTTGGCGCTGTCGGAAATCGCAGCCACAACCGGCTGTTCGGCAGCCATGGCGAGGCGATTGTTTTTGGCGAGAACCGCGAGCGCCGTTGCCGCGGCGGCGGTCTTTTCGGCATGGGATTGAATGAGGTTCGCCGTCAGCGGGACCTTCGGCTTCGCATCGAAGGCGGCCAGCCGGTCGGCCTTGCCGACATGGATCAGCCGCTCATGGCGCGTTGACGGAGCCACCTTCGGCGCAGCGCCGAGCTGTGCCAGGCGATCGGACGGAGAATAGGGAGCGGCTATCGAGTGCATCGTCGCGAAGGTCGCGATCAGCCAGGTGGAGGTCAGAAATCCGGCGCCGACAACACCGTAAAGGAAACCGCGAGATCTGCGCCAACGGAAAGCAGATCCGCCAAGAGGGGTGACGTCATCGAACGTCCCGACCGCACACGCCATACTACACTCGTCTTTCAAACTCGCTACGCAGGCCGGCGGCACTGACTGACTACACTTCGCCGGGGCCGGTACAGGCGCAAATGGGCCGAATTTAGACCACCCACGACGTCCGACTGTCTCGCAAGGATGACGAATTATGGTTTCTAATTTGTTTACGCGGCGTCGCTCTGGCTCTCGACGTCTCAAAAAGAGATGTGTTTGGGCCTTCTCAGGCGCGCTCCATCACATAACTTCCGGGCGCTTCCTCGATGGCGTTCAACGCATCGCCACCGGGTTTGCGGGCCGGCACGCGCCTGCCGTCATGCGTCTCGATCCAGGCCTGCCAATGCGGCCACCATGAGCCTGGGGTCTCCGTCGCCTGTTCGAGCCAGGTCTCGTAGTCTCCCTTTGCGGGGCCGCCCGTCCAGAATTGATACTTCTTCCTGTCGGGCGGATTGACCACGCCGGCGATGTGCCCGGAGCCGGTCACGACGAATTCCACCTTGCCGCCGAAGAACCGGCTGCCGAGGAAGACGGACTTGGCAGGTGCGATGTGATCCTCGCGGGTGGCGAGATTATAGATCGGGATCTTGACGTCCTTCAGCGACACGGACTTGCCGTCGAGGATCATCTCGTTCTGCGTCAGCGCATTCTTGAGATAGCAATTGCGCAGGTAGAAGGCATGGTTTGCCGCCGCCATGCGGGTCGAATCTGCGTTCCAGAACAACAGGTCGAAGGGCAGGGGATCCTGACCCTTGAGGTAGTTGTTGACGAAATAAGGCCAGATCAGCTCGGAGGCGCGCAGCATGTTGAAGGCCATCGACATCTTCGTGCCATCGAGATAGCCGGCCGCCTGCATATGCTCTTCGAGCGCTTCAAGCTGCTCCTCGTCGACGAAGATTTTGAGGTCACCGGCATGGGTGAAGTCGACCTGGGTGGTGAAGAGTGTGGCGGTCTTGATGCGCTTGTTCTTCTCCTTGGCATGCAGTGCCAGTGTTGCCGCAAGCAGCGTGCCGCCGACGCAGTAGCCGACGGCGTTGACGTCCTTCTCGCCGGTCGCCTTCTCGACCGTTGCCAGCGCGAAATCGATGCCCTCGCGGGCATAGGCCGCCCAGTCCTTATCGGCGTGGCGCGCATCCGGGTTGACCCAGGAAATGACGAAGACCGTCTGCCCCTGGTCGACGCACCATTTGATGAAGGATTTTTGCGGGTTGAGGTCGAGAATATAGAACTTGTTGATCCAGGGCGGGCAGATCAAAAGCGGCCGCTTCAGCACCGTTTCGGTCGAAGCCTCGTACTGGATGATCTGGCAGATGTCGTTCTGGGCGATCACCTTGCCGGGCGTCAGCGCCATATCGCGGCCGACGGCGAATTTCGTCATGTCGGTCTGGCGAAGGCGAAGATCGCCATGTCCGGCAGCGATATCCTCGGCCAGCATCTTCATCCCGCGCACCAGATTGGCGCCGCTGGTCGCGATCGTCTCGCGGTAGAGCTGCGGATTGGTGACAACGAAGTTGGTCGGCGAAAGCGCCGCCGTGATCTGCTTCACGTAGAAGCCGGCCTTGTGTTTGGTGTGCTCGTCGAGGCCCTCGGTCTCCGACACCATCTTTTCTACCCAGTCGGTCGTGACGAAATAGACCTGGCGGAGAAAATCGAAGAATGGATTCTTCTCCCAGTCCTCGTCCGAGAAACGCTTGTCCTTGCGGGTGTCCGGCTCGGGAGGCGTGGGATCGCCCTGCATGCCGCGCGTGCCTTGCATGCGCTGCATCGAGCGCATCCAGATGCCGAAGAACGAGGACATCAGCTGCGTCTGTGCCTCGAAGGTGCGGCGTGGATCGGAAATCCAGTATTCGGTGACCTTGGAAAGCGTCTTGACCATGTCGGTCATCGGATCGGCGGCGCTTTCGCTGATCTCGCCGCGTTCGCGCGGCGCAAGCCAGGCAGACGCTGCTTGTCCGAGATTTTCGAGTGCCCGGGCGAAATTCATCGCCATGGCCTCAGGATCCTTCAACAGATAGGGATCGAGATCGGTCGCGTCGAAACCGGCCTTTTCGCCATTCTTTTGGCCGCCATTCTCCTGCTTGCTGTCGGTCACCATTTCCTCCGGCGGCAGCACCACTCTTTTTATCCATTCGTTGTACATCGTGATCGAACGAGAAAACAAGTTCCACCCGCATCGGCTCATGCTATTGCTTTGTGGCTGCGACAAATTTAACAGTCGAAGCAGTCAAAACTGGATTTTTGAGGCATGACGAAGAACGGCATTCGGCACATCGCAACCTTTAACCGCACCGCACTGATCTGCGCCGCGGCGGCGATGGCTCTTGCCGGATGCAATCTGACGGCGGAACAAAAAGCCGCCGCCGCCGCCAAACGAGCGGCGCCGACCGCCGTCGTCATGCCGGCCACCAAGGGCGAGGCGGCCGAGGGCGGCCTGGCAAAATACCCGGACGGCTATCCGAATTTCGGCGCGCCGCTGACCGCCGCCAATGTCCAGATGAGCGACGAGCAGGCGGCTGACCTGCAGCATCAGCTGACGGCACTTGCCGCCCGGCGCAAGGCGGGCGCGCTTTCGGAAGCCGAATATCAGGCCAAGGTCGCGGAAATGCGGCGTCTCGCCGCCGAGCACGGCACCGATACGCTGTCTGAAATCTCCAAATAGACCTTGCCTTTCAGGCAATTTGGACGCAAAGCCTTCGGCAAGGATCGGAAGATACAATTTTCCCGATAAAGCGCGTTACGCGGCCTTTCCGTCAAAGATTCGCCGCGTCGCTTGGGTCTGATGAATACGGCGTTGCGATTCTGAAGTTCGTGTCGCAGCCGCCGGGAGACGGAACGAACTTCGACTGCGGCCCGAAATGCCGCCTTTCCATGGGGAATGAGATGGAAGAGTTTCACAAAGTCCGGCGTTTGCCGCCTTATGTTTTCGAACAGGTCAACCGTTTGAAGGCAAGCGCGCGAGCGGGCGGCGCCGATATCATCGATCTCGGCATGGGAAATCCCGACCTTCCCACTCCCCAGTCGATCGTCGACAAGCTGTGCGAGGTCGTGCAGGATCCGCGCACGCATCGCTATTCCTCTTCAAAGGGCATTCCGGGCCTGCGCCGCGCCCAGGCCGCCTATTATGCCCGCCGTTTCGGCGTCAAGCTCAACCCGGATACCCAGGTGGTCGCCACCTTGGGCTCCAAGGAAGGCTTCGCCAACATGGCGCAGGCAATCACCGCGCCTGGCGACGTGATCCTCTGCCCGAACCCTACCTATCCGATCCACGCCTTCGGCTTCCTGATGGCCGGCGGTGTGATCCGTTCCATGTCGGTGGAGCCGGATGCGAGCTTCTTCGAACCGCTCGAGCGTGCCGTCCGGCATTCGATCCCGAAGCCCTTGGCGCTGATCCTCAACTATCCCTCGAACCCGACGGCTTTTGTCGCGACGCTCGATTTCTACAAGGACGTCATCGCCTTTGCGAAAAAGCACGACATCATCGTGCTATCCGATCTCGCCTATTCGGAAATCTACTTCGACGGCTCCCCGCCGCCGTCGGTTCTCGAAGTGCCGGGTGCAATGGACGTGACCGTCGAGTTCACCTCGATGTCGAAGACTTTTTCCATGCCCGGCTGGCGCATGGGCTTTGCCGTTGGCAACGAGCGGCTGATCGCGGCGCTTACCCGCGTCAAGTCCTACCTCGACTACGGCGCCTTCACGCCGATCCAGGTGGCGGCGACGCATGCGCTGAACGGCGATGGCTCCGACATTGCGGAAGTCCGCAACGTCTATAAGCGCCGTCGCGACGTCATGGTCGAAAGCTTCGGTAAGGCTGGGTTCGACGTGCCGCCGCCGGCTGCGACGATGTTCGCCTGGGCGAAGATCCCGGAAAAGTTCCGTCATCTCGGTTCGCTGGAATTCTCCAAGCTGCTGGTCGAGAAGGCCGACGTCGCCGTTGCCCCGGGCATCGGCTTCGGCGAAATGGGCGATGACTACGTCCGTCTTGCCCTTGTCGAAAACGAACACCGCATCCGCCAGGCTGCGCGCAACATCAAGAAGTTCATGTCGACGGCAGACGAGACGATGCACAACGTCATCTCGCTGAACGCGCACCGCTAATCCAACCGTTGGGCAGCCGCGTCATGCGGCTGTCGCCACACAGACATTTCAGGATCGATCCATGGCAGATGCCCTCAAAATCGGCATTGCGGGCTTGGGCACCGTTGGCGCCTCGCTTGTCCGCATCATTCAGCAGAAAAGCAACGAGCTTGCCGTCACCTGCGGGCGTCCGATCACCATCACGGCGGTCTCCGCGCGAGACAGGGCAAGGGACCGCGGCATCGATCTTTCCGCTGTTACCTGGTTCGACCGGCCGGAAGAGCTTGCCGAAAAGGGCGATATCGACGTCTTCGTCGAGCTGATGGGCGGCGCCGAAGGGGCGGCCAACGTCTCGGTGCGTACGGCACTCCAACGTGGTCTCCATGTGGTGACAGCCAACAAGGCGCTGCTTGCCTATCACGGCGTCGAGCTTGCGACGATCGCCGAGGAGAAGGGGTCGCTGCTGAACTTCGAGGCGGCAGTCGCCGGCGGCATCCCGGTCATCAAGGCGCTGCGTGAATCGCTGACGGGCAATTCCGTCTCGCGCATCTATGGAATCATGAACGGCACCTGCAATTACATCCTGACCAAGATGGAGAAGGAGGGGCTTTCCTTCGCCGAATGTCTGAAGGAGGCGCAGCGGCTGGGTTATGCCGAGGCCGATCCGGCCTTCGATATCGAGGGCAACGACACGGCCCATAAGCTTTCCATCCTGACGACGCTCGCCTTCGGCAATCAGATCGCGGCCGACGACATCTATCTCGAAGGCATCACCAACATCTCGATCGAGGATATCCACGCCGCGGCCGAGCTCGGTTATCGCATCAAGCTCCTGGGCGTTGCCCAGCGCACCGATACCGGCATCGAGCAGCGCGTCCATCCCACAATGGTGCCGGTCGATTCGGTCATTGCCCAGGTCGACGGCGTCACCAATGCGGTGGCGATCGAATCCGACGTGCTCGGCGAACTGCTGATGGTCGGCCCTGGTGCCGGCGGCAATGCCACGGCCTCGTCAGTGCTTGGCGATATCGCCGATATCGCCAAGAGCCAGCCGGGCGCCCAGCGCGTGCCGGTGCTCGGCCATCCCGCAGCGACGCTGGAACCCTACCGCAAGGCGCAGATGCAGAGCCACGAGGGCGGCTATTTCATCCGCCTGACCGTGCTCGACCGCACCGGCGTCTTTGCCAGCGTCGCAACCCGTATGGCCGAAAACAACATCTCGCTGGAATCGATCGTCCAGCGCTCCAAGCAGCACCTGGCGCCATCGCACCACCAGACGATCATTCTCGTCACGCATGCGACGATGGAAGAGTCGGTGCGTAAGGCCGTCGCCTCGATCAAGTCGGAAGGTTACCTCTTCGGCGAGCCGCAGGTGATTCGCATCGAGCGGCCGAAAGAGGAAGGCTGACCTCTTTTTTTTGCCACAATCCGGGATAGCTGACCCGCCCTGTGCACGCAGAGCGGGTTTTTTTATTGCCTGTTTAGCCGCTCTCACGAAAACTTATATTAACAGATACCGAAACATTGATATAAATAAGCCGGGAGAGGGAGTCGCCGGCTTTGGAGAATTTCGTGAACAAGGACAGCCATGCCGGGAAGGGGTATGGTCGCCCGGAAGAGGAACCTCCCGATCACCCTGGTGTGTTTGAGGACGTTCCCGAGACGAACCGTGATGAGGTTCGTGACCACCGCTCCGACGAGGCCTCGAATGAGGCCTACGACGACGAAAGCCCGGAAGGCCGTAACTGGGCCATTCTTCTCACTCTCTTCTCCGTTATCCTGGTGCAACTGGCCGGCATCGCCCTGATCGTCTGGGCGGTATTCTAAAGCGTGTCGTGATCTTTCAGATTCGCTCTCGCGCTTTAGGTCTTTATTTTTACGCATGTCGTTGTCGCAAAATCGCTGCACACTTTTGTTTTGCGCGACATGCTTTGGTAAAAATCCGTGTCTGCAAATCCATCGCTATGTTATCTCCGCTGCTCCTGTAGAAAGAGCAGATGCAGTCAGCGGAGTGTGGCATGGCAGATCTCGTCGACCCGGTACAGCGCGCATTTCTCGGCGTGGAGAAATCCGCGCTCGACAATCGCTGGGTCGCACGGCTCGACCAGGCCGGGCAGAACCGCGCGCTGGCCATGTCGCAGATCCATGGATTACCGGATCTGATCGCCCGGGTGCTCGCCGGGCGCGGCGTGACGGTAGACGAGGCGATCGAATTCCTCGACCCGACGATCCGCAGCCTGATGCCCGATCCCCATAGGCTGACCGACTGCGAAAAGGCCGCGACCCGCCTCCTGCGCGCGATCGAGCGCGGCGAGAGCGTCGCGATCTTCGGCGACTACGACGTCGACGGCGCAGCCTCCTCGGCGCTGATGTTTCGCTTTCTCAGCCATTTCGGCGTCAGGGCGAACATCTATATTCCCGACCGCGTCTTCGAAGGTTACGGTCCCAACCCGGCGGCGATCAACCAGTTGATCGATAACGGCGCTCAGCTGATCGTCACCGTCGATTGCGGCTCCACCAGCCACGAGGCGCTGGCCGCCGCTGCCGCGCGCAACATCGATGTCGTCGTCATCGATCACCACCAGGTGACACATGATTTGCCGCCCTGCCATGCGCTGGTCAACCCGAACCGCGAGGACGACCTCTCGGGGCAGGGGCATCTTTGCGCCGCCGGCGTCGTCTTCATGGTGCTGGTCGCGACACTCCGGCTGCTGCGTGCGGCCGGCAACAAGCGCATCTTGGCGATCGACCTGCTGCAATGGCTTGACATCGTGGCACTTGCGACGGTCTGCGATGTCGTGCCGCTGAAGGGCCTTAACCGCGCCTATGTGGTGAAGGGGCTGGTCGCTGCCCGCCACCAGAGCAATGCAGGGCTTGCCGCACTCTTCCGCAAGGCGGGGCTCGCGGGTCCCGTGACACCCTATCATTTCGGCTTCCTGATCGGCCCGCGCATCAATGCCGGCGGGCGGATCGGCGACGCGGCACTCGGAAGCCGGCTGCTGACGCTCGACGACGCCGGAGAGGCGGATGTGATCGCGCAGCGCCTGGACGAGCTCAATCGCGAACGCCAGGCGATGGAGACGATCATGCTGCAGGAGGCCGAAGCCGAGGCGTTTGCCGAATATGGCGACGGCGAGGGTGCGTCCGTCATCGTCACCGCCCATGAGAAATGGCATCCCGGCATCGTCGGGCTGATTGCGGCGCGGCTGAAGGAAAAATTCAAACGGCCCGCTTTCGCGATCGCCTTCGATCCTTCCGGCCGCGGCACCGGCTCGGGCCGCTCGATCAACGGCTTCGACATGGGCAGGATGGTCCGGGCTGCGGTCGACGAGGGTCTGCTCGTCAAAGGCGGCGGCCACGCCATGGCCGCAGGCCTAACGGTCGAGCGCGCCGATCTCGGCAGGCTGAGGACCTTCTTCACCGAGAAGGCCGAGAGGACGGTGGCCAATCTCGTCGCCAACGAAACGCTGAAGATCGACGGTGCGATCGGCGCAAGCGGCGCCACGCTCGAGCTCATCGACCGCCTGGAGGCCGCCGGCCCCTATGGCTCTGGCCACGCACAGCCGCTCTTTGCCATACCGGCGCATAGGGTGCGCGATGCCCGCCTGGTCGGCGAGAAACATGTGAAGGTGACGCTGGAGGCCATGGACGGATCGCGGCTCGACGGCATCGCCTTCCGCGCCGCCGATACGGCGCTCGGCAATCTTCTCATCAATTCGCGCGGCGCCAGCCTGCATGTCGCCGGTTCGCTCGGTGCCGATCATTACCAGGGCGCACGCCGCATCCAGCTCCGCGTCTGCGATGCTGCGCCGGCGAAATGAAATGGCCGCGCGCGCTGACGATGGAAAGTGTCAAAGGGAAAGAAAGTGGTACGCCCTAGGGGAGTCGAACCCCTCTTCCCAGAATGAAAATCTGGTGTCCTAACCGATAGACGAAGGGCGCTTCCTTCGTGGTGGCGCCCTTATAGTCAGCGCCTTCGAAGGCCGCAAGCGCCAAGGCGCGAAAAAATCATCGTTTTCGCCGATTTATTTGCTGCTGTGGAAAACATTGTATCGTGAGGTGACGGAGCCGGGAAGATAAGCCAGCGGGCTGGTTTGGGGGCGATTGCGCAAACCTGATGGTACGCCCTAGGGGAGTCGAACCCCTCTTTACAGAATGAGAATCTGTCGTCCTAACCGATAGACGAAGGGCGCAGGCAGCATCGTTAAAATAGGAGCGCGCGCCGGCTTCTGCAAGCGGAAGTGTTGGCTTCTATATCGAGAGAAAGTGGTACACTCGACGGGAGAAAGTTCGAACCAGTTAGCGCTTGCAATCGATGAGATGTCCACTTGGGCCGATGTCCTCCAAAGCACATGCCCGTGATCAACCGGCCGCGGGGATTGGGGGTATGCAAGCGTCTCGTTTGGCCAAATGGAATCGCGAAATCTGGCCAGGACCATGTGAGCTGCAGGCTTGTCTACATGTGCCATCCAGGGCGCTGTTCAACCACCGCACGTCTTCTTCGTTTTCGCCTATAGGCCCCATCGAGAACCTCGGGCCGGTAGTTTGGTGAACTCCAACCCATTTGCTATTCCGCGGTTATCATGTCGAATGACGACACCGCATGTTTTGAAAACTGCCAGTATTTTCTCGAGTGACTCTTCGGTGACCTTTCCATCCTTCTCAAGTTTGAAAACCGTACGGGACGAAACATTCGCGCTCTTTCCGAGTTCCTTTTGATCGAGTCCCGTGTAGGCACGAGCCGCTCTCGCTATGGCTGGGTGAAGAGTGATCATTGCTCACCTGGATGTATTGAATGTTCGGAGTGAGTCTATGTGTAGTCAGCGCAAAGGAAGAGGCCGCCGACATCGGAATCATCGAACTGATCCTTAGGGACGCCATACCTCTCGCTTAACGTGATCCTGGTTTCGCGCCGGTCACTGACCAGCAGATGCCGGCTAGATAGTTTTTATGCCTGCGTTCGGCTGTTCCGGCTTCCATCGAACGCCCGCTCCGTCGAGATGGCTCGCTTCTATATTTGCCGCGATGAATTGAACTTGCCCCTCGTCGAACACACGCCGAAGCTTTTCATTTGCCCTTGCTGTAATCTGTCGTTTTCCGAGTTCGAATTCGCCCAAGGCTTTCTGGGTAATGCCAGCCTTCGTGGCAAGCTCTACTTGGCTCAAGCCAATGAGCGCTCTAGCAGCCCTAATCAAATCACCAGTCAGCAAAGTAGTCATTGGCGGCGAGAAAACCGGCTGCACACAGATAAGTCAAATAAGACGTAAATTACGTTTAAATGGGCTTGAAAAAAGTCATAAAAGATGTAATTGAAGACATCGTTAAGAGTGAAGCCGGAGCGCATTCGATGAATGATTCTACTGAGCAAGTTTGGTCCTCGCGGGTGCGTCCAAGTGGAGCATTGTCTTCAGGCTCGTCGAGTAGAGGCGGCCATGATGGACGAATTCGGTTCGCTTGAGTCGCGGTGGAGATGGTCAACCGCAGCCATGACAATTGGACGTTTACGCAGTCTCGCGGATGATCTTGAGGCCGTGGCGGCCGGTTCGGTACCAGAGCGGCCGGCCATTGCTCTGATGACCTCATGGTCGTTCGGAACTCGGGCGACCCCTTGCCTTGTCGGTCATGCGTTTGGTCATCCGAACATCTCAGACGGAAGACCTGCGTACTCGAGCGAGCTCTTTTACCTCGACCCGGAACGCGGCATCGCGCGAACGATGTCTCGTTGGTACAGACTCGGAACGCGCGTGGACCCCGAATACTGGGAAGAGAGGCTCCGGGAGAATGGGCCGTCGGAGTACTCGCATTGATGGACATCGTCGAATTTCTCGAGGTTCTAAGCGAGCCCCCGCCGCCGTCTACCAGAAAGCCGCCAGTCCCGTGGAAGCCAAGTAGACCCGGCGACGATACCTTTATCACGCTGCCGGTCTTCATGGCCTTCTGCGGCATAGCCGCGGCGCTTCGGCCCTGGAACAAGAAGAACGCCAGGTTCAAGGGCATCGTTTGCCTTCAGGAGGAAGCCTGCCTTTCCGTCTATACGGCCGCCGCCCGAGTCTTTCTGCACGGGGTCGCAGAATACAAGAAAGATACCCGCCCATATGTCAGTGACTGGGGCGGACGCTACTCACACCGCGACCAGCTGGAAGTATTGCGAGTGGATCGAGCGATCTTCGTAAAGGAGCCCGGCAAAGCCGTGGATGACGAAGCGAGGCTCTTCGCGGACATGGTGGTCGATGTTCCGATGCGGAGCCGGGGGCATGTCGAGGCGGCGCTTAGACGCTTCGGGATGCCGGTCATCGAGAAGGATGTCGAACTTCTCCTTTCTGCGCCGTGGTCCTTGCTGGACAAGGCCTTTCAGGAAGGACGCCCGCCGATGCTTTCTCTTCGGAGGCTACAACAACTCCCGTTGCCGTCGACGCGCTCCAGTGCGCCGGAACCCACGATCAGTGTGCCAACCCTCGCGGATATGCATGGATACGGTCCGGTCGTGCAGTGGGGGTTTGACCTGGCGCGTGATCTGGCGGATTACAAAACGGGCCGCATCCGGTGGGAGGATGTCGACGATGGGGTCTTGATTTCAGGTCCGACTGGAACCGGGAAGACGACGTTCGTGCGTGCCTTGGCCAACACCTGCGGGGTATCCGTCGTCGTTGGGTCTTTCTCGACCTGGCAGAGTGCCGGTTCGCTCGATGACTTCTTGAAAGCCATGAGGAAAGCCTTCGAGGAGGCAAGATCGAAGGCTCCGGCAATCCTATTTATCGATGAAGTCTCTACCTTTGGTGATCGAAGCATCCGTGATCATAATAGGGCCTACATGACGGCTGCAATTGCCGGATTACTCGAACTCCTCGACGGCTTCCACCACCGCGAAGGTGTGGTGGTCGTGGCAGCCTGTAACCATCCGGACGATCTCGATCCGGCGATACGGCGCGCGGGACGGCTGGATCGTCAGTACCCGATCACGCTTCCCGATGCTCAATCCCGGCTTTCGATTTTGCAATTCCACAGCGGGGTCGAGCTTGATCAACCTCAAGCTGAAATGTTCGATACAGCGACCGATGGTCTATCAGGTGCCGATATCGAACAAATCGCTCGAGGCGCACGACGAACAGCGCGACGCCGTTCGGAGGTCCTTGCGGGAACGCATATCATCGACCAATTGCCGGCTGTGACGGAACTTCCGGAAGACTTCGTTCGTGCTCTCGCCGTCCATGAAGCGGGCCATGCCCTCGTCTCGATCGAAGTCGGCCATGGAGAGGTCAGTGAGGTCAAGATTTCACGGTACCGGGCTGAGGGCAAATCCAGCCAACTTGGGTACGTCCAATACGGTCACCGTAGTGCCCGGCCAAAGACGCGGCCAGACTATCTCGCGGCGATCGCCGTCTGCCTGGCTGGCATAGCCGCCGAAACGGAGGTCTTCGGTTGTTTTGCCGACGGCGCTTCGGGATCGGAAACGGCCGACCTCAATAGGGCGACGGAGCTTGCGACGATGTTGGAAGGCTGCCTCGGGATGGGACACACACTCGTCGTCGAGCGTTCCCTTGAACAGCTCGAGCGACTGAGGTCCTACAATCCAGAATTCCGCAGGCGCATTCACGAGGTTTTGCAGAACGAGTTCGATCGCGCGAGGTCCATCATTCAGTCTCGTCGAGCCGCTCTCCATGCCATTGTCGAGCGTCTTCTGGAAGCAAATGTCCTGGCAGGAGAGGAGGTCGCCGAGATCGTACAGCGGCACCGGATGCCAACGGTCAGCCTTGCGAAGCTGCCTCGTCGCAGCGCGGGGACGTAGATGGCGAGCAAGGGCCGGGGAAGGCGGCGCTATCGTCGCATCAAAACGGAACCCGACCGGGAGAGGTCGCTTGGGTCGGGTCTGGACGAAATCGGCTTTGACCCGCTGGTACGCCGCATTGTGGTCGGGAGCGCGCGCGACGCATATCGGCGACTGAAGCACCCGACTCCAAGGGGTGCATACTACGATCAGTCGACAGGCCGGATCGTCGTCGAGTTCGAGAACGGCTCGACCTTCACGGTCCCCGGACGATTCCTCGAGGGACTAGTCGAGGCATCCGAGGCTCACCTCGCAGAAGTCGAACTGCTTGCCGAGACGGGTCTCCACTGGGAGAGCCTGGATGTCGATCACGAGATTGGGCTGATGATCACCGGAATATACGGCACGCCGAGTTTCATGGCGAAGTCTGCGACGCGTGCCATGGAGCTGCACAACAAAAAGCAGGCAAACGGCTTCGCCGCCTGGGCTCGGGCAGTTGCCGTATATTTGTCGTACGGATTACCTTACAAGGACGAGATAGGTTGGGAACATTACCACATAACCGCCTATGAGGTCGGGTGTGCGGCGCTTATTGCACTGGGACAGGCGCACGAATTTGTCGGGGGAGCCAAGCCGCGGCGATTTCCCGAACGTCCCGAGCCGCCGCCAAGGTGGGACGATATCTCGACCGCGGTGATCTACGTGGCCGACCAGAACGGCGAACTGCGATTCCGAAAGTTGGACAGACGCGTTCTGTCGCTGAAGACGGACGACCGCGATAGCGTGCCAGTAGCCAACATCGCCGCTGCCAACGGGGCCGGCCCGGCGTGCGCGACGTTTAACGCATACTCGGTTCTGGAGGCTCTCGGACTTGTGCAAGCGGGGTGTTGGACGAAAGCTGCTGAAACGGTCCTCTGGCGCTTCAATCCGTCGAAGTGGAACCTCCATTTCGCGAGCGATGCCAGATTTATCACGGCGGCTTTCGACGCTGCCGCGAATGTGCCGGACGACATCCGCTCTCAGATAGACGCGATTGTCACCGCCGCGGATGAGGAGACTTGGGTGGTTCAAACGCCGAATGGTGAGCACTCCGACAAGTCTGACCTGCCTCCCGATGCCGAAGCGATGCCGCCAGAAAAGCCCAGCGATCTGCGGAGCATGGCAGAAGATTTCCGACGCCATCGTCTCGATGTCTTGTTCTATCGCCGATGGCGCTTGAGCGACGGTTGGCTCTCCGCTGACGAGGCGAAATCCGCATTAGAGATTCACCACGATGACTTGGCGAGTTCGATGAGAAAGGCGGTCATGGGTTGGCTCTACCCAAGCCAGCCACTCCTGGCCCTCTGATCCACTCGCTAGACCGAGTTTTCCTCTTTTTCTGCCGCAGTAGGACAACAGTCATGAAACTTTGGGTCCTCTCAGACCTCCATCTGGAATTCGGACAGCCTTTCTTGCAGACCCCACCAGCCGATGCCGATGTCATGATTTGCGCTGGCGACGTTCTGGACAAGGGCATCGTCCCGAGTCTGCAATGGCTCGCCGACACCGTGGCGCATGCTATCCCCGTGGTTTTCGTACCGGGAAACCACGAGTTTTATTCTGCGTCTGTCCAGGAAAGTATCCGGGACGCCCGCGATTTCGCTGATCGTTTTCCCAACATTCATTTTCTTGAGAACGAGACCGTCGACATCGGTGGTGTCCGGTTCATCGGCGGAGGCCTTTGGACCGATTTTCGCCTGTTTGGCCGAAA
The DNA here is from genome assembly GCF_032464655.1 of Rhizobium sp. 25PS6. Taxonomy (NCBI): domain Bacteria; kingdom Pseudomonadati; phylum Pseudomonadota; class Alphaproteobacteria; order Hyphomicrobiales; family Rhizobiaceae; genus Rhizobium; species Rhizobium sp. 25PS6. Next base: position 80,617 of record NZ_JAWDIV010000003.1, read on the forward strand.
TCCGGAGGTCACCATGTCGTACGCCGCGCACGGGATGAACGACTACAAGAAGATCAAATTCGCAAAGGCACCGTTTCGCAAATTCAAGCCGATCGACGCCTTGCGGAAACATCGTGAGACTCGCGATTTCATCGCCAGTCGATTGCGCGAAGGGACAGGGCTAGCGACAGTCGTCGTTACGCATCACGCCCCGTCACCGCGTGCGATTGACCTCGGTTTCCGGCACGATCCACTCTCCGCTTGTTACGCTTCCGACTTGGAAGATTTGCTGTACGAGGTCGGGCCAGAGTTATGGGTGCACGGTCACGTCCACCATCGAAATGACTACATGGTCGGGGATACACGGGTTGTATCGAATCCCAGGGGATATCCCGGCGAACCGACGGGGTTTGACCCTAATTTCACTGTTGAGATTTCTCCGAAACCGGGTTCAAAGGGGAAGCTCGTGGATTCGGCGTTGGCCATCCTCGACCGCGCACCCAAGCCCCATCCTGATCCTGGCGGCGAACTTCGAGATGACGCTGGCACGCCGAAATCATGAGTCGGTTTGAGGCGCATCGAGCAAACGGATCGGCGGATTCGCTCGCTACCAAAAATTCAACATCGGGTGGTATCCTTGCCTTTAGAAGCTCGGAAAAGCGGCTTCAACGTTGTGTATTGATAGGACCAGATATGCGCTATTCGCTTTTTCCGTGCGTGGTTGCATTAACAGTGGCGTCATGGTCGACGACCTCACAAGGCCAGGACGTACCGAATCTCACGGGAATGGCGATCCTCAAAGGTAACTGCGAAAAGCTCATCATGAAGGGTGACGATCTCACTGCGCATTGCTCAAAGCAGATAATCCAGTCGATTTACAATACCGGACGCACCGGGTTTGCCGTCGCTGTGGGTGACAAAGGAACGGTAATTACATTTTCAGGACTGGAAGGTGCTAAGCCTGACGCGGATACGCAACTGCAGGACGTTGATTTCATTATCCTCAATCTCGGAATCGAGGGCATCGCACCGGCGAAGACTCCTGTGAGAGGCGGCTGTGGTTACAGTAACCCATACAAAGGGCCAACTACCATAAGCTGCCAGGCCACCGGTGAAAAGGGTGTAGCGTACCTCCTCCAGTTCCGATCGGATGGTTCGCCACCGTCGATGACGGATTTTAGCCAACAACCTAAGGCGGCAAAGAAAGCGGGTTCTGACACGAGTTTCGCGGCAGGAGAATGGGTGGGCTCCGCGATGGAGAACGATCCCGAGGGTGGCTGCCTTGTTACGAAAAAAGTCGACCGCAAGACCGCCGTCATGCTGTACGCCAACAAGAATGAGGCATTCTTGGTGAACATCTACAACAAGGACTGGAATTTCGGTCCGAATGCAGAGGTGAGCGGTGAACTGTTCTTGGATGGCAAGGCATTCTCTCTCACCGGAGTGGATGTAAGAAACGAGCACGTCCTGACCTTGAAGGCTGGGGCCGAGGAAGAAAGTCTGGAGGGCCCGATACGCGAGAGCTCGAAACTCTCGTTCAAGTCGGGGAAGAAACGCATCGAAACCAAGCTCAATGAATCCGGAAAGGCGATCGAAAAGCTTTGGGCTTGCGTGGACCGCGGCTGACAGGGACATTTTTCCGTCAAGAGCATCAACGGACTAGGGCACCCCCCAGTCGTTTTCGGACTGCTTGTATGTCGCCGCCGTGGTTGCGCCAGGCTGTCCCCCCGTAGAGCTGTCAACCTGATCCAGCGCCTCCAGCGCCGTCTTTAGATGGGAACGAGCTATTCTACCTGGTTCCAACACTTCCATAAGGTCGTGAGTGTTGCCAAGGCTATGTCCCAGTTGTGGAAGTTCTTTTCCCGCGCCCGGCGCGGCATCTACACCAACGAGACCGTGGCCGAGGAAGGCCGCGCCGAGCAGTGCGAATGGTTTTTGATCACCAAGGCGAATATTCCTCGCGATGGGCAGCAGTTTCCTGGATCGCCGCAGCCCTATGGCGCATAACCTAAACCAAACGGCCGCCGGCAAGCGTGGCGCGGTTCATGCGCCTGCTGATCTCCCTCGTCGGGAAACCAGTCGAGCGCGGCTCTTTTCTGATCGCTCGAGCTTCCCGGGCTGAAAGCAGTTTTTATCGCCAGAACACGGCTGCTCTGTTAAATCCGGCCGGCGAGTTGGAAAGTCAGCAAAGTTTCGTTTTCCATGAGCTTTGCGAGATTCACAGCATCAAAGCACTTGAGAGAGTTATTTAGCATTACAGCTTTTATAGCGCGGTACGCTGTCAAATGAATCTCGCCTTTGGCATCGTACATTTTCTCGGTTTCAGCCGCAGTGACCGGGTCGGATAAAATTCCCGTGCCCTTAGTCCTCCATTTTTCCAACCCCCTGACGAACAGTGCTGCTTCCTCTGGATTTTGGGCAAGGTAGTTCATAACGTGTCTGCCGCATTGATGGGCGTCCTTTTCGGTGAGCGCAAATCCGTCGAGAAGGGGAACGTCCAACGCCTTGTAGAAGTCCGCGAACCGACCGTGAAACATCGGCTCGAGAACAGACACAAATTCCTTCCTTCGCGCCGATTTGTCGGCTGTGTTCTTTGATTTGAAAAACATTAGAACAAGCCATCCAATAATCGAAAGTCCGTACGTCGGCCACGCCAACACCAATGCAACAATAAAAAGAATGCCCATTTTATCTCCCCGGCGCGGAATGCTATCCGTCAATCGTATATTGACTGATAATTGTGCCGCTCTTGCTTGTCTCTACGAGCATTTAGAACAGACAGGAACATGAGACAAAGACGCGGCACCGATCTTATACGCTCTGACAACTTTCGTGCTCTCGGACGAACGGCCAAAACGGTGACTTCCGATAACGAATGTTATCGGCACTCAGACCCTGAAAACGGCCATATGCGTGATTCGAACCAATAGGCCGTTAACTTCCATAAGGCAGACAAAGCCCCTGCAAACAGGGTCTTGGTCAACGGGTTTAACGTCTGGCTGCCGCCAGACTGGTCCAAATCTGGTACTTGGTCTGAACGTCCTTGTGGGTGATCCAGCCCGCCCTTGATCTTGAAAACCTACCGGGAGATTTGGCTGTCTTGGCTGTCAATGCGGCTATGGCTGCCTGGTATACAGGGAAAGTTCTGGCTACCTATGCGTTTGACCAAGCTGCCCCGATTGTAAGGGCTCCCCGGCCGACTAGCCAAACCAAAGCAGAAGTAGGGGACAGCATAGCCGATATTCCGACAAAGAGCATCGTTTGCCTCGCACTGATAAAGTCGAGATCGCGGCTCGCCCTTGAGTGGAAGCTGTCCAAGCCGAGCTGCGGCATCTACGAGCGCCCGGGGCGAGTTCGACATCTCGGAGCTTCGTTGGGGCGAGGGTTCTTGGCAAAGGAGGATTACGATGACCTGGTGCTTGGCCCCGTCTTCAATGAGGAAGAAGTCGAAGCCCTTTTCGACTAACGGCGGCCTCTTCCGGAAGCGGTCTCGTTTGCCGTGGCCTTCGAAGCGTCGGGTCGATCAGCCATCACCAACACTCTTCGCGACAAATTCCTCAACCTTCGCAAAGGCAGGCTTCACGCCAATCTCTAGGATGTCGTACAGGCCGTAGTCGTTTGTACGCTGAGCCTCGCTTTGTAACCATTCAAGCCACTTGAGTACCCCTGTTTTTCCATCAGTCTTCTCGCGCATAGCTTCCAGTACTATCTGCACACAGGAGTCTGTGAGGGATACCTTGGATTCATCCAGCTTCTCTTTCAACGTAGCCCGCTTCTTCCGAATCGGTGTTTCGGCCTTCGGTGAAATCGACTTGAGGTAGTCGGAAAAGGCGCGATAATACGCATCGGCCTGATCTAACATTTGCAGAATTTTGGTTTGAGCTGCTGGGGTGACATTGGGCATCCGGGAGTTGCCCAGCGAGCTGCGAGACGAAGCGTCATGGACCGAGTATTCACGCTGCTGAGACTTCAGCTCGCGTCTGTAGTTGTCGAGGAGGCGAAGCGAAGGCCTGTTATGATCGATTTTTGTCATCGTGCCAGCAGTTAGTGAAGCTCCATCAGATTTTCTTTGATTATGAAAATCAAGAGGCGATTTCCGCTACGGAGTCGATGATTGTACGACGACGACGGTCTTCACAAGAAACTTCAACGGGGCAAGGTCACGAGTACCGCTCGAGAACAGAAGCTCGATGGGCAGTGTCATTTCTGGACGTTCTCGGCGTCTCTTTCCACTACGAATGAAGGCCTTCGTCGAAGTCAAACCAGACAACGACTAGATCGTGACCGAAGAGGCGGATAAAGCGCGGCTTCTTTCGAAGGATAGACCTGACCTGAATGTCTGGATCGCGATGGGAGCGCCCCATCCTGCGGCTTCTCCGATCATTGTCCTGAAAGAGTGGCTGCCAGAGGTCCCAGTAGCGACCACCCTCGAACGGCCTGAGAACCAGTATCGCATCTTGGAGGACCGTCGCGACGAAGGCATTTCTTGGCTTCAAGCAGAGTGGGAGCCGCAGTCATTCCGGAGATCATTTGCCATCGGAGGACCCGGAGCTTCCACGCCACACGACCGCTTGCCAATGCTTCACCGGACTGTTGAAAGAGCCTTCGAAGAGGCAAGGCAGGCATCTTTCGAATGAGGGCGAGCTTCTTCGATGAAGCCATCTTTTCGGTGAACTGTCCCGCTCGTCAAAGTAATCCAGTGATCACCTGCCTCACGCGGTCGGTCATCGCGAAGACCCTGAGCCGTTCAAGGGTGGTGAGGCTGGCTATCACGTCCGCCCTGACATCCTCGAAATCCAAGATGTGGTTGATAGCGGGCGTCCGGACGTTCACGAATGCCATGGACTTGGTCGGGCGGGCGATCATGTCCTGTTCCAGGAGCGGTCCCAGTGCTTCCAGAAGTTCTTCCGCTTTTTTTGTCACGATGGCCAACTCGCAACCAATCCCCTTGAACTTGTGGATCAGCCGGACGCCGTTGCCCGGGTATAGTGGAGGAAAGTAAATCCAGCTTCCATCCTTGCCGACCACGTCAGGCTTCGCCATTCTCAACTGCGGGAATTGTGCCGACGCCACAGCCCAGTAGTTCTGGTAGAAACCCATCATCGCTGTGTCGGGCGACTTCACGTAGCCTTTTCGGCAGTCTTGGATCGCACTTTCGAAAACATGGCGCTTGAAGGCGAATTCCGCCAAAGGCGCGAGGAAGTCCACGATCCGCTCATACGACAGGTTGGCGTTGATATTCGAGGCGTGGTCTTCCGCCAGGAGATCATAGTAACTGCGTGGGGACATCAGGATGATTTTGAACCGCTCCCATTGGCCATTGGCGACGCCTGCTTCGCCGCGCATTCGATAGCGCGCGAACTGGCGGTCCATGAGTGGAGCGCGGACCTTGTTCTCAATGAGAATAGCGCATTTCGTTCCTCGGCTTTCGACAACCAACTCGATGTCCGTCTCGCCGAGCGAGGTGTCGGCGACGGAGCGGCGGATCGCAATCGGCAACGCATCGGAGGGTTCTCCGGCGACAGCTAGCACCATGGCCAAGAAGTCCCGAGAGCTATGGAGGAGGTCCATCGCCAAGACATCGGTGACGATCTCGTCAACGCGAGCGATGGTGTCTAAAGTCAAGTAACTCATGCGCAATCCCCGAGGTCTTTCAAGTCACATGGCTTGCATCCACGCGGTCGAAACCCGAACAGCTCAGGTCTCAACCAGTCATCGACGTCGCTTTTGGTGTCCGTGGGTTTCGGCGAGGACCTCAAGGCAGCGAGCGAGGGAAGTCTCGTCGACGCAGTAGTCCTGAGGTCTAGCGCCCCCGAGCTGACGCATCGATTGCCTGATCCAGAGATCGGCGTGATCCGGTCGTGAAATTACACGGACGACCTCAGCCCGAAGCTTGTCGAGAGCGGTCGTCCTATAAGCTTCCGCTCGCTGTTCCGCAGCCTTCTCCGCCCTGATTTTCGCGATATCCCCAAGGACCTTTCCAAGCCCACTACGACCGCCGGCGGCTAGTTCCCGGCGAGTCGTTCCATCGCTGTCAGGTCGGACCGTATCCAGCCACGTTATCTGATCTGGCACCACCCAATTTGCGGCTTGGAGAGCCTCTGCCACCCGGTCTTCCGCTTCACGATTGAGGCGGTCATCCCGCTCTTGCTCGGCACGCTGCTCAGCTTCAAATCGAGCGGTCTGCAAACTAAGGAAAAAACTCTCCAACGGCAGTCCGGCCAAATCTTCAGGCGGCTCGTCCTGCCGGGCTAGCTGCATCCTCACGATCGACGTCCGTAGGCTCTTCAACTTGCCCATCAGGTGATTAAATCGTCCGTCATCTTGTTGAAGCAGTTTTGCGACCGACGTGCCAAGCTCTCCCGATCGTTCCTCCAGCCAGACATCGACATCCACCGACGCACAGTAGGCTTCGACCGTTCCCGTGCCGCTCGGGAGATAGTGTCGCGTCCTGACTGGGTCATGAAATATCGGCCGCGCCCGTCTTCATGGGCGACACCTGTTGCTTGGAGACGCCCCAAGTAGCTTGCGACCTCCTCGTAAGCCGACTTGAAGTCCGGAGCGATGTACTTGGCGATCCAGTTCGTATCCTCAGACGACATGAAATCAAGCTCGGGCTTCGGCCATTTCCGCTGGCGCAGCCTTTCAAGCATGGCGACCGCATCGACCTTGTCCGGGTAGACGGTCGCGCCGAGCCTGTAGAGGATTGCTGCCTGCCATTGCCGTCTCGGCACCCGGAACGCCGACGGCTGCGTGTCGTCAGAGTCCATCTGGTCCGCAAGCCCGAGGGCGACCATCTCGTCGGCGAGTTCGGCCGCCCGCGGCGAATTCAGCATCTGACGATCGCGGTAGAGCGCAATCCGCCTGCCAGCATCGGTTTGACGGCTTTCCTCCCGTGCAGCCCTTTCATCGGCGATGGTGATTGCCATCGCCCGAAGCGCAGCACTCTGGAGCACCACGCGTGGTGCGAGATCAAGAATGACTTCATCAAGGTCGTCGAGTGGATGAACTCGGTAACTAGAGACGTCGATCTCGAGGACGTCGACATCCATGGTGGCCAGCTTATCCAGTTTCTCCAAAGGGCAGCCATGAGTGTTTTTGATTTCGATGAAGAGCTTTCGGCCTTCCGGGCTTATGGCGACGATATCCGGAATCAGGTCTCCTTCGGCAACTTCCAGCTGGACGTCCGAGAGGGCGATGGACTGCCGCGATGTTACAGGACGACGTCTGCCGTCCAAGTCGGTCATCCATGTATCCGGCATCGTGACCCTGCCGTGCCTGGCGATGATCTCTTTGCCGAGTATATGCAGCGCCGTTTCGCCGGCAGTTGCGCAATTCGGCGTTATCTCGTCGGGGCGATGAGCGAACGAATGCCTGCGAAGAGTGATATCGCCGCCGTTCCGAGCGACAAGGGCGCGTCCGCAACCAAAGCAGACGCATCCGCACCGCAAGCCGTTTGCGACCTCAGATATATGGCGGCGCGATCCGTCGGCGGCGTCACATGCGACAACGACTGTGCCGTCGTCGCATGGAGAGAGGTCGGCGAGCGTTATACTGGTAGCCATCAGTCCCCGTGAATCAGTTGAGGAGGGAGGCTAGCCTAGAATGTGGCGGCCCGGAAGTGTGGCACAGCATGTGGCCCAAATGCCCACGTGGCTGCCACCCATCGCCATCTCGTCTTGTAGTCCTGACATTTCCTGAGCGGGCATTGAAGCGGTGCGCCTGCACGACCGGATTTGCCGCGCGCCGTAACAACACAAATTATCCACCATCCGTGCGAAGTGAATTTTGCGATGCGATATTGGCCGGTGGATTGGACCGTATAGCCGGGAGAGGAAGAAGGCGTGCGCTGTGGAAATCACTGCATCGGAGCTAGAGTGGCTGTCGGAACGAAACCGAGGCGCTTGCCGTCGCGGGCCACCTCCGAACCTCTCGCCGACACACCTACGACCCTGACCAGGGTGCCCGGCGAAAGAGGCTCTCCGGAAGCGCTCCCCTGAGCGTTCGTGATGACAGCAGAAGAGATGACTACATGTGTCGGCTGCACCGGTACGAAACCCTGCGCTGGATTTGCCAAGACATTTACCGTCTTTCCGACGGCGAAGTCCTCGCCAATTAGCTTCATCTGGGGAACCTGACGTATGCCGAACTTGCCGAAAGAAAGTTCGGGCACTCGTACACCCACATACGAGGCCAACGCCGTAACCTGGATCAGGCCGGTCCTAGCGGGGTCCGCAGCGCCGAGGCCCTCCATTACGGTGTAGGCGAATACGCCATGATCTTGAAAGCCTTCCAACGCTGGTCCGTCATCACTTGAGGCCGCAAGCACCGACCGTCCGGTCGCGCGTGTGAGGCGATCAAGAGCAGCGAGACGGCTCAAGCCGCGGGTGGTGCGCTCAAGCGTTAGCGTGCCGCTTTCGCAAGTATCGAACATCAACAGCGATTTGCGAGTCGCAACACGAGCCAACCAAATCTGCCAGTCGTCCTGATCGATGCCCTGCTCAGCGATGGAGACGGTGCCGCCGGCATATTTGAAGTCATAGGGTATGAAATAGTACCGCCCGTCCTCAGTCTTGCCGTGGCCGGCTACAAAAAGAACGAAAACGTCCGTAGAGCGGATTTGCTTGGCAATGTCGTCAAACACCAAGTTGATTCCACTTCGTGTCGCCTTCTCGTCAGTCACCAGCCAAGTTCGCACACCGTCGAAGAGATCGGCACCAGCGAGTTCAAAGGAGTGGACCATATCCGCTGCGTCATTGGCCGCGAACTTGAGGGTTAGCGTGCTATCCCAATACCGGTTGACACCCACGGCAAGTACAAAAAGGCGGGGCGAGGCGGAGGTGCCGGCTGCTATCCAGCTAATCTTTGTGGAAGCCGGTGTTGAAGCGATTCCATTGGACGCGTTGAAGACACTAAGCTCGATAATGTTGTCGCCGGGCTCAAGTAGAAGGCTGTCGTCTATATCTATTGGTTCGCCTTGGCGTACTCCTACACCCGACGACAGGGTGCGGGCAACACGGACAATCCCGTTTACCCGCCATTCGAGACGGCCGATGCCGCCGGTCGACGGCGTCAGTGTTGCCTTGGCAATGATAGACTCCTTGTCCGCCACGGTATTGCCTGCAGGCGATAGGATCGCCACACTCGGTGGTAGCCCGTCCTTCAGCAGCGTATTGATGGTAGGGTCGGATTCCGCCTTCTGCTCAGGGGCGTTGCCCGATGCAACACTGGCCACCAAATCCGGCCGGTAGAGGGAGTTGAAAAAACTATCGATGGTAATGGTCTCATTGAGACTCGGCGCTAGAAAGAGGTTCTCACCCGCGCCCCTGGTCCCTGCGAAGTAGCCGCCGTCGATGCGGGTCAACCAATTGCCCTCTTCGCTCAAGACGGTCGTCATGATTGGGTTGGGCATTTTTTCGTCGTAGAGCAGCATGCCGCCGACATCAGTCACCACAACGAAGCGGCCTTCCTTCTGCGGCCCAAGCGCGAGAACATTTCCCCCGGATCGGGCATGCTTAGACGTCCACTTCTCAGCGTTGAGGCTACCGATGGCAGGCTCGTCCTCCGCCTGGATGCTTACCAGACGGTCTTCATGCAGCCGGCTCACGCGCCCGGCTGTCGCAAACCTGGTAAGGGAGTTGCTGCTGGCGATGAGTTTGCCGTCAAGGAGAGTGAATTTGCCGCCCGCATAGCCGTAGACGAGCCCTCCGACACCACCAAGGCCGACAGTAACGCCGAGGAGCGAGTCACCGCTTTCCGCATCCGGAAGTACCCAGTGGACGCGTCCCCAGTGCCAGCTCGTGGTCCTGCCGGATTTCTTTGTCTCGAGCCTAAGTTCGAGCCGCGTCACGGTCTTTCCAGACGCAACGTCTTGCACCACCGCAAAATGCCCATCTCCATAGAGGATGCGGCGACCGCCATCGACGAAGCCCATTGCAAAAAGCGCCTCCGAAGTCTTCCGCACGAGGATACGACCCGAATTGCGCTCTGCCACGATAAGCGTGTGGGAGAGCTTCTCGGCGACTAAGTCCGAATAGACGGCGGCGATGTAAAAACCGTCTGGCGACACCTTTAAGTCATCGGCCTGATCGTCTGCGAACTTGCCTACAGGAGTCACCTTTCCGGTCTGCAAATCCAGTTCCTTGATCGATCCCTCGTTGCACGCGAGAGCGACTCGGCCGTGGCCCGAGAACGCAACGGAATCCCCGTCATCGATCTGTATCGGCGACTTGTCCACGGTGCAGTCAGTCGTGGCTAGCTGCCGTACCTGCCCGCTTTCGGTCTCGAGGATATAGGCGGTTGCTCCAGCGATGCCCACAGCTACGCTGCCGTCTGGGCCAACGGCGGCCCCGGCCAAGCCTGTTCGATTTATCGCGCTCGATGGTGTGAGAGCTTCCCCGGTTGCAAGGCGATAGCGAAAAACGCCGTCACTGCCAACCGTGTAGACTTCGCCTCTTTCCTCGTCGATGTGCACATGATTCCCAGTTTGCCCGAAATGGGAGACTGTGGTGAGGCCACCGCTCGAGAAGTCCCATCGTAACACCGAACGGGTGGCATCATTATCACCACCAGAGAACAGAAGCCCTGATCCGTCTGACGTGAAGGCAAGCTCATCGCCCGGGGTGTCGACTTCGAAATTTTTGGAGTAGAGCGACTTTCCGGTGCGCGCATCGCGAATCTGGTAGCTGTCGTCCTTCTTCGCGAGATAGCGATCCCCAAGCGGTGCGAGCGACAAATCCTCCAGGTCGAAAACGGCGGACAACTGGCGTCCCGTGGACGCATCGTATGTCCGTATCTCATGCGTAAAACCCTTTTTGACATGGCTAAACTCGATCGCGACGAGTGAGCCATCCGATGATACTTCGATCTTCTCAGGCAAATTGTCTGGCAGTGTTTGAACCGCCTGATGGGCGGCGTGCTTGGCGAGGTCGGCGATCCAGATACCTTCCTTGCCCAACACCCACGCGGTTGCGCCCGTCGTCGCAATCGTCAGCTCTGGGTGCGCAAAATCCAACATCCCTGACAGTATTATGAAGTCCTTGCGCATGCCGGTTCTGGCATCGACAATCAGCAGGCCGTTCCTCTTGTCATCCCAACGCGCCAAACACACGATCTCCTTTCTAGCACTGCTGTAGGCGAACTTGTATCCTGATGCTTGCGCGAGGCCCCTAGCCGGCACACCGGTATCTAGGCGGAAGCGCGCAATGTTGTCGCAGCTTCCGGCAAGGACAAGGTTGTCCTCTGGAGCGACCACGAGACTGACGAACCAGTCGTCAGAAAAGGATGGGCGGTCGAACGGCTGCGGACTGTCGTAGGGACCTACAGCTTCGCGGGTCTTCTCTTCGAGGACGCGGTCGAGGAGAGCGCCGGCCTCCTCGTCGTTGGCGATATGCTCGTTATGGTGTGAAGCGAAACGGGCTAAGGTGTCGCGAAGCGCGCGGCTGTCCTTGCCGTCGAGAACAAACCCCGAGAGTTCTCCGAGGACCAGAAGCTTGCGCTGTAGTTCACGGACTTCCTCGGAGGCGGAAGCCGTCTTCACGACAACAGTCGCTAAGATCAAGCTCGCCAGCAGGAATCCAAGGATGCGGCGGATGCTCCTTTTTCTACGCTTTGCAGCCGTTCCCCTAAGCCGAACCCACACCAACGGGAAATTCCTCGCTCTGTCCAAAGGCCTCTACTGCCCATTCGCACTCAGACTCACTAACTGCACACGCCTGTTAACCTGATCATCAGGTCTGCTGGATCATAAAGCTGCGTCTTTCCAAATCCCTCGACCTCCAGTCGGGAAGCATTAATCCCGAAATTTGAGGCCAGATAGTGTGCGACGGACTCCCGCGCGATGCTCGGAGAGCTTCTGGTTGTACTCTTCGGTGCCGCGAGCATCGGAATGGCCTACGATGAGAAACCGCGCAGAGGCAAGGCTCCCATCCGTAAGCTTGCCGATAGGGCAGCTAACGATAGCGGTCACAATGGCAGTTGACATCCTCGACCGATCTGCAGAGCTCAAATGCATGAGATTTCATCTTATGATGTAAGTCTAATATTATTTTGAGATTTTGGAAATGAGGCTTTCCGCGAAGGCCCCGGGCTTTGATCCCTCGGCGCGCGAACGGGAGGCTATGTCTCCTAGCGCCCGATGGGAGAACCTGTCGTTTGCATGCTGACGACCGACGACCTCTACGCCATCCTGACCACCGATCCCAACGACACCGTTCGGCCGATCCATCAGAAGGCGATGCCGGTCTTGCTGCTGACCAAGGAAGAGACGGACGTTTGGATGCGAGCGCCTTGGGAGGAGGAGAAGGCGCTCGCCCGGCCGCTTCCGAGGAGGTGATTGAGCCGGAAAGCCTGATCTGCGCCTGCGGCGGTTGCCTGCATCGCACAGGCGAGGATGTGTCAGAGCGCCTCGATGTCGTCCCGGCGCATTTCCGGGTCATTGTCACTCGTCGTCCCGTATATGCCTGCCGTGCCTGCACCGACGGCATCGTTCAGGCTCCGGCTCCAGCGCAGCTGATCCAGGCAGGCTTGCCGACGGAAGCGACCGTCGCCTATGGGCTGGTCTCCAAATATGCGGATCATCTTCCGCTCTATCGGCAGGCCCAGATCATGAGCCGCCAAGGCATCGATCTCGACCGCTCCACGCTTGCCGATTGGGCGACGAAGAAGGTGCTCGACCTCCACAATATCGTCTCTGGCATGTGCTTCGACAGGTTCGGTGAACGTGGCCATATGGGCAAGACGATGGACCTGCTCGGAATGGCCCAGGACGTGGACGATGTGCTCGACAAGCTCGTCATCTACCACCTTTCCCCGGACGAGCTTGAAGAAGCCGATGCCGAATGGGCGCATGAAAGTCAGTTTTATCCGACGGACGATATCTCTGGCGATGATATGGGCTCTCACCCGAGAGTTTGACGCCCTGTCCGAAGCATTGGCTCCCAGCAACGGGTAATGGAGGTCGTTGCAATCAATGTGCGATCTCTACCGCATGCTAGGCATTTGTACGTGAAGAGTGCGGTAGCCATTCAAAGCTGACGAGCGCCTCGCGCTCGGCCAGGTCGACAGTTCCGAACAAGCCGAATTTCTCATATATCGGTTTCCATCCTTCTGCGATGATCTCCCCCTCGAATATGTTTGATACCACTCTTCGGCTCGGACAACGAACACGGCATCGGATCGCCGGACGATCCGAACACGCCTTAGGCCGTCGTTGGCCTCAAGAACTTTGACAGTCTCTTCTGCATTGTCGGGATCAGATCGCATTCTTCGTTTGTGCTCCAGCAACGGCATCCACGTCTACCAACTGGCAGCATGAGGGGCAACATCGCCGCTATTAGGCGAAAACATTCCGAGGCGACGGTGCCCGTCAGGCTTCTTGGCCGGAGCCCTAAGTATCGCACTCCACCAATATCGCGTGCTGGGCTAATATTTGACGTTCTGATCGGAACGATTAGGCTATCAACCAAGCGAAATGGAGGTGGTCGCGATCATGTGCAATCTCTACCGCATGGAGGACAAGGACTGGGTCAGCAAATGGGCCCAGGATGCCGAGAGCCTGATCAATCTGATGCCCGAGTACCAGATGAACCCCGACCAGGCGGGACCAATCGTTCGCAATACTGCCGATGGCCGAAAGCAGCTTGTCCATGCGAGATGGGGCCTTCCTTCGCCATTTTTCGTGATCAAACAGGCGGCCGAGGCCCGGGCAGAGAAGTTGCGCCAGAAGGGCAAGGCCGTCGACATGGACATGCTCATCCGGATGGAGCCGGACAAGGGCGTCAGCAACATCCGGAACCTTCCCCACTGGAAGAAATGGTTTGGTGTGCAGAGCCGTTGCATCGTGCCGGTGACCAGCTTTGCCGAACCCGACCCCGCCAGCAAACAGGACGGTGGAAGCACGCCGAATGCGTGGTTCGCTCGCGACGAAAGCAAGCCGCTGATGTTTTTTGCGGGTCTGCACGTTCCCCAGTGGCAAAGCGTTCGGAAGGTGAAAGATGGCCTGACCATAGACGACCTCTATGCGTTCCTGACGACCGATCCCAACGACGTCGTCAAACCGATTCACCCGAAAGCAATGCCGGTCCTCTTGCTGACGCAGGAAGAGGTGGATGTATGGATGCGTGCACCGTGGGAGGAGGCGAAGGCGCTCGCCCGGCCGCTTCCGAACGACCAGATCGTGGTGACGTCACGGGAACCCTATGGTTCGACCATCGTGACCACGTCCGGGGAGCCGGTGTCCCAGCCGACCCTACTTTGAGCGATACTCACCAATATCGGTTCAGAGCGGGGTCCGACCTCAACAAGGCAACACTGGCCGTCAGCCGCTATTGCTAACCTGCTCAAGTTCAAGAACGTTTCCTTCTGGATCGCGTGCATAAGCGATCAGGTATGGCTCATCTGGTGCCCCAAAATCTGTAACTTCCCCGATCTGCGTCCCACCTGCTTGGATGATCTTCGAAAGTGCGTCGCTAATATCCTCCACCTGGAATGACATGTGACCAAATCCGGGCTCGTTGATCCTTGGCTGATCACGATGGTGAGTTACCGTATGCTCGTGGATTTCCAGAAATGGGTGATCGAGGTCGGGGAATTTGAGCCAGATCGTGTATATCTCTGAGTTCGAAAGGCCATTTCCTCGCGAAACTTTCTCCCCGGACAACACCTTAGGTCCACGGAGCAATTCGCAATTCATGACACTCACGTAGAACGCTGCGAGCGCCTCCGCATCGCGAGCGACCAAGTTGATGTGAGCAAGTTTCATGTCGGAGCGCCCTGGGCCGCGTCAGGCTATTTTGCGATGACGTACGACGGCAGCACGATGAAATGACAAGATTCGAAAATAGATTGCAACGATCGGCATTGCAAATCTCGACGTCTTTCCCGGGACGCGGCCATTCTTGAGCAACGGCGCAGACCTTCCCGTGAAACCGGACCCGTTTCGTAATTTGGCATTTACCAGCTTTTAAACCGAGCGCGGCCCTAGCTTGGAAGGGGCGGTTGTTTTGCGTACAGTCAAATTACTAACAAGGGTTGCGCTGGGTGCTCTTCACTAGGATTGGCTTTGTCCTTGCTCATATTGCGCTGGTCGCAGGGGCTTTAGTCCTTCGCGACGGCGAGCATCTATGGGTCCTTGGCCTGATGTTCGGCTGGTATTGCTTCGCCATGGTCGCCCTCATCGCTGCTATTTGGGTTCATTATAAAAAATCGAGCAGGTTGCCGCGCTAGATGCAGAGCCATTCGGATTTGAAGCCAGGCGGTGGGACGGTCGTGCTCTTTGAGACGGAACATCTCAAAGCCAATATTCGCAGTGCATTGGTGGAGGCGGCTCTGAGCCCGTGGCAGCGGAACTTTCTCTCGGACGTGCTCACGAGGTTGGAGAGATATGGCAGCCGCGCACGGTTGAGCGATAAGCAACTTCTGAAACTGAATGAAATCCTCGGAGGCCATGGAACGTCGCGTCAAGATGGGGTGACCGCGTCCCTCACGACCCGGCATTCACGCCGCTCGAGCTTCCGCACGTCTTCCTTCCTGTCACGAAAACTCTGGAGGTGGCGCAGGCGGCTTGTCCGGGACGTGGTGGTCGTTGCGCTGATCGTGATGGTCAGTCTTCTCTACTCGGTATTCGAAACTGGACCGGTGCAATCCTTTGTTGGCACGGTCGGGAAGTCGTCACATGTGATGGGGCCGGTCGACCAAGCGTTCACCGTCACAGACGGCGATACGGTTCACGTTGTAGGCGAGCGGGCAGGGACGCGGCTGGTTGGTTTTAACACTCCGGAGAAGTTCTCGCCCCAATGTGAATATGAACGTAAATTGGGAGAGCGGGCATCGTCCCGGTTGATGGAGCTGGTCAAGTCCCCCAACCTTCAGCTTACAAAAGTGCCTTGTGCTTGTCCGGCTGGTTCCGAAGGAACGGACGCCTGCAATCATGGACGCAGTTGCGGCGTCTTGAGGGTCGACGGTCGCGACGTCGGACAAATCCTGATCGGGGAGGGCCTTGCCGTCCCGTTCATCTGTGAAGGAAATCGTTGTCCGAAAACGCCTCGACCGTGGTGCAGGCAGCAATCATGATCATTCTGACGACAAGCCCGCCGAATGGGCGCAGCCTTTTCTTTCCCGTACTCTCGAAGCGCGATGATTTCCGTGGACATTTGAAATGACAATCCTGGTTCGGTTGCTGAGGATCGCCCTCGTCACAATCCTATGCATCGTCGCTTTCGCGGCGTTGTTCGAGTTTCTGAACACCATCCCGACACATCTTTCTCTCCCAGATCATCCTCAGGGAGGCGTCACAAATCCGGGAGGTTCGCTGGTTGTCGATGCGCTCGTGTGGGGGGTGGTATTCCGTGCGCCGGGCTATCTCTTCAATGGCACGATCCCGTTGCTGATCGTTCTGGCGGTGACAGAGTGGAAATCGGCGCAGAGTTGGAGATGGTATCTCACCATCTGGAGCATCGCCGGGCTGCTGGCAACGGGCTTCCCTGTCAGCGATCCCTTGAGGCTTTCAGCCGTGTTGCTTGCGGCCGCTGCAACTGGCTATCTCTACTGGCTTTTCGCCGGAAAATCCGCAGGTGATTGGCTGCAGGCCTGGCGGATGCGGGAACCCAATGCTGGCCGCAAGCTGCTGAATTATGCCGCCTATGTCGTCCTGGCATATCTGGGTTACCAACTATCAGGCTATCTCTATTATGGCGGCAAGCTGCTCTGGGTCAGTTCTGGTCCCGAGCCTGACCCCGGAACGCCTCCATTTCATGTCAGATTCGAACGAGAAATGACCGCGTCCAAGAAGGTCGCCATGATGGATTTTCCTGATCCAGCTTCCTGTCTCAAGGAGGCAGAGGCGGATGACCTGTCGACAGGTCGCCTAAAGGAGATGGACTGGGATCGGATCGATAACACGGACGAAGCGGAGGTCTGTGTGTTCAGACTGCTGGGTTCCTACGAGAATTTATCCTACGCAACCGACTGGTTCGAAGCGCAAGGCTTTGACGTGCCCCCGAACTTCAGTAGCGCTCGCCCTTATATAGAGTCGGATGGCACGCAGCGGGTTACCGGCGGGTATTCGATCCGAAAGAACGGCCCCAAATTTCCGACTAAGGGAGTCATTCGTCGGGCTTTTAGATCGATAACATATGGCATGTCCGTTGATGCGACGTGGTCGAAGGACGGTAAGCAGTTGCTGTGGGTGCAGACGGGCTTCAGCACTCTGTGAGGAGGAGCCGCAATCTTAATTGGGAGCTGGTTACAGGGAAAAAATGGACAGTTTGCTTTTCTTCCTTGGAGACATCCTGAGCGAGTGGCTAACGGGCAATTCATCGAAATCGGTGTTTGTGCGTTGGGTGGAGCGCATAGTTATCGCGGTGGTAATCATGCTCATCACCCTCGTGCTGTTTTACATGTACCGCACTTGACGCCCGGCATTGGCGTTGGGGGCCACAGCGGTGAGCCACAGGTGGAACCCCAACGGACCTGAATAGGAAAAATTGATGCCAAGATTTTCTACTGCAATCATTTTTCTTGCGACGCTTTGGGCGGTCTCCGCTGAGAAATCATCCGCAGCCATGTGGCTGATAAGGGGGCCAGCCAACACTAGCATGGCTGCTGACCCCGCCTGTAAAGGTCGCGACATCGCGCGCAACGCGCCTGACGACAACCATCTATGGATTGACTGCTGGATTGGCGAAAAGCATGTCACGCTTTTGATCTCTTCGGTCGCGCCTTTTGTCGCAAGGGACTTCACCTTCAAAAACGCAGTCCCGATGTTTGAGAAGATTACCGCCGGAACAGAATGGTCGGCCTTCAAGGACAAGGTTAAGTTCATAGGCGGTTCGTCGTTCGCGGGCTTCGAGCCCTTCGCCCAAATGAGATTGATTGGCAGGCTGTGTGACGTCGGGGAGAAATGCCCGAACCCCCAGGAAAAAATCGTTGCCCTGAAGATGCTTGGAACTTCCAGGGTGACGGTTTCGCTGATCGTGATGGGAGACGTCGAGCAAAAAGACTACGTTGTGCATGGAAAGCGCGTTGCGACTTACCGGAATTTCCCAGACCCCATTGCTACCATGGTTGATACTTTTAACTTTGCGACGATACAGAACCCGCCGTACTAAATGGATGGTCATCGTCGAACACGGAAATCTCGCCTCGCGCTCCAATCACGACAGCGGTGATGTCTACTGTGTCAGGCGATATCGGGGCTTCAATCGCATCCAATGATCAGTCTGGGGTTGAGACCTTTTTAACCGGATTCATTGCAAGACATCGTGAAAACAAAACCATGCGTGAGAGATGCCGTTTGAAAAGCGCAATTTTGCTTATCGCTGGATTGTCGATCAGTTGTTCGACGGCAATGGCCCAGGAACCGCAGCCCGATCCAATTCTGACTAGGGAGCAGTTTCTGTCCTACGCCGCTGGCGCGGTCGTTGCAGGCATGTACTGCGGGAAACTCGAGTTGAACGCCGACTTCTTCTTGGGATACGAATACGCTACCGGAGTTTATCCGCCCCTCGATCCCAATTTCCGGTCCGAGATGGCGCGGGTTGAGAAGGACGCCAAAAGCGATCTCTATAACTACTGTAAGGTGGCGCGACTGATGTTCTACAAGGGCAACAAACCTAAACCATTGGCAGCCCCTCTTCTGGTCGACAAGCAGTGACAGCACGTTTCCTTGATTAGCTCTGATGACTGCAATTGGCGCAAACCACTCGGTCGGCCATACCGTGATCGGTACGAAACGGACATTCGCCAACATCAAAACGATACGGCTAACGAGGGCTCTAAATGCATTTGACTTTCTGGACTTGTCAGCGGCCCGAACAGTGCTCGATTGCTCACGACATGGCGCTGTCGAAAGCTCTGGCGTTTCCCGCGGCCCCCTGATTGAATGGTCTGGGGCGGACCGTTGTCATACGCACATTCGCGTGCAATCCGTGGCGTATGCTGTTTAGGTAAAGGTGCACATGGCGGTAACAACATTCGCATCTCCACCCTGGTGGAGAATTGCTGTTGCATTAATTGTAGTGCCTTTGGTGGCATCGTTCGCATATGCGGTTTACAGCCCAGCCTATCAGGGCCTGCCGGATATGATGGAGCGGGTTGTCCAAACGACTGCAGTCGTCGCATTCTTCGGTGCATACCCGCCAACTGTTGTCCTCGGAATTCCATTGATACTCTATTTCAGGGGACGAGTAGGGGCGTCCCTTGCAAATTGTGCGATGGCCGGGGCCTCCGTTGCTACCTTCCCGTGGTTATGCCTAACTGTATTTTTCGGCCCGGATAAGGCCTACACGAATGATCACATCACCTACGAAAACGGAATGATGACGTGGTGGGGATTGCTGGAAACCACTGAATTGCTCGCAGAGATAGCCGTATTTGGCATTGCAGCCGGTGGACTATTCTGGCTAGTGGCCGCCGCCGGGATCAAAAGACAGCCCGTTGAAAAGTGTTTGAATAGCGGCTCTCGGTATCGCGCCGAGCACCCCATCATCAGATGCTTGAGCGCCCGGCTTTCAGGACTTTGACATGCGCTGCAGGAAATTCGTACGATCCGATGTCCATTCATCGTCGAGAAGACGCAAGCCTTCGTCGGTCCAGAACCCGCCTCCTAGATCAGGCTTGACCAAGCCGTAGTATGCCAACACTTCGACCGCCTTTTCGCCGGCGCTCATTGACTTGTGAACTAGCCCCTCCGAGCCTTCGTCCATGTATTGCAGACACATATGAGCCAGAGCCTTCAAAATCGTTCTTTCTTCTGGTGTCACTGAAGTTATACTCCTCCGCACTGCAAAGGCTCGACGCGCGAAAGCGTAGAGCGATGCTGGTTGACAGGACTCAGTCAATGCGACCGCTTGGACCAAGTAGGATCGCTGGAACGTTCACCGCATCGTGGAGAGATGGATAGCGATCGTGTCGCGATGGTCGCGAAAACCCAACCCGCGATCGCGGTCTCTTGTGAATCTAGTTCAAACCGAGGCCGTCCGCGAGATCGGCCCTACCGATGTGAACTAGAGCTGAGATCACCGAGTTCTTTTCGTCCGACGGAGCGTTCTGAAGCTCTGCGGCGACAGCTTCCAAAACCTCAACATCATCATCCTCAGTGGAGTTCGATGAGCGTCCATCGAGATAGGAGAGGGTGATTGCCAGAGCGGTAGCCAGATTATGCATCGGGGACGCCCTTCCATTGCCGGGGTTTGCTTTCTGACGAGAGCCGGGGGGCATCGATTTCGATTTTAAAGCAATGACACGTCCCGACGCAACCTGCAAAACCCTCGAGTTTACCGGTCCCTAAACATCTCAGGTCCGTGGCCCTTTCGACGGGAAGGACGTTCAACAAAGGCTATCTAGTTTTAAAAATAGAAGTAACCGCTTGATTACCCGAGTCTGAAAGAGGCTGAAAGAAACAATGTAATGGATGCCGCCTAGTCTGCAATATCGCCGAATAAAGCCGTTGACGGGCCTTCGACGATGGGTCGGACGAACGTACATCATTTGTTACTTCGCATCTGCGGTAATTGTCATACGATTCAAACCGCTAATTAATAACAAAAATCAGTTGCTTACTCGAAGTTTCTCGACTACGTTTTTTACAGAATAGTTCCGAAATAACCGGCCCCTCGCCGGCGATACTCAGCGGTCGTTTGACCTCGCTTGAGGAGGATGATGACGTTGTTTGCCCGACTTCGTTTCTTCGCAATGGTGCAGCGAGTGCGTGATCTCGTCTCGATCCGATACCGAACTACGACGGCAATCTGACGCGTCGTAAACCCTTTGTTCCACTTTTCTAAGATGGTGCTCCCGTGTGGCGCGCCCGAGGTTTGTTATGCAAAAGCAAGCTGTCGTATTCAACGGTCAGGAAGTCGGGATCGCGGTCCCTGTCGAAAACCGCCTCAAATTCATCGCTGTCCGCTTCAATGTCATCGACTTGGACAACAGGCTCTTCGACACGGTTACCGAAATCCGGCGCGCCATTACTGAGCATCTCGCGTCCAGCGGTCGTGCGATCACCTCGCACTGAATGGCAGGAGATATTTTTCTACGTCATGCGGCGTCCGTCATCGGAGGCCGACATGAACGCAATCCCCATCTGCTTCACAACGCTGCCCGACTACGAGAACTCAAAGGTGAAGAATGGTGGACGAAAGACCATCAGCCGAGGCGGTTCAATGCCCCACGTCTCAACCATGAAACTCCCGAACACCATCATCGAACTGAATTCTCTCGTGGCTCCGAGGTCGGTTGTCGTGTTGATGTCCGAATGAGGTTCCCTGGGCCCAGAGAGCTGATCGGCCAGTGCTCAGGTCTCTTGCTTCCTACTCACGAACTTCAAGCTTGTCGCCATATTTCAGGACGAGCCGACGGCAGTCCTCGCAATTCAACATAATGCCCTCCGCAACGACACTCGCGGCGGCGGTCGTGCAAACCGAAACGTCCAGTCTCGCGACATGCAGAATTGCATTACCCAGTAGCATATCACAGGGCGCAGTCTCGACTTCGGCCCCGCCCACGCTATGCGCAACGACGCCGCGCACGGTCGCCAGCATTCCGCGCTTTTTAATATGGTTATGTCGACATCCCGTGCCATGACGATCTCATCTGCCGCCCGAGGCGCAGGATGTCCGCCCGATACGCGGCATCTGCAACTAAACGGCCGCCAGACACCGAAGTTCCCACCTTTAGCAGCTCGGCATCGATTTCCGCTTGCGGACGTCGATTCCAGTTACTCGCAAGTTTGATGGCATCGAACGAAACCACTGGCACGTAGGGGCGTGCCGCCGCCAAAAGCGCAGCAAGGTAGCTTTTTCCAGCGCCGTTCGGACCAGTGACGATCAGTCTCTGCAACATCATTGACCCACTTTCACTACGGTGAGGTTGCGGGTTCTCGAACCGTAATCGTCGCAAATTCGCAATTGATCTCCGCCTCGATCCCGTATGGCAGGGTGGTCATTGGTTGCGTGTGGCCAAAATCGAATCCGGACAACACCGGCAAATTCTGCAGGCCTTCCTCCGCCAGTACATCTACCACTGCCTGTTCGATCATTGCCTGATAGGTTTGGTCATTACCGGGATCGGGCCGAGCTATCACAATCCCGTTCAACACACTCAAAATGCCCTGAGCGGCAAAATTCCGTAGCCAGTACCTAATAAAGCGGGGTGAGGGCGTGTCCTCCGACGTTTCATAAAACAGGATAGCCTTCTCCCAAATTGAGAGGGGCGGCCACCATGCGGTGCCCTTCAACATTTCCAGGACTTCGGCACAACCGCCCATCAGTCGCCCTGACGATATCCCTTGCCCCTGGATGGTTCTTGGAGGTGTTGGTGCCAGCAGGTGTCGCCGCTTCCCCTGAGCATCCAGGCTACCCCAATCAGTTGCCTCGACTGTCCATCCTTCCTTGTTGATAGGGATTTGACCGATCATGCCCGTTTGAAAAATCGCACACCGCACGCCCTCTATCGTGTACGAGTGCATACCCCCATCCTCAGCGAACCCGGACATGATACTCGGACCGTAAAACGAAACTATTCCGGCCGCCATGCAAGCGAAGTGGATGGCCGTCGTGTCTGAGTAGCCGAGAAATATCTTCGGGTTCTCGCGAAGGACGTGTAAATCCAAATGTGGAAGAAGCCTGATTGCGTCGCTTCCGCCAATTGTTGCAATGATCGCATGCACGGAGGGATCGGAAAACGCCTGCATTATATCGGATGCTCGGGCAGCGGGATTCTTCGCGAGCCAATCTGCAGGAGCCAATGTATGGGGCATCTCGACAACTTCAACGCCGAATACGTCTTCTAATTGTCGCTTCCCGAAGCGATATCGTTCTGGAAATATTGATGGGCCACCCCATGATGGAGAGACTGTTGCGATCCGGCAGCCGGGCACCAGGTTCGCGGGCTTTAATGGTGGGCTTTGAAACCAAGACATCAAAATCAGCCTCCTTCTTCGCGAGCGATCTGGTTCGGGCAACTCACCGTTTCGGCCGCTTTCGGCCTGTTGCGGAGCTAGATTGTTCCGTCGTTTGCTGTCAGCCGAGCCAGCACATCTGCCGAGGCTACATCGTATCCCGTCGCCCCCTTGCCCGACCAGTTGAGCCCGCAGTAAACGTCATCCCTTGTCAAGCCAGGCAGCCACTGATTGATAAACTCGGATAACGCAATCGGCACTGGCTTGAAGCCGCGATAAGACTCGATGCTCTGGATTACGGACAGTGCCCTCTTTTCCGACGACCAGAAGGGCATAGCCGTTTCACCGGAAGCGTTTGTCGACGTGGGGAAACCATCCTTGTCTTTGATGCCCCAGACCTGTGCATTATGTAGCGCCTCGGAGACGAAGGCATCGGCATTAATAGAAGCAATACTCATTATGCAAGGATGAGCAGCAACAACGGTTTTTGCAAGTGAGGGGACTTGAATACCTTTCACCCAGCGGTCGAGACAACGAAACTTGAAGAGCGACGACCGCTTCGCCAAGCGCACAACAGCTTTTCAACATTCACGTCAGCACCATCCGTGGAGTGCAACTCGATGTCATATCTCTTCCCTATGTGAATCGTCGCATAGTCCTGCTTGGCACTGCCGACCGGCCTGTCTCCACGCGCAGTTTCGCGCTGAATCAACAGTTCGAGCGGGCAGTGCACGGCGACGAAAAACACATCGTGGTTTGAGAGGAGTTCCGAAAGCGTCTCTAGCCACCCGTCTGTATCGAGAATGTGCTCAAGAATTAGATTATTCCCAGCGTCTGCGTACGCCTTGAGCGAAGCATGAAAGCCCTGGAAGAACGCCGCTCTGGAGTCAGCCCAGTGGAAGTCGCCATTCCGAAATCGCGCTGTTGGGAGAACACCTGCGTCACGCAGGTGATCGATTGAGATGTGCCAAAACGGCTTCTCGATTCGTTCCTGAAGGGTTTTGGCGATGGTGGACTTGCCGCTGCTTGAAGCGCCGTGGAGAAAGATAACTTGTGCCATCACGGGCTCCTGATTTGTCTGCGATGCGATTTTATACCGCCGTATGACATATCCGCCAGTTGCCGCATTCTGGACGTCCCACGATCGGCAGCAAGGGGCATGACGACGGGCAGATTAAATTGATGTTGAAAACGCCTCAACGAGGCTATTCGGCTGCCGTATCGCGACGCACCAGATGATGGATGCCGTCGGGGATCGTCTCAACGAGGCCACGCAGAGGCATCGGCAACAGCCCGAATTGATCGAGGACAGCCCGGGTTGGCAAAGCCCAGCGAAATTCCAGATCGGCGCTTCCGTCCTGGACACGATGGACGATGTTAGCCTCATCAAAGGGCAATGGTCGCAGTAACTCTACCTCGTAGTAGAAGCCTACTTCATGAACCCTTCGTCCCGCCAATTCGAAAAAATTCTCGATGACGAAGCGCAGTGGCCCAATCGACGCCTGGCTGCCTATTTCCTCTTCCATTTCGCGTGCGAGTGTTTCCGCACCTGCCTCATGAAACTCGACGCGGCCACCCGGCAGCACCCAACAAGGGTCCCCCACAACACGATGAATGAGTATGTGTCCGTTTGAACGTATTAGTGCGCAGGCCCGCAACTGGAAGCGGGAGTCGCCTGCGTTCATCACGATCATAGTCCGCGCGGCTTCGTCCATATCTATGAGTCCTTTGGTGTCTTTGACAATGTGAAGCTGTGGCAGAATCACTCGTGTGGGCACACATTGCCACCGAAATTGTCTGAAGGAAGAAGTCGACATGGAGGACGAACAGTTTCGGCAGTTGCAAGGCATCGTTCTCAAGAGCCAGATGTTGTCAGCCCTTCTGCACAATTGGGAAAAGGTAGCCCTTCCGGACTCCTGGCTCGTTGCTGGTGCGATTGCTCAGACCGTCTGGAACCATAGGTTCGGTTTTCCGCCAGCTCACGGCATCAATGACATTGATATCGTCTATTTCGACGCCAGCGACCGTTCCGAGGAGACCGAAGCGGAACATGCGGCTCGTGTCCGGCGGGCCTTCTCCGATCTTTCTATTTGGATCGACGTAAAAAACGAGGCCAGGGTTCACCTCTGGTATGAGACGAAATTCGGATATCCGATCAAGCCGTACCTATCGACGGCTGATGCCATCGACACATTCCCGACAACAGCAACGGCCGTTGGCCTTTGTCCTCGCAATGGCAGCCTGGACCTTTGCGCTCCCTTTGGGCTTTCCGATCTCCTGGAAGGAGTTGTGCGTCCGAACAAGAAGCAGATCAGCCGGGAGATTTACGAGCAGAAGGTCAGTCGATGGGTCAGGGTCTGGCCAAACCTTAATGTCATGGGTTGGCTTGAGGACGGATGAGGAGACGCGTTCGTATATCCTTGGGTCGGGCATAATCTAAACTACTTACGAAATGGGCGTGGCGTGTTCCAAGATCAGTCATTCAGCATTCCCGTCGATCAAATCGACTGCCACCTCTTTGGAAATTTTCAGCTGCAGGACCGGGTGGAAGACGTCAGGAAATCGACCTGGGCAGCGGTTTGCGCAAAGCGTCCAGCTGCTTTCGACGGGGCATTGTTGCGGATGGCCTCTTATCGGGTTGAAGGCGAACGGCTGAGCATTGCTGCCAGCCGAACCCGCTTTTCTGCCTACGTGGCGACACGCCATCCCGCTTTCGCTTCCGAGCATCCGCACGCGGATCGCGCTGATCCCCTTGGATTGACCGCTATCGTGCTGACGTCCGACGGTAAGGTCATTGTCACGAAGCGAAGTCTGCTGGCGGACCAAAACCCAGGCGGCCTCTATCTAATCGGGGGGTACGCCGAGCCAGGTGAGAGCGACGGTCCCGTAGACCTCTTCAACGAGATTGCCCGCGAAGTGGAGGAGGAAATCGCCGTTCGTGATGTAGCTCGATCTGAAGCGGTTGCCGTCGGTCTGGCCTATGATCCGGTCTTCTGCCACCCGGAACTGTTCCTGCTGATGCCGAGCAAATCCACGGCTGCGGATATCGTGTCGGGCGCAGATGGGGCAGCTGATCGAGATGAAGCGTCTGAACTGCTATTTTACTCCGTGGACGATATTCTCGATGACAATGGTCCGCACAAGAACGCCGCTCTGACGTGGAGCTTCATCAAAGCCAGAAGGTTCCTGCAGCTGCATTTGCGCTAAGTCTTGAGGCCGATGGGGCCATAACACAGGCATCTAAGTACATTGCGGGGAGACAATGCCAAGTCTGATCCTTCGAGAACGATCTCGGTTGCGAATTGTGCCGCTGTCACTGAGACATTCTCAACCGTGGGAATGTTGCTGTGATCACAACTAAGGACGACCTGCTGTGGTTCAAGCGTTGCTGCGCGTTTCATTTGCAGTTTTTTCCCGACCGCGAGACGCTATCAAAGCTCTGTGGCTTGCAGGACCGCATCGAGCGCGAGTGCGATGGGCCGCTGCTGCGCGTCCCTGGTACGAGCCTGCACATGACGGTCGTCACTTTGCAGTGGCGCAATTCGGTATACCAAACGACGAGGTTTGGAAGCTGAACGAAGAGCGATGGAAAGGGATCGTGGAGAGACTGGTCAAAGAGACGCCACCGATTGATCTCAGTTTTCAGGAGGTGCAGGCTTCGGAAGCGGCAATCTTCGTAAAGGCACCCGAGCCGCCAGAGCTGCAACGGCTTCGCTCAGCTATTTCGGATGCCGTCTGGTTCGAAGATTGGCGTCCAAAGCCGCCGCGAATAGCTCACATCACATTGTTCAGGTTCTCGGCCGAGGAACAGTTGCCAGCGCTCCCCGGCGATGCTGGGTTGTTGCCTATCGAAGGCAACGTGAAAGCCCTTCAATTGGTGAAAGAGAAAAACTTACCCGAGCGTCGAAATTGATGTGCTTGGCCAACCGTCGTGTCTGGGCGCAAGCACATGATGCCCGATTTAGAACCCACTGATCAGCATTATCGCCCCAGCGGGCAGCGACGTTGATATGTTATTGCACGAAGGGTCCTGCTTCTCTTCGAGATGCCCGCTGCCACTTAACAAATGCGCTGCACACATACCAAGCTAGATAGGTCACTAGAATGGCTAGCTGCTGCAAGAAGATCGCGACAACGACTATAAACTGATCTAGTCCGTCGTAAGAGTCGTCGCCCACATCGGCGATGTCTGGCGTGAATGTCACTCTGTCGCATACGTATACTGACAGAACGACCCAGATCACCGCAAAAAAATGCAATGTCTTCCGGCAACGTGGCCATGTGCGGCCAGCGATAAAAGCCAAGATCGGAGCTGCGAAGTTGCTCATAAGTATGATGGCGAATGCAAGTTCAGGTTTGATCATAGAAGGTTAATCCTTGCGGCGTGCTGCGGCGCAGGACGAGGCTCTGTCGGTTCGCGCTCCATAGACGTCTCTGTCCATAGAATTCTATCAGAGACTGAGTGGCTCATGGCTGCCATGCGCCATCAATCATCGCATTCCATGTCAGCGATGTCGCCAGCCAAGACTTCAGCGTGCTCGGACAGAACGGCAGCCACATTGTCGAGAAGCATCGCCAATTCGGGATCGCTCTCAAAAAGCTGTTCCTGTTTAGCTTTCAACTTGCCGATATAGAACTGATGAATATGCAATGATCCGGTCATTTGGGCGAGGCTTGGCATGCTGATGCTCCCATTCAGTGAATTCCGGCGGGTTTGCCAAGCATAGCGCCTGTCAGTTATTCCCGTCGACCGCTCCATCTTCATCCACGTCCGCCGGTAGATAATTCCGGCACGAGATATTTGATTGTATCGGCGTCAGCACGAACTCGCTCCACTCGGAACCAGGAAGTAGCCCTACCTACCAAGCCGCGAAGCTCCAAATCTTCAGAATTTGCCCCTGGATTGCCTCAGCAAAGGAAGCCGAAGGCTTTGAGGATATTGAAATCGACTACTCGGGACGTGATTACTTTATCAGCAATTAGCCCGCGACTTGCCCGCTCTCAGCCTGGCCGCCGTCGACTCAAAGAAAACAATCTAGGGCGCGGATCGAGGGAACAAGACATCGACCTGTCGCTTCAGGTGGCGATTGATCTCGGGAATTTGCTCTCTGTTGATCTGCCATGGCCCTCGTGCATCTCCGTCGAGCAATTTTCGCCGCATTTCGAGGGAAAGTTTGAACCGGGCGAGGGCGACAGCACTCTCATCTTCCGCAAGGAACGCGGCCGTTGCGATGTCTTCGTCCGGATCGTAAATGTGGACTTGGATTTTGTGCAAGGGTGGCAGAGCCTTGAAACCAGCCAGTTCCATCCATTTCAGACCTTCGGAATCCACTGTGCAGCAAAAGGGAACGCCGCCGATGCCGCCGGACTGTTCATTACGGTGCGCTATCCACCAGTCCATTTCCCAATCTTCATAACCGAAGAGCATGCCCTCAAGGCGTTCAAAATGCTGGTTCCAGCCTACCCCGGTTTTCCAAAGTAGGTTCATGGCAGGGATGCGCCATTCCTCCCCTTTCAAGGTGTAATAGACGTCGCGGACCGCTCTATGGTCGGGATCGATGACATAGGGTTTCAACGATGGTGGAATTCGTTTCAGGAAGACTTCCTTATGAAAGAGGCCTTTCTCCACCCACCGATCAAAGGCTTCTTCCGTTCTTGGGAGAATGTCCGTGAATCTCGCCAGTTTCTTCCTGCCATCCAGCATCAGCGGCAGCTCGAAATTGGTGTGAACGAGATAAGGGACGTCCCGTAGTGAGCGGCCTTTCCGCTCGCGTTCCAACCACACCTCGATCTCCGGTAGATTGAGGCTCGCTGGGTCGAACCCGACGTTGAAACGCTGGTTGATGTCGTTCAGTTCGCCCGGGTCGATAGAATAGAAACCGGTAAAATCCGGATCGTCATCAATATCCGCATCAATGATCGCCTGTAGCGCTCCGAGATCGTCGACCGTAAATCTGGTTTCCAGGATTGAGCACCAGAGGTTCAAATCAAACGCACTGAGAATGAAGCTACCCTGGCTCATGGACGATCCCTCGATAATTCAGACCACGCCATCACGGTGAGATCATTTGATGACAAATGATGGCTTCCGCCTATCGTGGCCGTCCGACCCGTCGCGGAACTCCGTCATGAACCTTTGGATTTTGCAAGGCTTTTTGCGGCCAGGCATATGTCGTGCTTTGGCGGAAAGTGCTAATCGTGCAAGATGCATTTAACTTTGTTAGCTAGGGGGCAGATATGGGCGTAATGTGGACCGTATGGCCCCTGGACTCCGAAATGACGATCTGGCTAAGCGAGCAAGGAATCTCGTTTCCAGCATTGCCTTCGCGATGGCCCACAGGTTCCGAGATTAAGCGAGCTTTAGTCGACCTCGGTCTAACAGTGCAAATCACGGATAATGGGCATATGGCTCCGTGGCATGCGTTCGTTAAGGAAGCTGCAGATGATCCTGAAAATAAATGGGCTCTACTGATAATTCAGGATTACTCGGGAGATCACGAACCGCAAAAGCCTCACTTCGAGAAGGGACATGAGCCGTTGATCCGTCGCATCATCTCTCGCCTCGCGTTCGCATGCGGACCGCTTGTGCTTATCAATGACGCTGACTCTGTCCCTGAGGTCATTGGTGCAGACGAGTAGGGGCGGCGGCTTAGGTAGCCCAGGTATGGCTGGAGCAAGTGCGGGAACACCGAACCGTACGGCATTCGCCGCCGCCGTTTCCGCTGTTCGGAGGGCGAATGCATGAAGGAGTTCTCGGTCACGTTGCCGTCAAATGAACCCATAGAAGTATGTGATTGGTCTGCCGAGTGGGCAGAAAAATTTCGTGCGAAAGCGGCAGTAATCCGGGAGGCGCTGGGAACCCGTGCTAAACGCATCGATCATATTGGATCAACCGCCATACACGGTCTGGCCGCCAAGCCGATCATCGATATTCAGGTATCAGTTCTCGACTTCTTTGATCCTAAGGATGGTCTGATCGAACCTCTGCAATCCATCGGTGGAGCGCACTATTATCGCGTTCGTGATCTTGCTCATCGCTCTCGGGCTGTTTCAAATGTTCGACGGTACTTCAAGAGCTTGACCTCAAGTGCCCTTGAGGGCGCAAAGGTCATAACGGCATGTTTTTGGGCCGGAAGATACGAGACCTTTGATGAGCAACAGCACCCCACGACCTTTGAAAATCACAATTCTATCATGCAGTCTCGATCCAGAAAGCCGCAGTCGAGACCTCGGTCGCGAGGCGGAACGCTACCTAGAAGCGCAAGGGTGCATTCCGCAGTTCGTTGATTTGCGTGATTTTCGGCTGCCCGACTTTGACAACTCAGCTTGCTACCGTGACCCCGCATATATTCCACTGCATCAGGCCGTTCGAGATGCGGACGGAATTGTCCTTGCTGTGCCGATCTACAATTGGTCAATCGGAAGCGCTGCCAAGAGCCTGATCGAATTGACGGGAGCAACTGGAGCGGAAAGCCGGAAGTCGGCATGGTTTGATCAGATTGTCACCTTCTTTTGCGCCGGAGGTCTGCCCCACAGCTATATGGCTTATGGAGCCACCGCGATGTCGCTGATGCTGGACTTCAAATGCGTCATCAACCCTTACGTCGTCTATGCGACGGAACGGGACTGGGGCAGGGCAGCGGCAGCGGGGTCATGTCAGATGTCCTTTCCGCGAGATTTCGGAAATGTCTGGAGGTCAAGCTTGAGCTAGCCTCCCTGTTGAAGGCGAGGAGATATTCGTCAGGCTGGGAAATCTGACTGTTTGAACAAAATCATCGGCCCGATAGGGTGTGTGCGTGGTAAGCGATGTTCTACCCCATGTTGTATTGACCGTGATCTGTGATTGGCTGGATGAGCCAAGGGAGTTTCTCCAGTCGTAGAACGGTGTGGGGGCCGCGCTGAGGAGCGAAACCGGCGGTCGAACAGATGCGTCACGATGACTCGGATGGATGCTGCCCTACCGCAAATCTGGTCAAAGCGTTGTGAAATTGAATAGCTGGTTCAGATAGCGGTATCCGTATGCTATCTTAGAGGAGGCGTGGCGGAGTGGCTTATCGCGGGCGGCTGTCCAACGGGACCCGCTCCGGGCTTTCGGGCTCGCGCAGGTTCGAATCCTGTCGCCTTACTTCTTTCGTTGCAGTAGGGGGCCACCGGCTTCTCGCCAGTGGCCTTACTCGACAATTCGATCTGGGCTTCGCCATCTACCATCTTCATGAAGCGGAGGTTACACCCGTGTGCCCACGAATGAGCTGATCGACCTGTCGCAACGCTGTAAGCGTGTATCAGGGTTCGTCGTGAGGCTGACGCCAAATCATCTGTCGTCATGGCGAACGATAACGGCGGCCGCGATCAACTCGCAGCCGACCTCGAACAAAGCTGCAACGATCCCGCTGGTGCATATGGCGGGCTCATTTCCGCTTCGGTCCGCTGTCGAGCCATTTCCTTTGAACGCAACTTTATTGTCAATGTGCGGGCGGCTCAGGTGTTTTGCCAGAATGCGCTTTCAAGGTTTTGATAAACTCCGTGACCAGATCGATTGAAGTCGAGTCGACAACAAGCTCCTCCAGATGTCTCGCGATTTCTTCACATTCGTTCGCGGACAGGGAACGGAGATTCGAGCTGACTGCGTTATAGTCTGGCGTCCCGTGAGAAGCGAAGGAGCGGTTGATGACGAAGCACTCCGTTTTTCCGTCAAGTCGCTCAACCGACAGAGCGAGCGAGCCGCCATCAGGTGCGATGGCGTAGTCAACGATCAATGTGAACACGGCGACTCCGATCTGTTTTTAGTCTCTTCTTCCGTCAGAACGCCTACCTTGCATAGCTACTACCGCGAGATTTTGGGCCCATTCTATCTTGTTGTTGAAATCCGTTCCTGCCACATTGAAGCGTTCTGGCAATGCACTGGGCTCTCCGTACATGGATTCAATCGACGACTTTCCGAAAGAACACGTTGACGCTGTCCGTGGCTTTCGGGACAATCAACTCAATTATGAGGAGAGGCCAAAGTTTATCGAGCTTCTCACTACGCTGAACCTCGCCCACGCGACGAGCAGGTATTCGGTCGACTTTACCCCAGAAGGAAAACGCATAGACGCGGTCCTGTACAAACAGATTAGCGACTGGGCAAACGACTATTATACCGTTCAACCTCTGATGAATTACGTCGAAAAATTTATAGACGGCGGAGATAATCCCGACACAACTACCGAAGTTTTGAAGTTTGGCTTGGCTTTCAGAGGCGCGAATGGGCGTGTTTATCTCAACATGCGGGGGCGGCAACTCGAAACTAAGATAATGATTGGGAGGAGGTAAGCTCTGCACCTTCCTGACCGACGGCCGCATCGAGATCGACAACAACACCGTCGAGAGAACCATCCGACCGATAGCATTAAATCGGAAGAACGCTCTCTTCGCCGGGCACGATGCAGGAGCGGAGAACTGGGCGACCATTGCCTCGCTGGTCGAGACCTGCAAACTAAATGCGGTCGATCCGCTGGCCTATCTGACCGCCACGCTCACCGCCATCGTCAACGGTCATAAGCAGAGCCAGATCGAGAGTCTTCTGCCATGGAATTGCCTATCGAGATGACTCGTCGTCGCCGGCCGCCCCATTACCCTAGTATGAAGGGTCTGAACAATCTGCGATAGGCGCGTCGATGGAGCTGACTATAGCTATCTCATTGGCCCGATTGGTTTCGAAGGAGATTGCTGACCAACATCCATCGCACAACGCCAAAATCCATGACGCGCTGCCGACGACATGCAATAGTTGCATCATCCCGGCAATGTGGCGAGAAGCGAATGAGTGCGAACGGACCGAACGACGATTGGCCAAGAGCTGTCATCGAATTCCTGAGGGAAAGTCTGCCGGTGGACAGTCGATCACCGCTGAGATGGTCCGATAGCAGCATGACAGCTTATCAGTTGGGGTGTGATGCGTTGGTGGCGTTGGGACAGGCAGAGCGCTTCGGGCCAGGCGCGCTGGCGAAGGACCGGCCAAAACTACCCGAAGTACTACCGCGCTGGGATGACATATGCGTGACTGTCCTGGGACTGGCGGATGTAACGTTCTTGCATCCGGGAGCGCCCACGCCACCGGAGAGCTATCAACCAATTCGGACGGCTACATACACGAATGTCGCTGCCTACAAGACGGCAGACGCGGCACGGGCTAGGACGGACATTTTACCGCTGCTCGCCATCCTCGGTCTCACGGAGAACGGGCGATGGACAGAAGCTTCAGAGACGATCCACTGGCGAGGTGCGGACGGCTGGAAGCCCTCAAACCTTGAAGACGTTCGCTTTGTGGAAGCAGTTAAAATTGCCTGCGAGACAATGCCTGATCACATCGAGGACGAAATGGACCGCCTCGTGACGATTACCGACGATGATGTCGAAAAGAGTGCGACACGTCGTATCCGCAATTTCACAGACACGAACTATGCAAACGCCAGGCGACGAGGGCAGGAAGTCGCGCCTCCCGAGATTGTCCCGCCGGAAATTGGGCTGGCGCGCGCGCGTGCTAGCGTCGAGCAAAACCGGTGTGGCCAACTTGACTGGCTATTCTATCGACGCTGGCGGCTATCCGACGGTTGGCTCTCGGATGAAGCGACCCAGCGCGCGCTCGAAATATTCCACGATCCGCTTGCGGAGAATATGAGACGCGCCGTCATCAGCGAGCGGTACGAAGGCCTCGTCATGGCCGAACTGGGCTGGAAGCCACCGGCGAAAACGTTAGCCTCATAACTCTCGGCAACGATCTGTTACCCTTGCTCGTCCCTCCACGCGCGCCCAGCCGCTGGCAAGACCTACCCGGTGCACCGGCTTTTTTGATTTGAGCGTAAGCTGTAAAATCGACATGGGCCGACAATCGTCGATCAAGCCTGATCCGGAAGGTGCGGTCAGAACACCGCTTACAATCCATCGGCTATGTCTGGCGATCTTCTAACGCGGAGCTGACAAAGCGATATTTCCGGGAAGCTCCAGGCCAGGAACGCACGCACATTCACGTCCGGCGGCTAGGAAGTTGGCACGAGCAATGGCCATTGCTGTTCCGAGATTACATGCGCCAGCATGTGGAAGAGCACGAACCTTACGTTGCTTTAAAGCGAAGCCTAGCCGAGCGCTTTCGAAACGATAGGGCTGCTTACACATCAGGCAAGGACGATCACCTTTGGCAGATCATTCGTCGTGCGGATCGCTGGGCGGCAGCAAATGGTTGGACACCTGGCAATTCCGACATGTAGTTGCGGGCGTACTGATATTCACGACCGCAGCACCTGTGTAATCACCGCCCACGCTGCCTTGCCGAGCCTTGCATCGGCCTCGTCATTTCCGCCGTGGGCGTGAAGCGCCGATTTGGGCGTCGTCTCGCCGGGCAACAGAACCCGATGTCCCGCCTCAGGGTCATAGATCAAGTCTGCTTGCATGCCGAACATCTGCCGTCGTTGAATAATCGATTGCGCGAAAACGTCTGATGGCCAGAGAGCGTCGCGTCCACCCGCGATTACAACGAGGCGAGCGGCGGTCAATTCAACGGGAATGGTCGCTGCCGGGAGATGGTCGGGAGACTGTTCGAGACATCGCTCGAACAACCCTCGATACGAAATCAGTCCATCCTGATGTTTGGGTTGCCAACAAGGAACAGCAGGCACGAACGGTAGGGGCTTGCCGTTCCATGTCCATGATGAGCGCTCCGGCCAGGCGACACCATCGTGGCCGGGGCCGATATTACCCCAGGTTACTGACGTCGGGCTAATTGCGAAGACAGCTTCGACACGTTCGTCATGAATGGCGGTGAGCAGGGCCGCTTCAGCGCCTTTCGATGTTCCAACTATTGCAATCCGTTTGCAGCGATGTCGTCGGAGGTCGGCAAAAAGCAGAGCACGTCCCACGTCGACGCGACCGCTTGATCCGCCAAGCACAAGAATGCCCCAGTCGTTTGGCCGATGAGGAACGATCAGAGTTCCTTGCACCTGTCCTGCAAGGCCGACCTGCGAATAGTTTGCCAATCGAATATCCTGACCTGCGTCGTTGGCCATTGAATAAATATGATTGGAATGTAGGTCTATGTCCTCGATGGAAATCCCTATGGCCGCATTGCATGGCACTAAAAATTCAGGGGCGGACGGCCGCCATTCGAATTGCTGCCGCTGGCCGAAAAGGCGGATCAGGGTGGTCCGGCGAAACTTCCGAATAGTGATCGAACAGCATAACATGCTTCGCGAGGCCCGCCGCGATCACGTCGAGCGCATTCGCGTACCCCAACATGTTTGCCAGTGGCACCATCGCCTCGATCAGAAAATGGTCGCCAAGAGGGCTTTGACCTTGGATGCATCCGTTCCGCGATTTGAGGTCCTCGATGATCGCTAGGGCTTGATCCCCTGGAACCACGACCTCGACCTTCATAACTGGCTCGAACAGAGCCAAGCTTGTCATCCGTAGGGCTTCTAGGAAAGCCCCACGGGATGCGATCTCGAAGGTCGACGCTGAGGAGTCAATGTCATGGAAAGCACCGTCAACCAAGACTACGTGGATGTCCGCCACCGCTGGAACGTCCGCAGGCGCACTGGATTGAACGGCCGACAGCACGCCCTTCTCGACGCCCGGGATGTAGACGTCTGGCACCGTGTTGCCGAGGCTGTTTGGCTCGAACCGAAAGCCCTGTCCAGCTTCATTCGGTGATACGATCACTTTGACTCGGGCGAATTCCCCTGTGGCACCTGTGCGTATCTTGTGCGTGTAGTCAATCTCAATGGAGTTCGTGACCGACATGCGATGAACGACCTGCAGAGGGCCAATCTCCATGTCGGGGTGGAAGCGCTCTATGAGATCGAGCGCGAGGCGGAGGTCCGCTTCACTTGCACCTCGGATGACCCCGTCACCCGCTGGATCAACCGAGACGTTTAGCGATGGGTGCTGCTCAGAAATCGACACGATGGCCATTTCCGTCAAGATTTCCCGGGAGCGCGGACGGATGCAGACCTGAACCAAATCATGTTCAGTATTGTTCATGGCGATTGCATCTCATTCGACGATCAAGGCAAAGAGTTGCTACGACGGTATGGCATGCCCGCAAACGTTGAAAGTTACACAATGTAATTACAGGGAGTAAGCAATCAAACTCATCGAAGCAAAAACATCTCTGGCGGAAGCAGCCCGGCGGCTTGAACTTGGGCGCTCCACGGTTTATCGAGAAATGAGCCGCCTGGATGCCAGACTCTCCCGGCGCTAGAAATTCTTATGATACGCGGCTCATCACAAGGCAATATCCTGAAATACGCGATACGATCCGATCCAGATAAAGCGCGCATTTGTGCCGCCAATAATGCAGACCTTTATCAGGCTGTTTTTCGTGCCCATGGGCTGCCTGATCAGCGAACCAATGCATTTTGGTCAAGTGATGCGACCGCACCTCCATACTATTCCAACATGACGACACTCGACCCAGATGCAACAGAGGAACAACTGGTTGAAATAGGTCGGCTGACAGATAGGTTCGGACGCCGACCCGGTTTGAAAGACGGGTTTTCAAGGCTTGATCTCGGCAACAAAGGGTTCCAGTTGTTATTTTCCGCATCGTGGATTTGGGCTGAACCTCTTAAAATTTCATTGCCTGCGCCTCAAGATTGGACACGTATTCGCGATGCGGCGGCATTGGATTGCTGGGAACATTCTTGGAAAGAGTCCGGTAGCCCGACCGATGCCCATGTCTTCACACCGGCCCTGTTTTTCGATCCGGACATCCACATCTATGGCCGGTCGACCAGCGGCGGCTTTGATGCAGGCTGCATTGTAAATCGATCGCCCGAGGCCGTTGGGATATCCAACATCTTTAGTTTGACTGGCACACCGCAGGCTTTCCGGGATGCCGTTTCATTGGCCACTGTCGCCTTTTCACCCGATCTGCCGCTTGTCGGATATGACCGCGGTGCAGCGCTGGACGAAATGACAAAGTTGGGGTTCAGGTCAGTCGGGGAATTGCGGATTTGGCTATCTGACGATGGTTCATAAGTAAGCCTGCGGCGGAGACCGTGGCGGCAATGACCGCCACGGAACTCCTAGACCTGCAAACTCCAGCTCCACTCACGTATGACGGCATCAGGTGCTCTCCATGAGTGGTGACGGTGAAATCGTGTGACAACGGCCGCCGCCCGTGGCTATCTATGCTGCAATTTTTCAGATCGCCGAGGCCGGACAATGGATGATGTCGAGTTTACCGGTGGATGTCAGTGCGGCGCAATACGGTATGTGCTCAGCCAAAGACCGAGGAACGTCCACGTTTGTCACTGTCGAATGTGCCAAAAGGCGGTGGGTGGGCCATTTGCTGTCATTTGCCCGGTTCTGAAGCCCGCGTTCCAGCTCAGGCGCGGCAACCTTAGCTATTTCATAAGTTCCGGCGTTGGAAGGCGTGGTTTTTGCAGCGAATGCGGTACGCCATTGACCTTCGACTATCCCGATGGCGATGACATTGGCATCCTTGTTGGGACGCTCGATGACCCGAGCCAAGCCCCGCCGGAGAACCAATACGGAAATGAGAGCCGCGTCTCCTGGTATCCTAGCCTGACAAACGTTCCCGGGGATCATCCCACCTATGCGGATGATCCAGAGATGCGTTTGCGGATCAGCAGCTCGAACCGCCAACATCCGGATCATGACACCTATCGCTGGCCACCCCGCCAGGTGTAGGTGACCAGGACCTGGGTTATGCGCCTGCGGGGGCGCACAACTAAACCTTCGGAGGATTTTCGACGTGCGAGGCGATCCCAGGAACAGGCGGAAGCCAAGGTTCTCGGCGGATCGTCCAGACCTCAAGCATTGGCTTGATGTCGTAGGGGGCCTGGTCCAGCGTTCCGAGGAATACCTCGACGCCGCCGTCGAACAGGTAGAAGAGGCGCGAGCCGCATAGGGAGCAAAACTGCCGACGCTCGTAGGTCTGGACCTCGCCCGTCATGCGAAATTGGGGCTGGTGCCAATTCGCGGTCGCTGAGTAAGCGGAGCCCGTCAGCTTTCGGCATGTGGCACAATGACATAGGCCCGACACGTAAGATTCGCCCCGAACTTCATATCTGACCCTGCCACACAGGCATCCACCCGTTCGGACGACATCGTCTGTCATCTGTTTGCCCCCACTCATCGAATTTCCGCGCAGGTAGTCGCCGCCCGATACCTAATTTCCCCAACCCCGCGTGGATGTCATCGCGTTGCGGGCGACCGGACCTATCGCGGGAAGAGGATGATCCTATGCCCTATATGGCCTTTTTGATCCAGCATGGCGAATGCCAGCAGCCGGCGACGCCGCGCCGCGGCGAGGGCGCACAGACCTTCACGCATACGCGTGGCCGACGAGTAAAAGACGCGCGTGAGGTTGTGGTGGAGCATGAAGTCATCCGGGCGTTTGCTAAAACGATCACCAGATTCTACGGTTTCGACATCGTCGCTTCCAACAAGACGTTGTCGCCTGATATAAGTGGTGCTTATGGCCCGTTTTCTCCCTCCACTTGCTGCAATCCGTGCTTTTGAGGCTGTCGCCCGTAAATTGAGCTTTACGCGTGCCGCGGAAGAATTGGGGATGACTCAGGCGGCCGTGAGCTACCAGATCAAGCTTCTCGAAGAGCGACTCCACGCAAAGCTTTTCGTGCGCCTTTCGCACGGAGTCGTCTTGACGGAGGCCGGGCAGCGGATAGCGCCCAATATCTCCGAGGCTTTCAACCTGCTGCGCGAGACTTTCGACGACCTCGAGCGCGCTCAGCATGAAACACTGAACGTCAGCACGACCAATGGCTTTGCGGCGCTGTGGCTGGTGCCGCGGCTGGACAGCTTTCGGCTGGCACAGCCGCAGATCACCGTGAGAATCGAAACCACAGACCGCGTCGTCGACTTCGAACAGGGGGATATTGACGTGGCCATCCGAGCTGGCGACGGCAAATGGCCTGGGCTCGTGGCGGTTAAAGTGCATGACGTACACTATGCCCCGATGCTTTCGCCGCAGCTTGCCGCAACGGTCGGGGGTGTCTGCGAGCCGGCCGACATTCTGAAACTGCCGCTGCTCGATCCTGAAAACTCTTTGTGGGCCGAGTGGCTGTGCGCCAACGACTTGCCAATTGATATTTTGGAGCGCCAGTCTTCCCCCTCGCTGGGCACGCAGGTCTTCAGTGCGCCCGCCGCCATGGACGGACGGGGCGTCGCCCTGCTCACGCCCAACTATTTTCGACGGGAGCTGGAGGAGGGACGGCTGATCCAACCTCTGGCCGAAACATCGAAAGCTGTTTGGGGATATTGGCTTACTTATCCGGAACGCAGCCGCCGGCTCCGCAAGATCAACGCCTTTAGCGCGTGGTTGGTGGCCGAGGCCGGCAAGGACGCACTCTGACAGGAGGCCGTAGGAAAGCAGGATACCCGCCCCGAGGACCTAGACCGATCAAGAGAGCCGAGTGCGGTTTACCGTACCGCGTCCGTCAATGGTCCATGCGGTGTGAGTCGGCGACTGCCGACCCGAGATCGCAGATGGTGCTGACCTTTCTCTGTAGCAGGTGAGGTGCCACGGGTGGCAATTATTGGTGACGATCAGTGGCGGGACGTCGTAGAAGTTCGTAAGCATTCAGGCTCTTGCCGTGGCCGCGTGTCCCAAACCTGTCAACGGCACCTATATCGCCAGAGCGCTCTACCGCGCTCTTTTCGTCGAGATACCCGCGGTCGCAGCATGGACCTTAACTAGCCGCCATAGCACAAACACGTCGACACGTCAGCCAGTGTGTTGATAGGCTACCTTGGTGTCTGCCTGCAAGCCGCGTGGCTCACCCCACCGTCCGGCGTTTGAGGTCGGCCTGGATGCTCTTTTTCAATGCGTCCATGATGTTGACGACGTTCGATGCGGGCGCTGGCGATGCTTTACCCTTTGCCGCCTTCTTGGGCTTCAACAGCTTCTTCTTCTCCTCGATCAGCTTCAGCAGGCTGGTCTGGATAGGGTCGCTGACCATGTTCGTCGACCAGCGGGCTGACTTTTGCTTGATGAGTTTCTGGACAAGGGGAACGAGATCGGGATCGGCTTGGGCCTCGATGTCCTCGAAGTAACTCTCTTCCGGACGTACTTCGTCACCGAACCGCAGCGACCACAGGACAATGCCTTCGTCGCGGGGTTCGAGGATGACGGCACGCTCGCGGCGGCCCATGACGAGCTTCGAAACGCCGACTACCTTATCGGCCTTCATCGCGTCCCTGATGACGGCGAAAGCCTCGTTCCCGACCGCGTCGTCAGGCATCAGATAGTGGGGCTTCTCGAGGTAGACCCACTCGATGCTGTTGGCCGGGACAAACTTTTCGATGTCAATCGTCTTCACCGTGTCGAGCGCGACCCGATCCAGATCGTCCTCGGTCAAGATCACGTAGTCGTTCTCGCCGCGTGCGTAACCCTTAGCCTCGTTTTCGTTTTTCACAGGCTTGCCCGTGACAGAATCGACATACTGCGAGACGACCCGATTTCCCGTGTCGCGATTGAGGGTGTGAAAGCGAACCTTCTCGCTTTCGCTGGTCGCTGGGGTCATCGCGACAGGGCACGTGACCAAAGAGAGCTTCAGGTAGCCTTTCCAATAATAGCGCGGTGCCATGGATCAATCTCCTCAACTTGCCTTGCGACGCGGGGCAGTTCCAGAAGCGGTGGCTTTCGAAGTTGCCCCGCGCGTGGCGCGTTGCCGGCCAGTGCCCTGATTGGCATTGGCGGCAGTGCGTTTGGGCTTGACCGCGGCCGCCTTCATCATCCCTGCGCTTTCGCGGAGGGCGGCGAGAAGATCGTTCGGCTTCGACACTTCGACCTTCTTCGGCTTCGGCAACGCCTTGCCCTCGATCTTCGCCTTGACCAGGTCTGCGAGAGCGGCCTCATAACGGTCGTCGAAGGTCGCAGGGTCAAAGGTGCCCTTCTTTGTGCTGATGATGTGCTTGGCGAGATCGAGCATCTCCCCCTCGATCTTCAGCTTGGGAATTTCCTCGAAGGCCTTCTTCGACGAGCGCACCTCGTAGTCGTAGTTCATCGTCGTCGCAATTAGGCCTTTGCCATGCGGCCGTATGAGCACGGTCCGCATCCGGCGGAAGAGTACGGTACGCGCGATGGCAACGACGTTCGATTTCTTCATGGCGTCGCGCAGAGCTGCGAAGGCGTCGCCGCCCATCTTGTCGGGGGTCAGGTAGTACGGCTTGTCGAAGTAAACGTCGTCCACATCTAAGCAGGGAATGAATGCTTCAATCTCCAGGGTCTTGTTGCTTTCCGGAATCGTCGCGGCGACTTCATCGGGATCGATGATTATGTACTCGCCATCCTCGATCTCGAAGCCTTTTGTTTGTTGCTCCTTCGGAACCGGTTCCTCTGTCTCGTTATCGACGAAGACGCGGTTCACCCTGTTCCCAGATGCTTTGTTGACCATGTTGAACGTAATGCGCTCTGACGTGCTTGCCGCCGTGTAAAGCGCTACTCCGCAGGAGACCTCACCGAATTTTATGAAGCCCTTCCACTGCGCGCGATGCCCTGTTGCCATGACGATTCTCCGACTCACTTCGTCGCGACTCAAAGACGTGTCAGGGTGATTCGTTCCGACACGAAACGAATCATTTTTCAATTACTTACGGAATTGCGCTCAGAGATTGATTCTAGTCGAACCCTTGTCCTGATGGTTGAGCGGAAATTAACCGATCTGCTTCATGAGCATCAACACTTCATCATCTCCATCCGTCTAAGCCGTGGTCACGACCCAATCCGCCGGCGTGATCTCTGGCTATTCCTCGTTGCGGAGGACCTAAATTAAGTCCTCGACAGTATAGAGACCACCGCGCCCGTCGCGCTCCAGTCCATAGGGGCCGCACTGTCATTGTGAATCCCTCCGTCCGACAATGCATCGGGGATCGGCCGTCTCGAGCGAAGCATGATGAACATTCGCTGTTTCCGGGGAACCACCGGAATCGTTGCGAGTTTCACTTGCGAACCTTCAAAAATGGAGAAACTCGATGCCAAAGACACAGACATCTCGAGGCCGCGTACAGGATCGCGCCCGCGTCGCCGGCGGCCAGGATCACGAGGTGAAATACGAAGCGGAGAAGGAAGGCGTCTCCAAGGACACCGTCAAAAAAGCCGTCAAGAGCGCCGGAAACTCCCGCAAGAAGGTCGAAGCGGAAATCGGCCGGCATTGATCCGTGGGCCAATTCAAGCTCGCAAGGTCGATCAACCGGCGATCTCTTACTTCGCCACGTCGAAGCAGGAGCCTTTCTCAGGTCTTCCATGACAAGGACACTGACCATCGCATCATGTCGCAAGCTGTCCGAGAATGGTACAGGTACTACGAGGTCGAGTGGGACGACCAGGCGTCGTCGTTTCTCTGCGATGTCGCGATCGAGCTCTATGACCGAGGCTGCCGATCGGTAGACGAGATGGCGACGACGTTGAACGGACCTACGTCGGCCTGGCCGCCACTCGCATCAACGCGCCATCTTCCGACGCTGTGCATTGATTCCGCCCTCATTTATCGTGAATAGACGATGCCGATGTAGAGGGAGCGTGGCGATACCTCATGAACCCGACGGGGGACTTGGACCGTCGCCTACTTCACGGATCGTTGAAGATAATCGAGGCTCGTTTGGCCTCCCGGATACCAGCCGTCGCTGATCCGCCAGCTAGATTCTCGGCCGTCGCGAAGATTGTCTAAGAGGGCCTGTCATTGCCACGCGGAAGGCAGTCGCCTCTCGCCTCTATCCGCATTTTCCCATTTCGCTGAGTGAAGAGCATGATTTCCAGTGGCCACGATCGGCGCTCGCAGAGCCGGGACTCGACTGAACGCTCTAACCAGCTCTGTACTTAGCTGTTTGGTCGGGCCGTTCAACTCAAGCGCGGCACAATTTCCCCCACAACGATAACGTGAACGCTACGAACGCCAAATCACTTCCGGTCTCTGCAGAGGGTATTGCTTTTGCGGCTACAATATCTCACGTTCAATACAACTTCGAACTTCATCGACGGGCACAGCTTTCCAAAATCGTAGCAATGTTAAGCAATGAAGAACAAAATAGCAGGCGAAGGCCTTGAAATAACGCGCTTCATTCTCGTTTGGTCAAGCCTCAGCCCCGTGTTTGTGCTTTGGGCGATTCGGGGTGTCGCTGCAATTTCTGACTTGTATTGGATACCAGTCTGCCTGGTCCTGTTTCTCTTACCGTCGCTAATTCTTTGGTGGATATTGCGGCAAGCGCGTAACAGCGAAAACACAAAGACTATCCTGATTTCATCAGCCAAGGATCAGCGAGAGCACCTGCTCACATATTTGTTCGCTATGCTTATTCCACTGTTTGATGCGAACACAGACGAAATTCGCGACCTCACGGCGGTTTCCCTGGCGCTTGTCTTCGTCATGTTCCTCTTCTGGCACATGCGCCTTCATTACATGAACCTGTTCTTTGCCCTCTGGGGCTACCGAATATTTACGGTCGAGGCCAAAAAAATTGGAACGACCGAAACGGACCGGAAAAGAGAGCGGTTTGTAACGTACGCGGTAATTTCGAGGCGGCATTTCATTCCGGACGACGACACAATTACGGGCTACCGCCTCGGTGGCCGTGTTCTCTTTGATAAGGCCTCAGATGATTGAGAATGATATCGACATCGCAAATTTAGTCACCGTGAATTTCGGCGTTGGCCTCCGAAGCAATGGCAATATGTACTTTGTGCCGACAGATGCTGGCATGAAAGGTGCTCTCAAAGATATGATTGCCAGCACAGTCGGTGCGCTGAATGCAATTCAAGGCGAATGGCAGAAATATGATCTTTCAGAAGATTATGGCGAACGTCGTCGCGTCTACTGCGAGCGGGACGACGAATTTATGAAAGCGTTC
The DNA here is from genome assembly GCF_032464655.1 of Rhizobium sp. 25PS6. Classification (NCBI taxonomy): domain Bacteria; kingdom Pseudomonadati; phylum Pseudomonadota; class Alphaproteobacteria; order Hyphomicrobiales; family Rhizobiaceae; genus Rhizobium; species Rhizobium sp. 25PS6. Next base: position 124,358 of record NZ_JAWDIV010000003.1, read on the forward strand.
TCGGAGCTTTTCGATGCCGGGTCGCTCGATGATCTGACGAACCTGACTGAACAAGTAAGCGATGTTGAATATTATTTCGCCGAGGTGACAGATAATCAAAGGCGAAAGATGGTCGGTGCCAGAAAGGCCACTCAATTTAAGGGAACGGTAAAGGCGAAAAATCGACTCGTTCGTATGGTCGACGATACCCTCTCGATCATCGAAGACGCAGTTTTCAAGCTCGACAACGAATTTGATGTCCTCATAACGGATGCCCATGTTTATATCGTGAACGATGCCAGAATGCAGCAGCTAGGCGATATAACCTCTCACGTTGCCGCAACGGCCAAAAATAAAGTCCAACATATAGAAGACACGATCAACTTCCTCGATCTTTCACGAATAAAAGAGAAGATTGAGGACCACCCAAGAGTAGCGCGCTATGCGGCGTCAATCGCTCAGAATCCTGCCATAGGGAACTTCCAGCGCGCAAATATAGAAGAACTCGCAGTCCAGCACGATATTGTGTTCAAGGAGCTAGACAACGGGAAACTACAGTGCCGCGTGCAAGATGAAGCGAGGCTTATGGAGCTGCTGGACGCGCGACGCTACCATCTGGACTTGGCCAATAATGGCGGCGACCCATATCGCGCGACCGGCAGACATAAAGTCTGACGTCGCATGCACATAACTTTCAACTGAAAACCAAGATGATGGAGATAACCGCTGCCTTCTGCGTGACGCGCATCGGGCCATTGCGGCTCATTTGAGTATTCCATAGGTTGGCAGGCGAGACTGCGAGTCTGCAGGCACCACCTCATCAAAATTGCCAACAAACCCATCGGCTTCGTTAACAGAATGCAAAGCATATCATGAATCACGCCACCCATAACAAGCTCGTTTCCTTCATCTGGTCGATCGCCGACGACTGCCTCCGCGACGTCTACGTCCGCGGTAAATATCGTGACGTCATCCTTCCGATGGTCGTACTCCGTCGCCTGGACACTCTGCTTGAACCCACCAAGGCGGCCATTCTTGAGGAAGTTCGCTTCCAACGCGAAGAGATGAAATCAACGGAACTGGACGATGCGCCGCTTACGGCCGCATCCGGATACGTTTTCTACAATACCAGTAAGTGGACGCTGAAGCAGCTCCACGCGACCGCCACGAACAATCAGCAGATTCTGTTGGCGAACGTTGAGGAGTACCTCGGCGGGTTCAGCGAAAACGTCAAGGAGATCATCGGCCGCTTCAAGCTGCTAGAGCAGATGCGACACATGGCAAACAAGCAGGTGTTGCTCGACGTGCTCGAGAAATTCATCTCTCCGTACATCAATTTGACGCCACAAAACGTCGAAGACCCCGATGGCAACATTATGCCTGGCCTGTCGAATCTGGGCATGGGCTATGTCTTTGAAGAATTGATCCGGAAGTTCAACGAAGAGAACAACGAGGAAGCTGGAGAGCACTTCACTCCGCGCGAGGTGATCCAATTGATGACCCACCTCATCTTCGATCCGATCAACAACCAATTGCCGCCGGTCATGACCATCTACGATCCGGCCTGTGGTAGCGGCGGCATGCTGACCGAGGCCCAGAACTATATCAAGGACCTCGAGGGGCCTATCGCGGCCAAGGGCGACGTGTATCTTTACGGCAAGGAAATCAACGACGAGACCTATGCCATCTGCAAATCCGATATGATGATCAAGGGAAACAATCCCGAGAATATCAAGGTCGGCTCCACCCTCTCGACAGATGAGTTCTCGGGCCATCGCTTCGACTTCATGCTGTCGAATCCGCCCTATGGCAAGAGCTGGAGCAGCGAGCTCAAGTACATCAAAGATGGCAAGGATGTTATCGACCCGCGATTTCAAGTCGAGCTGACCGACTATTGGGGTAACAAGGAAACCGTCGACGCCACCCCACGCTCCAGCGACGGCCAGCTCCTCTTTCTGATGGAAATGGTGGGCAAGATGAAGCCCATCGCAAACAGCGTCATCGGTTCGCGAATTGCCAGCGTTCACAACGGCTCCAGCCTGTTCACGGGCGACGCCGGTAGCGGCGAATCCAACATTCGCCGCTACATCATAGAAAGTGACATGCTGGACACCATCATCCAGCTACCCAACAACCTGTTCTACAATACCGGCATCACCACCTATATCTGGCTCTTGACCAACACCAAACCCGAGGCACGGCGAGGTCGCGTGCAGCTTATCGACGCCAACCTGATGTACCGCAAGCTGCGCAAGAACCTCGGCGACAAGAACTGCGAATTTGCGCCGGAGCATATCGAGGACATCATTGCCGCCTACACGGCCTTCGAGCCGGTTGAACGCCAACTTGATGCGAACGGCGACCCGACCGGTATCGCGGTACAGATTTTCGACAACACCGATTTCGGCTATCACAAGGTCACCGTCGAACGGCCTGACCGTCGCCGCGCCCAGTTCAGCGCGGAACGGCTAGAACCTCTGCGCTTCGACAAATCTCTACGCGAGCCAATGGAACATCTGTGGGCGGAGTATGGCGACAAGGTGTATGAGCCTGGTTTCCTGAAGTCACAGGTCAAGACAATCCAATCCTGGTGCGAAGAACGGGAGATCGCGCTCAACGCAAAGCAACGCTCCAAGCTTGCCGACACAGGCCTCTGGCTGCGGCAACGCGAGCTAATCGGAGTCGGCCACCAGCTTATGCAGGCTATGGGCACCGAGGAGACGGCGGACTTTAACACCTTCCGAGAACACGTCGGCAAGGTGCTGAAGGCCCGCAAGATCAAGCTGACCGCAGCTGAGAAAAACGCGATCCAGAACGCCGTCAGCTGGTATGCCGATGATGCGGAAAAGGTGATCGACAGCGTTAAGCGGTTTACCAAGGCGGAACTCGAGGATGTGGCAGCACGATTTGGTTCTCATATCGACGAACTTGGCGATTTCGGGCTTTATGTCCAGCCTGATGGCAGCTGGCTCACCTACGAGAGCAGCACCGATTTGCGCGACAGCGAGGCTGTGCCGCTGAAGGATAGCATCCATCGCTTTTTCAAAGGCGAGGTGAAGCCGCATGTGCCCGAGGCCTGGATCAACCTAGACACCGTGAAGATCGGCTACGAGATCAGCTTCAACAAGTTTTTCTATCACCAAAAGTCGCTGCGCAGCGTTGAGGCCGTGACGCGCGACATTCTGGCGCTCGAGCAAAGGGCCGACGGCCTGATCGCCGATATCCTTGGCGTGAAGCCCAGCGCCCTGACGGGGTTGGAGCGATGAACATTGACGTATCCTTCGCTGAAGATCACCAAGCTCCTTCCCCGAGCCGGCTTACTTCACTTCCCCCTGAATGGCGCGTCACGCGTCTCCGTCATGTCTTCACCTTCAGCAAGGGGCTCACAATCACCAAGGAGAACCTTCAGGATGACGGTATTCCTTGCGTGAGTTACGGCGAGGTTCACTCGAAGTATGGTTTTGAGGTTGATCCGGACCGTCACGCGCTAAGATGTGTCGACGCGTCGTACCTGATGAACAACCATTCTTCGCTTCTACGAAACGGTGATTTCATCTTTGCCGATACCTCGGAAGATATTGCAGGTTCAGGCAATTTCTCGTGCTACACGAGCGACCGGCAAGCTTTCGCTGGCTACCACACCCTCATCGCAAAACCCAAAGTTCCCATGAATTTTCGATTCATGGCGTATCTGCTCGACTCGACATCTTTTCGTGCGCAGGTGCGGAGCGAGGTCACCGGGATCAAGGTTTTCAGCATTAGCCAAGCTGTCCTCAAGCCAACCCTCGTCTGGTTCCCCCCCGAACATGAACAGGACGCCATCGCAGCGTTTCTTAACGAGAAGTGCGCCAAGGTGGACGAGGCCGTGCTGATCAAAGAAGAGGAGATCGCGCTGCTACGCGAGCGGCGGCAGATTCTGATTCAACAGGCCGTCACCCGCGGCCTGAATCCCGATGCGCCCTTGCGCGACAGTGGTATCGACTGGATCGGGCAAATCCCAGCGCATTGGGAAGTGAAGCGAAACTCCGTCCTTTTCCGTGAAATGAAGGTATCGGGCCATGTCGACTTGCCGATTTTGTCGGTGTCGATCCATAATGGCGTGTCGTCAGAGGAATTAAGCGACGTAGAGAACATCCGGTCGATCATCAAGATCGAGGACCGCACTGCCTACAAGGAAGTCAAAGTAGGCGATGTGGCATACAACATGATGCGCGCATGGCAAGGCGGCATCGGCGCGGTATCTGTCCACGGCATGGTGAGCCCAGCCTATGTGGTTGCTAGGCCAAGCGCGGCGCTGGCAGCCGACTACTTCGAACTGCTCTATCGCTGCCCATCGTTCATTCGGCAGATGGATTCCGGCTCCAAGGGAATCACCGATTTCCGCAAGCGGCTGTATTGGGACGATTTCAAAAACCTTATGACGCTAGTCCCGCCACGCGATGAACAGGCGGCGATTGTTCAGCACATTGCTGAAATCTCAAAAAAAATCGGCGATGCCGTTTCGATCAAGGAACAGCAAATTGCTACGCTCAGGGAATACAAGACCAGCCTGATTGACGCGACGGTCACCGGCAAAATCAAGGTGGCGTAAGGGGGGACTATGGTGAGCAACACCAAGGAAGTGGCTCTGGAACAGGCGATCCAGCGGTATCTGACTGGTACGACAACCGAGGATTTGGCTAGCCAACCTGCGCCGGCCGAACAGGGCTACTTCCGGTTCGGCCAACCTTCTGATTTCGACGCTCGGAATGCGATCGACACAAACCTCTTCTGGGAATTTCTGGAGACCACACAAGGCAAAGAGCTGGCAAAACTGAAAGACCGCAGCCCCGTCGATTGGCAACGCAAGATACTCGAGCGCTTTGACCGGCTAGTAAAGAAGAATGGGCTTCTGCATCTGTTGAAGAAGGGACTTTCCGTCGATGACGCAGCCTTCACGCTCATGTACGCGGCCCCTCTGGCCAGCTCGGCGGCCAAAGTCCATGAAAACTTCGCCGCCAATATCTTCAGTGTTACCCGACAGGTGCGCTATTCGGAAAGTAATCCAGGCGAAGAGATCGACATGGTCCTTTTCGTCAACGGACTGGCACTGATCACTGTAGAGCTGAAGAATGCGTGGACCGGTCAAACCGCTCGCTACCATGGGCAGAAGCAGTATCGCGACGGCCGTGATGCTACCCAAACCCTTCTTCAGTTTGGCCGTGCATTAGTACACATGGCCGTGGACACCGACGAGGTGTTCATGACGACGAAGCTTGCCGGGCCGGCCACCTTCTTCCTGCCCTTCAACAAGGGTCACAATGAAGGCGAGGGCAATCCACCCAACCCCAACGGCCACAAGACCGCCTATCTGTGGGAAGAAGTGTTCGCCAAGGAAAGTTTGGCCGGCATCATCCAGCACTTCGTGCTGTTGGAAGGAAAATCGACAGACCCCCTGGCCAAAAAGTCGATGATCTTCCCACGTTACCATCAGTTGGACGTCGTGCGCCGGTTGTTGTCTCACGCTGCCACGAATGGCGTCGGACAAAGCTATCTGATCCAGCATTCTGCGGGTTCCGGAAAGTCGAATTCGATCACCTGGGCGGCGTATCAGCTAATAGATACCTATCCGGCATCTGTCAGCGTGGCGGGCGGAAAAGCATTGGACGAACCGCTGTTCGACAGCGTCATCGTTGTCACTGATCGACGTCTTCTGGACAAACAGCTGCGTGACAACATTAACGACTTCTCCGAAGTCAAAAACATCGTCGCACCAGCCATGCGTTCCGCCGACCTGAAATCGGCGCTGGAGAACGGCAAGAAGATCATCATCACGACGATCCAGAAATTCCCCTTTATCATCGAGGGGATCGCCGACCTCAGCGACAAGCGCTTCGCAGTGATCATTGATGAAGCGCATAGCGGGCAAAGTGGCAGCGCGCATGACAACATGAACCGTGCAATGGGCGCAGGCGATGCAGACCCGGACGAAGAAGACCCGCAAGATCGTATCCTAGCGGCGATGCAGTCACGCAAGATGCGCGGGAATGCTTCCTATTTTGCGTTCACGGCGACACCCAAAAACACAACACTCGAGAAGTTTGGGGAACGTCAGCCTGACGGGAGCTTCGAGCCGTTCCACCTCTACAGCATGAAGCAGGCGATCGAGGAAGGCTTCATTCTGAACGTCCTGGCAAATTATACGACCTACAAGAGCTATTATGAAATCCAGAAGTCGATAGCGGATAATCCACTGTTCGACACCAAGAGGGCTCAGAAAAAACTCCGGGCTTACGTGGAGCGCAGCCAACAGACGATCAACACAAAAGCTGAGATCATGCTCGACCATTTCATCGAGCAGATTGTGACGCCGAAGAAGCTTCACGGCAAGGCCAAGGGTATGGTCGTCACCCAGAACATCGAGTCGGCGATCCGGTACTATAAAGCGCTGACAAAGCTATTGGCGGAACGGGGCTATCCGCTCAAGGCCTTGATCGCGTTCTCCGGTGAGAAAGAGGTCGACGGTGTGACCTACACCGAGGCCGACATGAACGGCTTCCCGGAGTCGGACACGAGGGAGAAGTTCGACGAGGATGAATATCGGTTGCTTGTGGTCGCGAACAAATATCTGACCGGTTTCGACCAGCCAAAGCTGACCACCATGTATGTCGACAAGAAGCTGCAACATGTTCTAGCTGTGCAGGCATTGTCACGGCTGAATCGCTCCGCGCCGAAACTCGGCAAGCGCACTGAAGACTTGTTTATCCTCGACTTCTTCAACGACGCAGCTGATATCAAGTCCGCCTTCGATCCATTTTATACGGTCACCACACTGTCGTCGGCGACGGATGTGAATGTGCTTCATGAGATCAAGGATGCGCTTGACGCCGTCGGCGTCTATGAGTGGCAAGAGGTAGAGGATTTCGTCGCCCGGTACTTTTCCGGTGACGACGCCCAATCGCTTAGTCCAATCATCGATGCAGCGGCCGATAGGTTCAATCACCAACTGGGCTTGGCCGACAATGACAAGATCGACTTCAAGATCAAGGCGCGCCAGTTTGTGAAGATTTACGGCCAGATGGCATCAATCATGCCGTTCGAGGTCGTTGAATGGGAAAAGCTCTTTTGGCTGCTGAAGTTCCTGATCCCTAAACTGCATATCACGGACCCGGATCAGGACATGCTCGACGAGCTTCTGGAGGCTGTGGACCTGTCGTCTTACGGGCTTGAGAGAACCCGATTGAACCAAGACATCGAGCTTGACGCAACACCGACGGAGCTTGACCCGCAAAACCCCAATCCCCGCGGCTACCGGGATGGCGAACAAGAGCGGGACGCGCTCGACGACATCATCAACACCTTCAATGAGCGATGGTTCCAGGGATGGGGCGCGACGCCGGAAGAGCAACGGGTGAAGTTTATCAATGTCGTAAACGGCATCAGAGCGCACCCCGATTTCACCGAGAAATACGAAGAGAACGCCGACCCCTACAATCGCGGACTCGCGCTCGAGAAGATGATGCAAGACGTGATGCTAAAACGCCGAAAGGAAGAACTTGAGCTATATAAGCTCTTCGCTTCTGATCCGGCGTTCAAAGCTGCCTGGAGCCAAAGCATCGAAACAGTCCTTAGGACCGGCGTGTGACGGTTGATCACTTCAAGCCTGAAACGCTAACGCTATTGGAGCCGGCGAGGAATGTCAGTTACGACAACCGTGTTATTTCAACGGCCGCAGCAGGAGATTGCGACGCTTATCCGCGATCGACTTACCCGATCCGTCGCCACGCGTATTGTGACGGGTTTTGCTACGCCAGGCGGATTGGCTGAGATCGGTGCCCCGATACGAGCGAATCCTGGGAGCCTTGAAACCTTCGTGATCGGCGCGTCAACGTACCCAGGATTTCAAGCGCTCGACAATCTTTTGGCCGCGGGTGTGCCAATGGATCGGTTGTGCGTCCATCTGGGGTTTAGCGCGCCTTCTGGCACGCCCAAGAATCCGGTGGTGCGCTATCATCCAATGTTGCACAGCAAGGTCTATTACATGGAGTTGCCCGGCTCACGCGTATGCGCGTTCATTGGGTCACACAATGTAACGGCCTTTGCATTGGGAGGTAGCAACGGAGAGGCGTCAGTCCTTATCGAAGGCGATGTGGACGCGCCCGAGTTCGCCGCTGTCCGAGGCCATATTGATGAAGCGCAGAGACAGGCAACGCCCTATTCACCCGCCATGAAGGAAGGATTTTCATGGTGGTTCAAGGAATATGTGGAGGGCCTTAAAGCCGAGATACGCATGCCGACCGATTGGGTGACCGTTCGTACCATTCTCGCGTTCTCGCATGTTCAGGGCGGGCGCGGGCCGAAGACAGGCGAAACAATATACTTCGAAATCCCCGCTGGTATCGAACAAATTGAATCGTTGAAGACTGAGGTCCATTTGTTCCTTTACGACACCTTGCCTGCCGATCCGATAAGCGCCATCGCTGCCGCCAGCACCGCAAGCAGGCGCTACACATGTCAGACCATTGGAGTTGAAAACGGGCAAGGCAATCGAGAGGTATCGGTGGACTGGGTCATCGATAGCAGTTGGGCTCTCACCCCGGTGCCTTCTGCAACATTCCGCCCATCCACACCATTTGGCATGCAGCAGGTGCGAGCAAAAGTGGTGAATACGTCGCTGTCATCCTACGAGTATGCGTTTGAGCGAGAGCGGGCGGGCTGGGACCCCGCATATTCTGAAGTCGACGTTATAGACGTCTCGGAGTCGTCGCTTTCGGATGACGTCGCCAGGCATGAAGCGCGAGGGTATCGCCAGATTAACACATGGAGGCTTGTCACGTCGCTTGAACCTCGGTCTGGTTCGCAATTGGAAACCGATCAGAAGGCACTTAACCGCGCTACACCTGAGTCCGGAGCATTCATTCTGGTCTCCTTGCGCAGACGCCGCTCCGGTGGCAAGCAAGGGGGCTAGTTTGGGCCCTCCAGATGATCTGCGGATCGCGGTCTATGTCCCTGTCGCGCACCTCGCCATCCGACAGCGGCCGGTCCCGCGGGATGCGCATCTCGCGCGGGCGCTCGCCCAGCATTTCCACCTGCTGCTCATAAAGCGACGCCATCTCGGCCGTCGGGTTGTTCAGCCGCACCGCCTTGTCATGGGTGAGCGTGGAGACGTCTTTTTCGCGCGGGGTCTTGGCCATGTCAGGATGCCTGCAGTTCGAGCATTTCTTGCCGCATTTCATCGAAACGCGGAGCGAGTTGTTGGATGTGGTCGAGGGCCTCGACGATCGGCTTTAGGGCCTCCGAAAAGTCATCTTCTTCCGCGCATTTCGCGAGGACGTCCCTGTCCACCTTCACCGGCAAGAAAAGGCTTGGTTCGTCATCGAGAATAAAGCGCGTTCCAGCGAAGCGATCGGCGTTTTTCTGCAGGTACTTCTTCCACTGTGTCTTACCGAATTCGCCCTGCGCAAAGCGGAAACCCATTTGTCCGCGGCCCTCGCGGCAGAGGCGCGTCATCCAGAAGTAATCCTTTTCCTCGCTCCATTCGCCGTCATCGCCGACGCCGAAATCCAGTTGAAACCACGCTAGCCAACTACCGTCCTCATTCCGCCAATTCGGCTGAGCGACGCTAGCATCCCAGCTATCCCTCCAGGTTTCGTCGCCTTGGAGCCAGTTCTTATCGTCGGTCCAGTCTGCGACGACGTGATCGATGGCATCGGCTACTCTGTCCTGAAGCAGTTCCAGACGCCGCGCACCGTCATCAAGATCGGCGAGATGCTCGATTAGGAGCCTGTCGAGTTCATTCGGAAACATGAGTACCTTCAATGCAGATTCTTGATATGAGCAGCGAACTGTAAAAGCAGAGCGCCCGAGACTGACCTTTTGTGCGCGTCCGTGACGGTATTCGAAATAGCGCGTGCAACATCGCGCCAACGAAGGCAAACGAGCTCAGCCGGCTTGTCAACCGGCCAAGCCTCGCTCAGATAAAGCACTACCGAATTAGGCTTCTGTAGTGCCACGGCTTTGTTCTTCGCTAATTGAACGTAACGTAGAAGTTGCTCGGGACCTTCCGGAGCATCGATCTTCACTTCGATAACCATCACGCAATTTTCACCCTCGATGGCGAGGTCAACCCGGTTATCACGTTCACCGAGTGCACAATGTTCGATCGCGAGGCGGTAATTCTGGCCGAGGATAACGTCGTCCAAGACTTTTGCTTGCCCTCGCTTGCGAAGCAACTCGACTAGCCCGTCCAGTATGGCAGCGCGGAAACCGTGGGAACCGTTACAATCCAACGCCCAACCGAGAACCGCCGAGGTGCGGACCTCGTTGCGCTTGAGCCCTGCAATTGTCCAGACATTGAGGAGACGTCCATCATTTTGACAAGCGACCAAGCCGGCACGCAAACGCGCCATGAACCCGACTAGCCTCTCAGCAGCGAATTCTCGTTCCTGCGGAGCCTCAGTCTTTGCGCCGCAGTCTTGACGAAAGGCTGAGATCGTCTCCAGCACACGGGACAAGCGACGCACCGGGCCGAGGGACGCATCCGCTTCCCGCCGCCGTACGTCATTGAGGCGCGATAAGAACGTGTCTATCCAATTGTCTGAGGGGAGCTGTCTCATATAGATTGGCTGACCTCCAACGGCTCGGAAAAGAGGTTCGAATAGCGCGCCTTGAGGTAAGTTGCCCATTCCGGAAATGCTTCCGCCTGCAGGAGAGGCGCGAAGGCTTTGGAGATATTCATGCTGGCGAACCGATCGGGCAACTGCTGCAGTTTCCGCCAGACAGCTGCGAAATCCGACCCGTACTCGCGAAGCCTGGGAGCGGTGACGGCTTTCAAGGCCGAATTTCCGGCCGGCGATAGATGTAGCACGCGCACGATGTCTGCACCGTTTTCCCTTGCCTTTTCCATCTGGAATGCCAGCATTTGCTGACGCAGGAGTTGGTAGAACGGCTCCCAGAAAAAGTCCTCCAAAACCAGGCCAAGGTCAGCGCGAATCGGACCGTCCGGAGAAAGCACAAGGCTTTCGTAGCGCTTCAGGCGAGTAGCATTTCCATTAGGGCTGATCGGGGTTCCGTAGGATTCGGTGTATTTCCACTCGATCAACAGCGTTTCCCGCTTGCCATCGCGCTCGAACATCAGCACCGCGTCCGCGGATGTGGCGTTTGCGCCACGTGACCGCACACCACTTTTCCCGGACTCGTTGAGATAGTCTCCGCCGATCCACTCAAATCCGACAAACCATTCGCCATCCGGGCCTTCTTCGACCGGCAGCATGGTCGGCAATTCGCCCCCAAGCGCAGATTGCACAAGACGCGCCAGCATTTTCGGTTTTAGAACCAAGGGGGCCAGAAAGTTCACGCAGCAAACCTGAGATGAAAGGCCATGGTTGCTGTGTGTGTGCCACTGGATGCCCTTCTGCTTGAAATATGCAGGGACGGCGCTTCGAATAGACGGAGCGAGGTTGCGCTCGAAGCTCGCCGGATCGAGGCGATAGGCTGAACCGCGGTATCCACCATATCCGGGTTCTGATTCCGCGAAGAACTTGGATTGACCTGTCCGCTCGGCATTTACGAACGTGTTCATTTGCGCTATTCCGCCGCGATTATCAGTTGTGCCTCGGCTTCATCGCCCTCACTCTCGGCATCCACCCCTTCTTCCGATTGATCGCCGCGATAGGCCTGCTTGCCGGTTGCTCTCTCGATCAGTGCCAGAAGTTGGCGTTGCCGTTCGATCATGAACTCCGCGAATTTGTCCGTGCGGAGAAGCGACGGTTCAATGAGATGCGATGCCAGGTAGGCATCAAGGTTGGCTCTTTCGATCGGCGGAGTGCTGCTAGTGCCATTCTCCAACGTCGCCAGATATTCCGAAGGGGCAACACCGCCGATAATGCGATTGGTACGATAAGTCAGAGGGGTCTTGTTGATGATGGAGTCATAGACGTCTGACTTGATCTTGTTGTCCTCGCACCATCTCTTCGGGAAGATGTGGTGGATGTCGACGTTCTCGCCGAAGAAAACGATGTGGTCGAACTTCAGGCCAGAGCGGAAGTCGAGCGCACCTTCTTTCATCAGAAGCGCGTTCATACCCTTGTAAGCTGCCGAAAGACGCATACGCATGGTCTTCAGGCGGTCAGCCCGGAACGTCGTGTCACTGACAGTGGAAGGAGGACTTCCTCCCTGCAGCCAGACGGGCACCTCCATGAAGTCTTTCGCTATTCGCGTATCGACGGCTGACCCATAGAGTTCGCCAAAAACACCATTCCAGTACCACTGCTGCAATTTCTGTTTCAGCGTTGCGTGATGCAGCGCCGCCTCGTTTTCTGCGAGGATTGCGGCCAACGGAACGATCTGCGACTGATAAGGCAGGTCTTCGACCTTATAGATGTTCAGTTCGAACAGGAACTTGGCGGCGCGTTCGAAACCCTGTTCCGCCCTGTCGCAAAAGGTCTTGTAGGCACTCAGCGGCAGATTGAGCAGGGCCTGTCGATTGCCCGTCACCTGAGGCAGGTCCTTGCCCTGCTTCCCTTCGGACTCGGCCGCACGTCGTTTATCACGCGTATGGAAGAGCGAAATCACCTGCAAGAGGTCGGTGTTTGCGACGTTTGCCAGGATGCCCGTGTCCCTCCCGGCCGGGCGAACGGTTTCCGCTAGCCGTTGGTGACGGCCCTTTTGCCCGTCGGCACCGTACCAGTCCTTGCGCAACTCGAATCCGTCCGCCGCATACATGGCAGTTACGAGTTCGAATGCATCGAGTGGCTTGCCGCCGGTATTGACCTTCTCGAAGACTGTGCAGACGGCTTCCTTGGTCGTGGTCTTGTCAAGGGTGATTACCGGCACCTGGTATGACTTGAAATTCTCGAGGACCTCCTTCTTGAAGGATTTCCACCTGTCCTTTGCGGCTTTGCCTTCGTCGCCCTGCCAGTGGTCGTTGAATCCGTCCTGCCAGTCGTCCCAATCGAATACTTCGGTCAGCGGGAACAACATCGCCGCATATTCGTGTTCGCGTGTCGAAAGGTCGAGCTTGATCTCTCGGCCGAAATCGGTTCGGACAATCTTGTCCTCGGGAACGCCCGTGATGGCCTCCTCTCGGTCGGCCTCTGTATTGAGGGCCTTTTCGATATCGATATAGAACCAGCGTTTCACCCGCTTGTTCTTCGGCGTGACGGTCTCGACCACTTTGTTGCGAAGCGTGACCTGATACAGCGACGTCATCCGTTGCTGGCCATCGAGCAGAAGGAAGGACGGAGTAGCAGTCTTTGCTAAGTCCGGAGCTCCCTCAACAGGGCGGGGCTTGAAGTTGACGTCGCCGCCCGTTTCCAACGTCATTAGCGCTCCAACAGGGAACGCGCGGGACACGGAGGCAACGAGACTCTTAATGCGATCTTCGTCCCATACCCAGCTGCGTTGGAAATCTGGCAGTTGGAGAATACCTTTCTGGCAGTTGCCCAGCAATTCGTGCAGTGAAAATGGATTCGTCTTAAACGTTGCGCCAGCCATCATGCCTCCTCGGGTACGCCCCAGTCGCTGGGGTTTGGAATCGAACGCCAAGACGCGATGTGGCCGCGAATTTCGTTGATGATCGGCGTAGGGTTATAGCGGCTGCTGCCATCGCGGGTCTGGTCGAGATCGAGCGTGGCCTGCTTTTTGCCGTGGGTTTTCATTTTGCGGCTTCTCGGGACAGGGGCCACGTATTTCGACCGGCGCCGGCCTTCGATGGGCGGACGATTAAGCGGCTCACCGTTTTCGGAAAGCGCATGATGGCGCGTGGGAACTTGGTATGGAGAATTTAGAATTGGTTCGGCGTAGAACGGTTTGGTCATGCAATCTGTCCCAGAATCAATATCGCCATTCAATCGTCCTCGGGGACGCTATGCAACTCCTGCGACGCTTATCGCCTTGTGTCATAAGAATTCTCACACGGAATTTATTACCGCATTCCAATAGTATCAGAGAAAATCTAGGATTTTTTCCCATGTCGTAAGCATTGCCTCGCTTCAAAACGCAGATGGGGCGCTCTTTCACAAATTGTGCAAATAAATCACAACGTAGTTCAATCTTGTGGAGTTGCGGGCAAACCGCATTGGCGCGCTTGATTGAACTACCATGCCTCGCATAGTTTCCAATCCGCTACCGCTCATGGGTAGTGGTTGGGGACGGGTTTAAGTGTTTCAGGAAATTGGAAGTTTTGTCGTTACCTCGATTCTTGGTGTGGCGAATTATCTTGTAAAAGATGCGGCTGCTCCGGGTATTGTCGCTCTGGGGATCGTCGTTCTTCTGGTGATTTTCACTGCAGCTTTCTTTCAGGAAGTCTTTCGGCGACGAAAAGCAGTCCAGTGGCTCAGGCGAGAAATTCAGAACAGCCCTACAGGCGCAGACTTTAGCCGAGACGTTGACCTTGTGTCCGCTTCGATCAAAAAAAGGAGCATAAACAAATACCGCCGGCAATTGGCGGCTGCCTGGGAGAAATATAAGGAGACGCTTGTACCTCACGAAGAAGGCGGCAAGGTTGTTCTTCGTAATGCCGTCCGACCGTCCATGTTTCTCAATCCGGAGGACTTAGGCTTTGGGGTCGGGTTTTGGCGCATCGTACCCGGGCTTTTTGTGTCGGTCGGGCTTTTTCTGACATTCCTGGGACTAATCGCTGCGCTCTCTACGATGGCACAGGGTGCAGAGATCGATAGCGGCGTGATGCGACAGTTGCTGTCGGTGGCCTCCGCAAAGTTTATCATGTCGCTGACGGGGCTCTTCTGCTCTATCGTGTTTACGATACTTCTTCGAAGCATCTACGGGTCATTAGAGCAGTCGATCCATGAATTGTGCGCAGCAATTGAGCAGCGTCTCACCTACATCAGTCTGGAAGCGCTTGCTGCCGAACAGTTGAAGGCAACTCGTGAGCAGCGCGAGCACTTCCGCTTGATCGGAATGGAATTGGTTGCTGAAATCGGCCGCCCTTTGAGGGAAGAGCTGCCGGCGGCAATCCAAAGCTCCATCGCCGGTGCCATGGCCCCGATCGTGGAGAAAGTGGGCAAACTCGGCGCGGAGGGCGTCGGAGACATGGTGTCTGGAATATCGGACAAGCTCACAGATTCCATCGGCATCGCGCTGACCGAGGCCAGCCAGAAGATTTCTGATGCGGGCGAACGGCTTGGCTTCCTTGCCGATCGGCTCGATCAAAGCTCGGGGCGGATAGGGTCGGAAATGGAGGGCGTGACGGAGCGCGTAGCCCAGGCTGTGGAAGACCTCCGTTCGGCAATCATGAGTACGGCGGAGGTTACCGGAGGGACATTCAACGAGGGCGCAGAGAAGCTGCTGGCGGTCATGAACCGGACGCTCGAAGGTATTCGCGACAATACCGGCGAAGGCGCGCGCGCTATGTCGGCCGCCGCCGAAGACATGCGCCAGGCGGCCCAATCCTTCAAGCAGGAGATAGAGTCTGCAGCCCGGACCGGAACGGAAGCCGCTCAAGAGCGCATGAGGCTCGCCAGCCAGCAGGTAAGCTCGGCTATTGGGGATGCGGGGAAGGGTGTAGCTGACGTCCTCAGCCGTACGAGCGAGGAAATTGCTCGGGTCGCGGGAGAGGTTTCCGAAAAGGCCGGCGCCGGCTTGCTCGCGCCTCTCGCTGAGATAGGCAGCAAGTTGGAGGGACTGGTCAAGCAGTTGAATGAAGGTACGTCGGACATGCGACGCATGGCCGACGGGGTGAGGGCTGGTGCCGATGCTTCGGAAAAGGCCGCGGGTACCTTCAACGGAGCGGCAAGCTCGCTTGTTGCGGCTGTCACTCCAGTGAAAGCCGTCGTGGATCGAATGGAAGGTTCGATCCGGCAACTTACCGACAGCACACAACACGCAGCGAGCACCGTGTCGAGGTCTGCGGAGGCGACCGCTGAGTCCGCTGCATCTGCTCTTGCCGCTGCGCAGGAAATTCTCCAGGCGGAGGCCAAATCCATTGAAAGCGCGTTGGGCGGCGTCTCCGTGATGTTGGAACGTCTAAAGGGGCAAGGCGACCGCCTTGATGAAATGGACGGAAAGCTCGGCCAAGCCTTCGATCTCTACACGGAGAATGTGGAGAAGGCCGTCCAGGGCATGTTCGGTCACGTACGCGATCTGCAGAACAGGCTAAACCCTGCTCTGGATACCATGCGCGAAATCGTTGAACAGGCCGAGCAATTCGCTCCCCAGTCGCGGAGAGCCTGATGCGCGGCGGTTTCCGGATGCGTTACCGAGAGGAAGAGGAGGAGAGCGCATTCGTCTCCATGACGGACATGACCGTCAGTTTCCTTTTCATCATCATCCTTTTGCTGGCCTACTTTGCCCAGCAATATAGCGAGAAAGACACAGTACCCAGGCCGATACACGAAGAAGTGACGAGGGAGAGGGACGAAGCTCGACAGGACATCGTTCGCCTGCAGACAATCATCGCTGCTCATGAGGCGACAATCTCGTCGTTGCGTGAGGAGGTGAACAAGAAGCAGGCGACGATCGAGCAGTTACAGGCTGAAATCGCGCGGCTACTGGCAGAGATCAAGGAGATGAGAGAGGCTCTTGAAAAGCTCAAGAAAGTCGACCCGCTTGAAGCCTACTTGGCCACGTCGGCGATTGAGCGGCGTCGAATTCTCGAAACTCTACGCAATCAGCTGAAGATCGATTTTCCTGATCTCGAGGTGGTCATCAGTGAGGAAACCGACGCTTTACGCTTCCAGGGTGACGGCCTATTCGCAACCGGATCATCGACGTTGCGTCCCGATCGGAGGGCAATCGTGGAAACTGTTGCGACTAGGCTGTCGCAGATTTTGCCTTGCTACACGATCGGTCCACGTTCGAATTGGACGGCTGAATGCAATCCCGGAAATGCGATTATAGAAGCTTTGCAGATTGAGGGACATACCGATTCAACCGGTGACTTTACGGCCAACCTGGCTCTGTCCACCAATCGCGCGAACAGCACTTTTTCCACAATTCTCAGCAAATCTGGCGAGCTAGTCGAATTTTTGAACTTCCGACATCAACCCGTGTTGTCCGTCGCGGGGTACGGGCAAATGCGGCCCGTTAAGGATAACTCGACGAAGGAAGGGCGCGATACGAACCGCCGCGTCGACCTCCGAATCATCATGTACACACCAAGCCAGTCGGCCGAAATCGACCGCATTCGGCAGGCATTGAGGCAAGACAGCTCCGGGGATATCGCGAATTGACCCTCAGCAAGAGCCTCTCCCAGCACCGTCAGTTCGCCGGGCCCGCCTTGCCGGCTTTGAACTCACTTGTATCCAGGACAGAGCGAATTCTATCCCGCTGGCCGGATGTCGTCGCCAACCCACCCGAGAAAGATCGCGAAAAACTAGTAGCCATGGTTCGGGACAAACTGGAGCGTAGCGACTGGGAGGACACGAAGCTTTCGCTGATCACCAGCGCCGGCAGGGCATTGTTCGACGAGGATCGGCGCACAAGACGTGATTTGGCAGGGGTGCGAGATTTCTATTACAGCGAGACGCGCGCCTCGACCCGGGCTGGTTTTCTCGGTGGAATATTTTCCATTTACATGGACAGTTTTGATGCCAACGCTGAACACACGTGGCAATTGGCTGGTGCATTGTCGGCAGTGACGGGGCGTCTGGGAGCTCGATGGCGTATGATGCTTGATGCTATCCCTGAGATGCTCTCGCCCGATGCCGTGACCGATGCTGTCGCGCGACAGATGGTGTCGATGGACGACCTCTGGACCGGTCTGCAGAAGCTCGGTATCCGCAGCCCCCATGCGCCAGGTCTGATGAATGCCGTCCACCTGGCTTATGTGAAGCAGATCGAGCCGCATCTCGATCAACGCGTGGAGATGGAGCGGCTGATCGAATGGTTGAAGCCGGAGGGCAGAGAGGCGAAGACGACCGGCGCCGGCGAGGCGATTGCGGCCCTGCTTGGACACTGGGTGAAGCGTTCGCCGCCGCCCGGCGACCTTCGCTATCTGACAGAAAACATCATCGGTATTTACGGTGACCCTCGTGTCCAACGCGGCGGCGCTTGGTCGGCGGTACCGGAAGACAGGATGACGGTAATCCTGCGTTGGCTAACAGGGGAAAACATCCGCTTCTTCCTTGATGTCGTATCGGAAGTGGAAGACAGCCACATGTGGGTGCCTCGAAGGAAGTTTTGGCTCGGTTTGCATGAACGTGGCCGCATTGATGCGGCCTGGGTTGCATTCAGCGATTCTGCGGCGAAGGAGGCAAAGCGACGCGGGGCGGGAGGTAAGGGGACGTTGCGATTCGGCGTGCAAACGGCGGGTTACGGCCGCGCGAATACGTCACTGCTCATACTGAAAATCGGCAGGAAGATCGTTGTAGAGGGCTCTCATAGCTATAAGGTCCACATTTTCGACGAGTCCAACCAGCGAGCGCCCACGCTCTACCAGTGGCGTTACGATTGTGAGGCAGTCAGGGTCATACCCGGTTCCAATGTGAAATCGCACAATGGTGATTGGCAGAGTTGGGTCTTGGAACACATCTAGGTGAAAACATGGACTTGGACGCTTCATTCTCTCCCGATGCAATCACCCTTTCCGCAAAGAGCGAGCGAGCAGGTCTATTGCATCGGTTAGTGCGCCGTAGTGTCAAATTTGATCTCCAGAACCTGAATTCCGACGAACGCTCGCTGGCATATGCCATCGCCGATCTGCGTGCGGCAGCGGACACGCTCGACGAACAGCTTTCGATCGATTCTGATCGCATCGTGATGTCGCATCGTATCGCTGCGTCTGTCTCTGGTGAAACGGCCGCTGTACTCGGTCTGCCGCCTCTGGTGGACATAACGCTGAAGACGGATGCTGAGGGAATTGTCGGTTCGTCAGGTTTCCGGCTTAGATACGAATGGTCGCGTAATGGTCAGCGGCAAATGCCACGTCGGACTGGAGCCATCCTTGAAACAGCAAACGGTCTGCGCCGAATTCCTGTGTGGATGCTGGACGCAATCGCGATCGCCGACGCTTACCGGCCGGATGGAAACGATGCCGCCGATTGGGAGGCGCTCGGACGTTTCCGCAAGGCACTTGATCCCGGTGCCGTCGGCGGAGCCGTGGACGAGGCGGCGCGCATCTCGATGACAGATTTTCTGAGCGGTCTCGAGGTGCGACTCGTCGACCGCTTTTCACTCTCGCCAAAGGGGGAGGCGGATTTCGACGTCGTCCCATTCTCGGGGGATACCTTAGAGGCACACGGCAGCACCGAAGCCTCGGAGGTTTCCGAGTCCATGAGCGAGGTCCAGGGACTAGACCTGCAGCGCTTCCAGACCTTGGTGAGGGGAAGGGGCGCGCTACCGGCCTATCGACTATCTCCCGGTCGTTATGTGGTGGTGGAACGGTCGGCGTCGCCAGCCCTTGCAGTCATGGCTGAAATGCAAAAAGCAGCACCCGAGGAGCGGCGCGCTTTCATCCGTAACCCTTTGCCAAGAGTAACGGAAGCGATGGAGGCGCAGCTCCGTTCTTCCGGGCAACTGGACGGTTTGTCACCGCAGGCCGAGCAGGAAGCCATCGAGTCAGCGGTCGGTCCCGTGCTGGTCGAAACACGTGAATTTTCCGAACGGGTCACTGGCGTCGTCAAGTATGAAAAGCCAGGTCTCGGCGAATTTGAGGATAGCGGAACAAGCTGGCTACCGGAGGACTTCAGTGCGCGCCTGATCGACATACTAGACAAGCAGGGCATTGCCGAGCTGCAGACCTTGCGCGAGCGCGTCCAGGATGCAATCGAGGCCGGGCGATCGACGGTGGATTTCGAGGGTTTAGAGGTTCCCGCTCGACCGGAAATGGTGAAACTCATCGATGAGCGGATGGTGTCAGACGACACCGACGACGGTGGCAAGGACGAGGCAAAACCAGAAAAGGTGGGTCCATTCGTTCTCGATACGGAAGTGAACTACGACGATCTCAAATGGCTTGCGAAGCTCAAGCCGCGCATGTCCGAATTACCGGACACTCTATCCGATGACATTCGAACGCCCTTGAAGGGTCATCAGAAGGAAAGCTTCACCTGGCAGGCCGGCGCGTGGAGGGCCGGATTGCCGGGTGTCCTGAATGCAGATGAACAGGGCCTCGGCAAAACACTCCAAACTATCTCCTTCCTTGCCTGGCTCAAGGAAGTGATGGCTCGTCCTCAAGCGCAGAGCAGGGGGCCTGTTCTTGTTGTTGCGCCGACATCCCTTCTCGAAAACTGGGAGCAAGAAGTCTCCCGGCACATGCACGAGCCGGGGCTGGGTCATCTCATCCGCCTCTATGGATCGAGCGTCGGGGGACGCAAGCTGATGGGAGCAAAGGGCAAGGACACGGACGACGGGGAGGCAAAGCTTGACCTCGGCGCGCTGCATGAGGCCGTGGCAGAGGGACGGGCGCATCGCTTCTGGCTTCTTACCACTTATACGACGCTGACAAACTATCAGCATTCCTTGGCTCGCATACCCTTCTCCGCCGTTGTCTTTGACGAAATCCAGGCCTTGAAGAATCCAGTCAGCCTCCGAGCGGTTGCTGCCCGTTCAATCAATGCTGATTTTCGGATTGGGCTTACGGGGACACCTATCGA
Organism: Rhizobium sp. 25PS6; assembly: GCF_032464655.1. Lineage (NCBI taxonomy): Bacteria > Pseudomonadati > Pseudomonadota > Alphaproteobacteria > Hyphomicrobiales > Rhizobiaceae > Rhizobium > Rhizobium sp. 25PS6. Next base: position 144,868 of record NZ_JAWDIV010000003.1, read on the forward strand.
GAATGCCACCGTTGATCTCTGGGCAATCATGGATCAGCTGGCACCGGGATCGCTCGACAGCCTCAAAGACTTCCGCCAACGCTATGCGAAACCGGAGGAGGGCAACATGGCCGAGTTGCACAGCAGAGTTTTTATGCCCCGTGGCGACACACCGCCGCTAGCTGTTCGCCGATTGAAGGAAACGGTCGCAACCGATCTGCCGCCCAAATCCCGTCGCATCCACCCCCGTCTGATGCCGAACGTCCAGGCCTTGGCATACGACGATGCCCGACTGAAACTTGCGCGCGGCGGCATGGGCGCGCAGCTCAAGATGCTCCATCACATTCGCAGCGTTTCCGTCCATCCGGCGCTGGACGTCAAAGCAAGCAACGACGAGTTCGTCGTGTCATCTGCGCGGCTGCAGGCTGCCATGGATATCCTGAAACGCATCAAAGCGAATGGCGAACGCGCCCTTGTCTTTATAGAGCATCGACAGATGCAATATCGCTTCATCGAGTTGGTTCGCAGCGAATTAGGCCTGCCGCGAGTCGATCTCATCAATGGCGATACGCCCATTCCTCAACGTCAAGCGATCGTGAACCGTTTCCAGCGCCATCTGGACAACGATGAGGGTTTCGACCTGCTTGTCCTCGGCCCGAAGGCAGCGGGCACAGGCCTGACGCTGACGGCGGCAACTCATGTCCTCCACTTGTCTCGATGGTGGAATCCAGCAGTTGAGGAACAGTGCAACGATCGCGTACACCGGATCGGTCAGAATCGACCTGTTACAGTGCATTTGCCCATGGCCGTTCATGAGGGTTATCGGGAGCAATCCTTCGACTGCCTCCTCCAAAGCTTAATGATGCGTAAGCGCAGGCTCGCCAGTTCGGCACTGTGGCCAATGGGGGACGTCGATGACGATGTTGCGGGCCTTCAGAAGGGTATGGCGGCCGAGCGGCTGGGCACGGAGGCAGACCCTCTCGGCAAGACTATGGCGGCCATGTTCGCTCGCGATGAGCTGGAATTGCCGCCGCGAGAAGCGGACGGTTCCTACCCCATCCATTGAAGTAGATCGGCAGATTTTCATGAACGATATTTGGGCGAGCAAAGGGCTGGTCATCGACGCGCCTTGGATCAGTTTGATCTTGAGCGGCCGGGGAGTAGACGAGGCTAACTCGTAGTCGAGGAGCCCGCATTCAGCGATCAGAATTCTTGTAGGTATTTGCTGAGGGGCCCTTCCTCCTCGCGCAGCGGATGGCCCAACCAAACTAGATTCAATGTTTCATCGCCGCTTGGTCGAGGGCAATAGTTGTTGGAGAGCTATCCGATTGGCTTCCCGTGCGGCCTCTCCCATCCATTCATATGTACCGTCGACGGTTTCGATTTGGATGCCTGCGCCGGTTAGGCGAGAGGTTATTGCAAGAAATACCTCCGCGCCTCGCGCGAGACGCTTTATGTCCGTGGCCACAAGAACATCAAAGGTTGACGGCGAACAAGTAGCCTGTTGCATCACCAATGTCAGACCGGGTCTCGACAGCGAAGCTCCAGATTGCGCAGCGTCGCGCGCCTCACCTACGACGACAAACGAACGGTCATATGCATGCTTTCGTAAAAGCTGAAGTTGCGCATCTGCGTTTGCGGTAGGCGCACTCTGGGTTTCGCCGGCAGACCTGGCGTAAAGAAATGCACGAATAGGACCATTTACAGGGCGCATACAGTTTCCTCCACGCATAGTTTTTCCTGTTCTCGAGACTTATGATCGCCTGTTGTTCCAAGTCACCCCCGAATGCCCATCGGCCGAGAAATTCCACTCATGCTCCGAAGCAAGCAAACGCTGGGCGCAAACAATGTGAATGTCGAGCGCCACTCATAGATTGCGCTTTCTCTAACAGAGCACGCGTTCTTCGCACCATTGGTGTTCGATCGCCGCCCGGTGTCAAAGGCTCGCCTCGTCAGGAGGCAAGGCATTCCTAGAAAATCTGACGAAGGCCCTGTCATGGTCGACCATTCCCAGTTCGAGCCGTTGCCCGGGCGTATGTTTTGTGATCCTAATATAAAAAGTGAACATGAGTCAATAAGTCATTGACTTTCATATGGAGTCTTGAGTTTTTTGTCGTGTAGATTTAAAAGTCTCAGTAGGGTAAATCCAGCGATACACGAATCTTGAGACCTCGAGTTTCCCACCTCTAGGACGAGCCGAAACCTGGCGACGCGCGTCGTGTCTATAGGTTGCAATCGCTTCGACTATGACTATGACTAATCGCCATCGTCAAAGGCTTGGTGGCATGGTCCTCACTGGCGGACATGCTTAGGCGCTCGCAGGCCGCAAAGAAAGCTGGCAATACCGCAGCTGCGCTCCGCTCCGGTCTCCCGCGTCACTGGCCTGATCTACCGTCTGCGTCGTGTTCTGCGGTTGCTCGGAGACAGGCTGCGCGTTCCCGAGGTCTGCTGTGGTCGCGGAGGAACAGGCAGCGTCACCACGGGCGCGACTTCGTTCTCGAGCGGAGCTTGCTCCGGCGTCGCCGGTAATCAAGGATTAAAAGCTCGGCATAATTTGAACGCTTTGGAAGACCGGGTATGCCGGAAGCGGAAATCTTTGTCTGCATCCGTTACTCCGAAAGGCATGCGGACGATCTTGATACATCAACGATGGCCAAGTTTGCCAACTGGACCAATCTAAGCGAGACGACCTTCCTCCTAAAGCCGACGGTCCCGGATGCTGATTATCGCGTCAGAATTTTCACGCCGCATCAGGAGCTACCCTTTGCCGGACACCCGACTTTGGGTAGCTGCCACGCATGGCTGACCTTGGGCGGAAAGCCAAAGCAGCCAGTTGTCATCCAGGAATGTCAGGCGGGTTTGATCCGGATCAGAAGAGACGGCGATATCCTCTCATTTCTGGCTCCAGATTTGATCAAGACTGGACATATCGATAACGATCTAATGAAACGAGTTATGAGCGGTCTAAGTCTGTCACCTGAGATGATAGTCGATGCGAGTTGGGTAGACAACGGTCCCGGTTGGATGGCCTTGCTCCTGAAAAGCAGAGACGATGTCCTACGTGTCCGTCCGAACTACCAGAGTATTTCCGGACTAAGGGTAGGCCTGATTGCACCATGTTTGGGGGACGTCGATGGTGTGGATTTCGAGGTCCGCGCCTTCACCGCCGCTGGTTACGAAGACCCAGTCACTGGTACCTAAATGCGGGTTTGGCAAAATGGCTCATTTCCGCAAATCTCGCCCCGCCTTCATACATCGCTGCGCAAGGGACGGTCTTGGGTAGGTCAGGGCGGGTACATGTCCGGCTCAAATCTGAAGATATTCGGGTTGGCGGCAATGTCATTACCTGCATAAACGGAAAAGCTATCCTCTAAGACAGTCATCGACCTGAGGCCGATGACTGCAATCGGCGCTTTCTTGCCTACTGAAAGTTCCTCGATAATTGGTGGGCTCGGCATAGTTTCGGACTCGGGGTAAAATCCCGATCTGCATATCGATACGCTGAAGGTGAAGAGCCGGAACTTCCACCAGGGCGCGATCCAGGAGCAAACCGGAACAGGACACCACTTCAAATGCGGCTGGTCACGTTCGCTGCCGCGAGGCTGCATTCTGAATGCAGCAATTCGCCGTTCGCGGAAAACGGTGGATCACATTGTCGTGATGGATATTTCAGGTTGAAGTCTTTGACATGAAAAAAAATTTCACATGACGTTTTTTATTTTCAGTATTGAAAGACGCCAACTTGCTAACTTTGTAAATGAATTTTACGTTGCAGGGGCGATTAAAACGTCTGGTTCCATCGCATAATTAGTCCGCTTTACGCATCAATAAATTGTGTCAGTATCAAGCGGTGCCGATCAGTTTGGAATCCCATTTCGCAGTCTCCTAAGCCTGTAACGATTTTCGGAGCGATGCATGAAAACGGACGACGGACAGAACCCATCCCGGCAAAAGGGGAAAAGCGAGAACTGCGCTGCTGAATTCTCTCTTGCTGGTGGCCACGCTGGATCGGCGCGGCCAGTCGTTACCGTGGATGTGGATAGGTATCAGTTTTGGCTAGAAGGCACAGAACTGAGTCCCTCCCAGAAGGAGGAAGTTATGCAGTCTCTGTGGTTGATCGTGATGACATTCGTCGAGCTTGGTTTCGGCGTTCACCCCGCCCAGAGCGCCTATGCGTCAAACTCCACAGGTGACGCAGTCGAACCGGAGACGGCTCGCGATACGGGCAGCTCGGGAAGTCGGGCTTTGCACACTTACCAACGTCTTCGTCCGCCTGGGAGCAAAAAATGAATCAAGAAAGCAATGAGCTAGCCTGCACCAAGGACGCCATCATATACTGCCGCATGTCTAGCTCCATACAGGATGCGGAGAGCGGCTCAGAGAACCAGAAGCAGGGTTGCCGAAAATTTGCCGAGGTACGCGGCTACAAGGTCGAAGCAGTCTCCGGTGGACGTCTTGGAGGCAAACAATGAAAAACAAAAGCATAGAGCTGACCCGCACCCCAAAAGCGATCGTCTACTGCCGCGTATCCAGCACGAGACAAAAGACTGAAGGGAGTGGCCTAGAAAGTCAGGAGCATCGTTGCCGCCAATACGCCGATCAAAAGGGCTACGAGGTGGAGGCCGTTTTCCCCGATGACGCGTCAGGCGGTGGTGATTTCATGAAGCGGCCTGGAATGGTCGCACTCCTTAGTTACCTCGCCGCTCAGCCTAAAAAGAGCTACGTCGTCATTTTCGACGACCTGAAGCGATTTGCCCGAGACGTAGAGTTTCATATGAAGCTCCGCCGAGAGTTCGAGAAACTCGGAGCACAGATCGAGTGCTTGAACCTGATGTTGGAGGACACCCCTGAGGGTAAGTTCTTGGAGACTATAGTCGCCGCGACGGGGGAACTCGAAAGGTCAGCGAACCGTCGTCAAGTCATCCAGAAGATGATAGCAAGGCTTGAAATGGGTTTTGCAGTGTTCGCCCCACCGCTCGGGTATAAGTATGCGGCCGAAAGAGGACGTGGAAAAATTCTGGTTCGCGTAGAGCCTGTCGCATCCATTGTCTGTGAAGCTCTGGAGGGCTTTGCATCTAAGCGTTTTCTGTCACATGGGGAAGTCAAGCGGTTCTTAGAGGCGCAGCCCAGTTTTCCCAAAAATGCCCGCGGCGAAGTGTACTCTTCGCGGGTTGAGCGCATGTTATCGCATCTTGTCTATACCGGCTACGTCGAATTTCCCGAGTGGGGTGTGTCGCGGCGAAAAGGACATCACGAACCAATCATCAGCCTGGAGACGTTTGAGCGAATCCAGATGCGCCTGCACGAAGGAACGACGGCTGCCGTGCGCAAGGACCTCAATGAGGATTTCCCGTTGCGCGGCTTTGTCCTTTGCGATGATTGTGGTCAGCCAATGACAGCCGGCTGGTCGAAAGGGCGCTCGAAACACTATCCATACTATCTTTGTGATACACGGGGTTGTGAATGCTGTCGTAAGTCAGTCCGGCGTGACGAGATCGAGGACGGGTTTGCGGAACTATTACGCACCCTCCAGCCTACGCAAGAGCTCTATGGTCTGGCAAAAGCAATGTTTACTGACGCTTGGAAAATGCGGGCCTCAGAAGCCATCCGTGACAAAAGCGAGTTGGAAAATCAGGTCCGGGGCGTCGAGAAGCAAATACAGACTTTGCTCGAACGAATTATCGAGACGGCAAGCGATACAGTTATAAAAGCCTATGAAGGAAAGATCGAGAAGCTCGAACGTCAGAAGCTGCTTCTTGAGGAAAAAGTCGATCGAATCTCGCCTCCGACACGTAAACTGGATGATTTTATCGAACCAGCGCTCGCGTTATTATCAAGTCCTTGGAATATCTACGAAAATGGAAATCTGCCATTTAAAAGGGCCGTACTCAGGCTGGTGTTCGCCGATCCAATTCGGTACTCGCTGAAATACGGCTATCGAACCGCAAATACCACTATACCTTTCAAGATGTTAGCAAGCATCTCGAGTGTGAACGGAGAGATGGTACGCCCTAGGGGAGTCGAACCCCTCTTCCCAGAATGAAAATCTGGTGTCCTAACCGATAGACGAAGGGCGCTTCCTTCGTGGTGGCGCCCTTATAGTCAGGCGTTTTGAATCCCGCAAGCGGAATTGCGGTTTTCTTTCAAAAAAATGACAGGAAATCCGAGTGTGTTCGAGAAGCTGATTATTGAAGCTGAATCAATAGGCTGCCGCTTGTTTCTCTAACGAGACGAGGCGGTGTTTCCGTAACGTAATGCGAAAATCGCGCGGCCGTCAGATCGCTCTTGCCGTCGTTATCGGTGCGCGCTTGCCGCCGCAGCCCCAGTCCCAGTCACGGGTTTTGCCGGTATCGAGGTGAACCGAATCGGTGTGGCAGTAGGTGCCGACGCCGCCGCGGTCCGGCAACGAGCGGATATAGGTGGCGATATTCCATTTCGTCACACCGTCGATCTGGATGTCGGCCGCCTCGCAGCTCTTGTGCATCGATTCGTCGGCGCCGCCGACGAGGCGGTTATGCTCTTCGTCACGGTAGCCGGAGGTGACGATGACCGGCCTGCCGAAATGACTTTCGACCATCTTGATCACTTTCAGCAGGTCGGGCTTGAAGCAGCCGACCTCGACCTTGTCGTTCTGAAGATGCAGCCCGTTCGGCGCGATGCGCGTCATGCCGGGCAGCGCCGCCTTGTGCAGCAGGCCGGAGAGGCTGCCGAGCAGGTTCTGCTTTGGCGCGCTGTAAAGCGCGTTCATCGTCGAGGCCGGAATGCTGGCCGTCGCCAGCGACGCCGTTTGCACGGGCGCAAGCTGCGTGCTGCTATTCTGCGAGGATTGCTGCGGCAGCACCGGCTCCACCGGCTGTGTGGGCACGGGCGGCTGGCTGTAGACGCTGCTTCGCGCAGGTGCTGCACCTTCCACCGGCACATAGGCCTGCGGCTGAATGACGGTGGACGTGCTGTTGTTCTGCGGCGCCGGCTGGTGATCGGAAAAGATGCTCATCGCCTGCGCATTGATCCGGGTCGACTGCAGGACGAGTCCGCCAATATTGGCGGGCGCCGCCGTTGCCGAGCCGGCGGGCGGGACGGCTGCATTCGGGTCTTGTGCCACGACCTGAGGCGCACCCTGGACGCCGGAGATGTTGACGAGCCGGGGATCCGTATAGACCGAACGTGGGGCAGGGCTTGCAGGCGCTGCCGTGGCCAGCTCAGGTGCTGCGGCCGGCACAGTCGGAACCACCACCGCCGAATCGAGTGCCTTCTTGTCCGACGCGCAACCGGACAGCGCCAGCATCGAGGTGGCGATCAGCAAAGCGCCCGTCACGGGCATCCGCATTTGCATCTTACGCAAGCGACAGTCTCCAGTTGAATGCGGAAAATAAACGAAAACGCTTCTATTCCGCTTCGAGTCGTCAGGAGATTGCCTGCGGCGTCGGCTCGCGGCAAGCGCCGAGGCGCCGGCCAGACCCGAAATCGAAAAAGCCGCAAGCCTCGCAAAAGCCTTGCGGCGAAAACCCTTACCAGGCGCCGGTATTGCCCATCGAGGCCCAGGGTTCGGCGGCCGGAAGCGGGCTGCCCTTCTGCAGGATTTCGATCGAGATGCCGTCGGGCGAGCGCACGAAGGCCATGTTCCCGTCGCGCGGCGGCCGGTTGATGGTGATGCCGTTGTCCATCAGATTTTGGCAGGTGGCGTAAATATCGTCGACCTCATAAGCGAGGTGGCCGAAATTGCGACCTCCGCTATAATCTTCCGTGTCCCAATTGTAGGTAAGCTCGAGGCAGGGAGCTTTTTCGCTGCGCGCACGGTCGAGATCGTCGCGAGCAGCCAGGAAAACCAGGGTAAAACGGCCCTTCTCGTTTTCGTGGCGGCGAATCTCCTCCAGCCCGAAAAGCGTAGTGTAAAAGGTGAGTGAGGCGTCGAGGTCTTTGACGCGCACCATTGTATGAAGATAACGCATTCTATTTACTCCTTTATTGGGGCTAGCTTTTTTCGGCGAGCCGAGGTCAGCTTCGGGCAAGTCATCTTTATAAAATGTGCACCTGGGAATAACCGAAAACTAGGACTTGCGCTTATCCGTTACCAAGATGTTAATCTTGATTTCAAGAATCAGTTAACCGTAACAGTGTGACGCGTATTCGAGGGGCTGGCGACAATGGCTGACAGGATTTCATCGAACGAATACTCCGACCTCGACGAGCTATCAGGAGAGGCGGTCGATCTTGTTGAAATCACCGGCGTCGTCAAGTGGTTCGACGTGGCCAAGGGTTTCGGCTTCATCGTGCCCGACAACGGCATGCAGGATGTTCTCCTGCACGTAACCTGCCTGCGCCGCGACGGTTACCAGACGATCCTTGAGGGAACGCGCATCGTTGCCCTCATCCAGCGCCGCGAGCGCGGCTACCAGGCTTTCAAGATCCTCTCGATGGACCAGTCGACCGCGGTTCATCCCTCGCAGCTGCCGCCGGTGCGCACCCATGTGCAGGTCACCGCGACGAGCGGCCTCGAGCGTGCGCTGGTCAAGTGGTTCAACCGCACCAAGGGCTTCGGCTTCCTGACGCGCGGCGAGGGCACTGAAGACATCTTCGTGCACATGGAAACGCTGCGCCGCTTCGGCCTGACGGAACTGCGCCCCGGCCAGGTGGTCCTCGTCCGCTTCGGCGACGGCGAAAAGGGCCTGATGGCCGCAGAGATCCATCCTGACGTTCCGAGCCCGGCAAGCCGGTCGCACTGAACATGCGCGGCCTAATCCTATTTGATGCCATCAGAAGCGCCTTATTGGCGCTTTTTTTCATGGTCGCGCTGCCGGCTTTGGCTGACGAGGAGATACGGTTCGACAAGGAGCCGCTGCTCATCCAGACCGCTACGGGCAAGGTGCTGCATTTCACCGTCGAAATCGCCTCGACCCCGGATCAGCGCGCCCGCGGCCTGATGTTTCGCAAGACGATGGCCGATGATGCCGGCATGATCTTCGATTTCGACCAGCCGCGGCGCGTCACCATGTGGATGGAAAACACCATCCTGCCGCTCGATATGCTTTTTGCAGACGACACCGGCACGATCCGCCACATCAAGGAAAAGGCAGTGCCCTATTCACGCGACATCATCGATTCGATGAGCGCGGTGAAATACGTCGTCGAACTCAACGCCGGCATCGTTGCCAAACTCGGAATCAAGCCGGGCGACAGGATCGTCAGCGCCACGACGACGAAGAAGGCGAAGTGACGGCGCGCGACCACGAGCAGGGTGCGCCTGTCAAGGAATTCAACAATATCGGGATATTTGAATGGTCGGAGTGGAGAGATTCGAACTCCCGACCCTCTGGTCCCAAACCAGATGCGCTACCAGGCTGCGCTACACTCCGTGCCGTGAATGGCAGGGGAGATACACGGTTCACTTCGCCGTCGCAACCCATAAATCCAGCTCTGGCCGAAGATTCCTCGCAGGACCTGTGGATGCAAGACAGAAAAATCTTGATAGGTCGCCAGCCTGCTTGCCGGGCGCACGAGTTCGGTCTGTCTGGCGCAATTGTACGTCAGCACAGGGCTCCCTTAGCCGTGGGCGATCAGGCCGATATATTGGGCGTAGCTGATGGCAACGTAGAAGAACGCCGTGATGCTAGCGCCTATCACAATGGCATTGAACTCCGCCGAACGTCTCATCATGAGCTGCAAATCCACTGAAATCGATTGAGCCGTAAACTAGTGCCGAGGGAAGGCAGCGGCAATCAGGTTATGATCACAAGGTGAAACAAGCGGAAATATTGCGAAATCCGCCGGCAATCACCGGATTTGAAGGGGAGGCGGTGTCGGCCGTCATGCGAACGGAGTCGGCAGGCGTGTCGCACACCGCCTTTTTTCTTGAAAAAGCGGGGATTCGCGGCTAAGCAAAATTCATCTCTTGGCATTATTCTCTGCCAAGGCCCGAGAACGGGCCGGCAACGGGATTGAGACCATGAAAGGCGGGCGCTTGCCCGCATAGTCGGAGACGCTGCAGTCATGTCTGCCAAGATCTATCGTCCAGCCAAGACCGCCATGCAGTCCGGCAAGGCCAACACCCATCTCTGGGTGCTTGAATACGATCAGGAGTCGGCGCGCAAGATCGATCCGATCATGGGCTACACTTCCTCGGGCGATATGCGCCAGCAGGTGAAGCTCACCTTCGAAACGCAGGAACTCGCCGAAGCCTACGCCCAGCGCAACGGCATCGAATACCGCGTCATCGCACCGAAGGATCCGGTCCGCCAGGTCGTCGCCTATCCGGACAATTTCCGCTATACCCGCACGCAGCCCTGGACGCATTGAGATTTCTGGTCCAGATATGCCGCATCCGGTCGCGCTCGTGAGACGCGGCCGCCGGACGGCCCCTTAGCTCAGCTGGATAGAGCACCTGCCTTCTAAGCAGGTTGTCGCAGGTTCGATTCCTGCAGGGGTCGCCATTCATTTTTTAACCATTTGTTTTCGCATCATTTTCATTGATCGAAACCCTCATCGGATCAGGTTGAGGGGTTAGGCTGTTCTCGTTTAGTTTAGCAGCCCCCGAAAATCGCGAGCTTCCGCTTATCAGCCTTCCGCGTGTAATGGCCGGCATTTGTCGACGAGCCACTGCAGGGTGTGCCTGGTCGGCTCTGGCTCAGCGTCTTCTTGAGCCAAGCACCTCTTATAATCGGCGACGAATTCGTTTGAGCCCCATTGGCCCTTCAAGCGCGTTCTCTTCCCTTTGCCAACGGGGAATTACCAGCGGACGAGGCCGTCCGACTTGTCATCGGGCAGCCTTTCGTTTGTAATCTGGTCCCTGTAGCTGCGTTCGACTTCACCTCACAGGCGGGTGGTCTTCGATCCATTTGTTGGTGCCTTTGTAATTGCCGGCCTGTTTATGGTTTCGCGTCAATTCTGACACCATCAGTTTATCGTTCTGGTCCAACATTTTATTATAGTGGTCGTAGACTTCAGCAGCTGTGTTGTTCAGGAAGACCAACCAGCAGGAATCCTGATACCTGTGCCCACCCCGCTCCTTAAGGTCGTCAATCAGAGGCTTGTAGTCTGCGGACGTTTCCTCTTTCACGAGGTCGTAAGTCAAAATGAATGGCGGCACGTCGCATCTCCTTTGCTGGTTGTATCAGCAGCAGGACACACAACGGCGAGTCGGAGAATAGTTCGTGCTATCAGAGCGCGAAGAAACGAACGATAATCCGCAACTTGTTCACATTGTTCGACTTCTCCACAGCGTGGTGATGGAGATGATTTATTCAGAAGCCAAGCCGGCGCTTCTCTTTCTTCTCGTGTTCGAGCGCTTGTGATTTGTCGGAGAAAATCTGCCTACGCGAGACCACCCCGTTCTCTACCGTAGTCACTACCCAGCCGTCGGCCGTCTTCTCGTTCTCAACGCCCTTCATGATCTTGTCGTCCATATCTGCTCTCCCAAGAGTTAAGCCATGCCGATTGTGAAGAAGGCTCGTCTCATTTGACTGCGCTGGCCGTCTTCGCGGCCTCAATACCGCGATCAATTTTTGCAGTTAGTACGAATAGAAAATTGCCAAGTGCTTCAGCAAATTCGACTGATTGCCTCGCTTCAGCATGCGAGACGTGCGGGCGCTCAGCATCTGCATGACGTGGTCGGTTTGAACCTAGGCGAACAGAGTGAGCCCATTCCGCCATGCCTTGAGTAAGAACGTTGTGGGCGAGTGCCTGGTCAATGCGTGCATACAGCGACTTCTTCTGGTCGTCATAGCCTCGTTCTTTCAGCATGGCATCGACAGCACTGCCGGCCATCACAGCCGACGCGTCTGGTGCATGTAGAGTGTCGAATGCTTGCTGCAGAAAAACTCTCGCAATAGAGGGAATATCTTCGTGAGCTTGTTTTGTGCCAGGGTATAGGTACGCAGCTTCCTGGCCAATATATGGCCCATAGGCCTCTGCTGAAACGGCTCCGCCACATGTCCTGCAAAGGTAAGTAGCCCAAGCCTTCCGGTCTTGTCCGTCCGTGCGAGGCGTCCCTTCACTCCCCTTGGAAGCCCATACTTGATATAACAAAGGTGTCGCGATGCTGCAGTGCGGGCACCGCCTCACATCCGTCAGTTGGTCTCCCATCTTCATAGTAAGCTTTATCCCCGTAGAAATGCACGCGCCGAGCGTAACCTAACTTGAAAAACAATCAAGGAAATCAAAGCATGGCGAGAGGCGGCAAAAGGCCAGGCGCTGGCGCAAAGTAGGTGCCGTCAGCAGGGCGAAGAAGACCATCTCCGAAATGGCGAAAGTCCACGCTCTGAAGGCGCTCAAGACACTTGCTGACATTGGGGGAGAGCGAGAGTGCCAGGGTATCGGCTGCCAACTCCATCCTCGATCGCGCCACCCCTTGCGAACACCAGCGTCCTCCATGCGTCACGGCCGGTAACGACAATGGTCACCTCGACGTTGGCGTCACTGAAGTTTACGGACTTCCCTGTGGTCGCTTCGAAAGCTGGACGATAGGCAAAGGTGGCGGCGCAACGAAGGCTGACGTAAACTCTGGATGTTCGGTGGCTCGTTGCCATGCGTCCATCCCCTCATGCCACAGGTAGGTTTCGCTTGTGATCTGCCCGCTTTCGATGAGTTCTCGAAGTTCGTCTTCGCCAACAGGACCCTTTTGATTCTGTCCGACCGCATAATACCAATCTGCCATGCTCTAGCCCCAGCCCTCGACGGCAACAATTAGCAAGCGTAGGGCGTCGTAGAGTTGCAGCAAGACGACAAGGCAAACGCCGATCGCCGGTACACCAAGATCGGCTCGTTGCTACCTTAAACGACTTTGGGCGGACGGCTTGCAGGTCCGACACCGCAAGCCGGCGGCGGATCCTGTTTAGCGACCTTGGAAAATTTTGATCAGCTTCGGAGTGGGCCGGTGGCGTTTGATGTCAACGACGTCGTCATAGGTGGCGCGACCGGAAGCGAGCGCTGCGACAAATCGATTGCAGCCAACGCGCGCAGCGTCTTTATCCGACGTGTTTGTCAAAAGGCCGAAGTTGCGAGTGGTCTTTCCATCGAAGCCCCTTACGCATTCTTTGACCGCCTCATTTCGCGCTCTCGCGCTGCCCTGCAGCAATGTGACGAGAGCATCATAGTCCTGGCGCGTCGGCGTGCAGGCAGTAAGCAATCCCATGGCAATCAATACTGTTAGGATACCAGCGCGCATTATTATATTATTCCCTTAATTACCCATTGATCGGCGTTCGATGTTTATTTCGATTCGTGTGACGCGGGAAAGACCATGTGCGAAATTGCGAAGGTCGATCAGAAGGCAGAAATGCCTTCCTTCAGACGCGCTTGAAATGGCGAAGCCGGGAAGATGCGCGCGGCTCGAATTCGGCGGTCGTTCGTTATTCGCCAAAGCTCAGGAACGCGGTGCTCATATCTGTTCGAGCGGCGGATTTGCACTGCTCGAGCGTTTCCGCAAATTCTTCTCTGTAATCTGCTTGAGCGATCTCAGTGAACGACCGAGAGGTAGCGGATGCCGGCTTCATCAGCCGCTCTCATCAGCGCTTCCCGCGCGGCGCCCGGGGGTGTGGTTCCGCGGATGGCGTCGAGGCATGTCCTTACCGCAACGACATACTCCTCACCATCATCGCCCGGCCATTCCGAAATGAGCATGGTGGCTGCATCTCCAAGGGTCCTGACGACGCTGTATTTTTCCTGGCCGCTCATGAGGATCCTCAGTGCGGGAAACTGATGCGATGTGTACCGATTCATGACATTTGGTCCTTGCATCATAAACATATTAGTAACTCTGCAAGAAGTGTTCCAACCGGCGCTGCAGGATGATTATCCTCCATGAATCGGCAAAAGCAGTCGGTAACGCCTCTCCAGCCAGGAAGCCGGGAACTTGTTTTAAACACATTGCCGTCATATTGATTCATCTATCGAAATTGCTTGTCGAGCTTGGTTTGCGCCCTGGCGTCCCAGCTGATCTTTCCTTTCAAAATCGATTTCTGCGCCGTCCGGCAGCCGCCGGAGGGTGATTGTCATGCCGGTTGAGGGGGAATCGTCATGAACGCAGGCAAGTCTTTGATCGACGCAAGCCTCCCCCAACACCATCGTCGCTGCCTGATATGCCTTCGGTCTTTGACCGCGGATGTCAGCGGCGGCATTCCGGCTGGGTTTTCCAGCCATTGAGGAGAATTTCATGAGCAAGACCAATGCAGAGGCACTGTTGCGCAAAGCGCAGCGCCAGGTTGCCAATACCAGCGGTGGTGGCCATCTCGGCGGCACCAACTTCGGCCAGGGCAATGATGCCAAGACCTCGTCCGGAAGCGGCAATCGCCCGGCGGGCAAGGGTCGGCCGCCAGCTGGCGGCAAACGCTGACTATAACGACGCGCGTCTTTCCGATTTAAGGAACTATGCAGAGGTCGCAGCATCGCGATTGAAGACAGCCCCGCCAAAATGGCGGGGTTTCTGTTTGACAGGCCTCTGAAGGGCGTCGCGGCTCAGCGATCCAGGAAATGATCGAAGTAGACCTGGGGGATGGGGTAGGCGTAGACGCCTCTGTCGACGAAGCTGTACCTATAGAGGCAACTTCTGAGAGCCGCGTTGTAATAGAGGCTGTGCGGGTCCGTTGAGCCGCGTTGCCATGAGGCTGCCTCCGGCACGCACCGCTGAAGCGCTTTATCGTACCGAGCCAGCAGCGCCGGGTCAGTATCGACCCGAATGCCGCTGTAGGATTGATAGTTTGAAGGAGATTCTGCGGCCGATATACAGCCCAGGCCAAGTGCAACACCAACGACTGCTATCAATCTCATCGGATTTAATTCTCCACGATCGATTTTGAAGTAATCGAGCGCGACGTTATTGGTTCCAACGCCTGCAGGCAAGGGGGACTCCTTGTTCCCTCCGCATCGGCGAAAGACCTTGCCGGGTGGCTGCCGTCTTAGAAATGGCGGCAGCCATCCGCCGTCGATCAATCCAGGAGATCGGCCGGTACCTTGCCGCCATTTTCCGAAAGCCGCTTCATCAGGGCCTTGTGCAGCCACATGTTCATTTTTGCGGAATCGTTGGTGTCGCCAGTATAGCCGAGTTCAGCGGCAAGTTCCTTGCGCTCGGTCAGGCTCGCATCCATCCCGACGGCTTTCATCAGGTCTACAATAGAACGGCGCCAATCGAGTTTCTGACCGCTCTTTTTCGCAGCCGCATCGAGGATCGGGACGATATCGACTGTGGCTGTGCCTGTGGCCGTGGGGACTGGCTTGCTCTGCTGCGCAGGGGCCGGACTGGGGTTTGCCGACGGTGCGGCAGGCGCTGGCGCCGGCTCTGTCGTCGGCGCGCCGGCAGCAACGGGTTCGGCTGCTTTTGCCTCTCCGAAGATTGCATGTTTGATCTTGTCGAAAATACCCATTTTAAACCTCCAGTTCCCTCAAATGAGAACATGCTGAAACATGGACTTCCCGCTTGATATATCCAGGCAGAAAGGGAGTTATTTTTAGCATGTTCAATCGCTGGTGGAGAAGCCAATGCCCGCGACAGCGGCGCCATCGGAAGGAATACTTCAACACCCCTCCGACTGTCAGCCGACATGCCCGCTTTAGGCACAGTCGGTCGGTCGATTCGGAATTCAATAACCGTGAAACATCATTGCACGCCGCCAAACCGACTTGCCGGGCCATGCTGTGAAACCTTCGTCATCTCTTCACGTTGCCTTGCCATGGACGTCCTGTAGTTGCAGGCGTCCGATCGATCGAAGGCACGCGCGTTCCTCGATTTTCGACTGCCGGGCAGATCGTTCGGCGGAATGGAAACGGAGGAAAACATGACCCATAACCACCATGGACTGTCTTTTGCAGTGCTCGCATCCACCTGCGCCCTCCTTGCCATGCCGGCAAGCGATGCGCGTGCGATGGATGTCGGTGTGTCGGTGAATGCAGGCAATGCCGTCAGCGCCGGTGTCAATGCTTCCGTTGGCGGCTCGAACGGGGTCAATGGCGATGCGACCGCCAATGCCGGCGGTGGCATCGATGCCGATGTCAATGCCAGTGTCGGTGGCGGCAACGGTATCGACGCAGACGCCAACGCCAGGATCGGGGGCGAGCGCGGCGTCAATGCCGATCTCAATGCACGCACCGGCGGTTCTGATGGGCTCGATGCCAACGCCACGGCCTCGGTCGGTAGCGGTAATGGCATCGATGCCAACCTCGCCATCGGCAGGGTGGATGGGGCAGGCAGCAGCGGCAGACCCGCGGCTGAGCGCAGCCTCAGCGCGTCCCAGATTCGCACCCTGGAGGCCTTCCAGGCGAGGCCTGTCAATGATCAGCGCAAGATGCTCGTCCGTTGCGCCGATATCTCCGCCTCCGGCGGTGATTCCGGTCTTGCCGGTCTCTGCAGTCTGCTGCAGGCGACAGCCTCCCGCTGAACGTGAAAAACCCGCCGAACCGGAAGGTGCGGCGGGTCTTTTCAAGGGACGCTTCGATCTAGTGCAGGATCTGGCTGAGGAACAGCTTGGTGCGTTCGTGCTGCGGGTTATCGAAGAAGGCGGCCGGTTCGTTCTGTTCGACGATTTGGCCCTGGTCCATGAAGATGACCCGGTTGGCCACCTGGCGGGCAAAGCCCATTTCATGGGTGACGCAGAGCATGGTCATGCCTTCCTCGGCAAGACCCACCATGGTGTCGAGCACTTCCTTGATCATTTCGGGATCGAGCGCCGAGGTCGGCTCGTCGAACAGCATGATCTTCGGGTTCATGCAGAGCGACCGGGCGATCGCCACGCGCTGCTGCTGGCCGCCGGAAAGCTGGCCCGGATATTTGTTGGCCTGCTCCGGGATCTTGACCCGCTTCAGGAAGTGCATGGCCACTTCTTCGGCCTGCTTCTTCGGCATCTTGCGGACCCAAATTGGCGCCAGCGTGCAGTTTTCCAGGATCGTCAGATGCGGGAAGAGGTTGAAGTGCTGGAACACCATGCCGACTTCGCGCCGCACCTCGTCGATCTTCTTCAGATCATTGGTGAGCTCGGTGCCGTCGACGACGATTTTGCCTTTCTGATGTTCTTCCAGGCGGTTGATGCAGCGGATCATCGTCGACTTGCCCGAGCCTGATGGGCCGGCAATGACGATGCGCTCGCCGCGCATGACCTTCAGGTTGATGTCGCGCAGCACGTGGAAATCGCCGTACCACTTGTTCATGTTGACGATCTCGACCGCCACTTCCGTCGCGGAAACGGTGAGCTTTTTCGCTGGAGCTTCAGCCATGATTATTTTCCCTCATTCTTATCGTTGTAGCGTTCTTATCGTTTGTGGCCGGTATCGAGATGGCGTTCCATGAAGCCTGAATAGCGCGACATGCCGAAGCAGAACAGCCAGAAGATGAAGCCCGCGAAGATCAGACCCGTGATCGGCGTGACGGCGCTTGCCCAGTTGGCATCGGAGAAGTTCAGCTTGACGATGCCAAGCAGATCGAACATCCCAATAATGGTGACCAGCGACGTGTCCTTGAACGTTCCGATGAAGGTGTTCACGATGCTCGGGATTACAAGCTTGATGGCCTGCGGCATGATGATCAGCCGGGTCTTCTGCCAATAGCCGAGGCCGAGTGAATCGGCGCCTTCGAACTGTCCCTTCGGGATCGCCTGAAGGCCGCCGCGGATCACTTCAGCCATATAGGCCGACGTGAAGATCGACACACCGATCAGCGCCCGAAGCAGTTTGTCCACGTTCCAGCCTGTGGGAAGGAAAAGCGGCAGCATGACACTTGCCATGAACAGAACGGTGATCAGCGGAACGCCTCGAATGACCTCGATGAAGGTAACGCAAAGCATCCGGATGACGGGCATCTTCGAGCGGCGTCCCAGCGCAAGCAGAATGCCGACGGGTAGGGAGACGGCGATACCGACAAAGGACAGGACGAGCGTCACCATCAACCCGCCCCAGAGCGGAGTCTCCACCACTTCGAGGCCGAAGCCGCCGTGAAGAAGCCAGAAGGCCATGATCGGCAGGACGGCGAACAGAAGGATGGCGTTCAGGCCCTTGCGCGGCGCCGACGGGATCAGCATCGGAACCAGCAGCAGAATGAACAGGATCCCGACGATCGCCGGCCGCCAACGCTCACCGAGCGGATAGCGGCCGAAGATAAACTGATCGTACTTGGCGCTGATGAAGGCCCAGCATGCACCGCTCCAGCCGTCAGGCTGGATGCCGCCCTGGATCGTTGTCGCGCAGAATGTGCGGTCCGGCCCGGACCATACGGCCTGGATGAACAGCCAGTTGACGAGATGCGGCACGGCCCATGCGAGGAGCGCAAGAGCCAGGATCGTCAGGATCACGTCCTTCGGGCTTGCCAGGAGATTGCGACGTATCCAGGCGACGGCTCCTCTCTCGCCGGGGGGCGGCGGTTCGGCGGCAAGGATGGACGTTCTGACAAAGGGTTTATCGGCGACCGACATCTTATCTCTCCACCAGTGCCATCTTGGCGTTGAACCAATTCATGAACAGCGACGTGAGAATGCTCAAGCTGAGGTAGACGATACCCCAGATGCAGACGATCTCGATCGCTTGACCGCTCTGATTGAGGATCGTGCCACCGACGGCAACGAGATCCGAGAAACCGATCGCGATGGCGAGTGAGGAGTTCTTGGTCAGGTTCAGGTACTGGCTCGTCAACGGCGGGATGATGATGCGCAGCGCCTGCGGCACCACGACAAGTCTCGTCACGCTCGACGGATGCAGCCCCAGCGCGCCGGCTGCTTCGGATTGTCCTTTTGCAACGCCGCGAATGCCGCCGCGAACGATCTCGGCGATGAACGAGGCGGTATAGAAGGACAGAGCGAGAAACAGCGACATAAATTCGGGGCCGACGACGGAGCCGCCCGTGAGGTTGAATTTTCCGGCAACCGGAACGTCGAAGGTGAGCGGAAAGCCGGAGACAACGAAGACCAGCAATGGCAAGCCGACGATCAGCCCGATTGCCGTCCATACGGTGTGGAACGGCTGGCCGGTTGCGGCTTGGCGTTTATGGGCCCAGCGCGCGATGATGATGGTGGCGACAATCGCAATCACGAGGGCGATGCCGACCGCTATCATGCCCGTCTCGAAGATTGGCTTCGGGAAGGCTAGTCCTCTGTTGTTGAGGTACATGCTGAACGGCAGACCCACCGATTCACGCGGCTGCGGCAAGACGGAGAGAACGCCGAGATACCAGAAAAAGATGACGAGCAGCGGCGGAATGTTGCGGAAAACCTCGACATAGACCGTGCAGAGCTTGGCAATCAGCCAATTGCGCGACAGCCGGCCGATCCCGATCAGGAAGCCGATGATGGTCGCCGTGAAGATACCGGTCACCGCCACCAGCAAGGTATTCAGAATGCCGACAAGAAGTGCGCGCGCATAAGTCGAGTCGCTCGAAAAGCCGATCAGCGACTGGCCGATTTCGAAACCGGCGCGGCCGCGAAGAAAGCCGAAACCCGATGCCGTATTGCTGCGGGCAAGGTTCACGGCAGTGTTGTGGGCCACCCACCACACAAAGCCCACGAGAATAACGATTGTTAGGACCTGGTAAAATATGCTCCGGTATTTCGGGTCGTACATTGCCGACCGGAAACTCCAGCCGGTGCCATGCAAAGGTGTCGTATCCACAGCCTCATGCGTCATGCCGCGCCAATCCCCTTGTGCCCGTTTTCGGGCTTTCTTTTTACTTTTTGGAGTGGGAAGGCGGCTTGGCCGCCTTCCCGGTATGTCATTGCCAGTGCTCGATCAACGAACCGGCGGTGCGTACTGGATGCCGCCCTTGTTCCACAGCGCATTCAAGCCGCGTGCGATCTTGAGCGGGCTGCCCTCGCCGATGTTGCGCTCGAAGATTTCACCATAATTGCCGACGCCCTTGATGACGTTGGCGGCCCAATCATTCGTCAGGCCGAGATCGGTGCCGATCTTGGTGTCGGTCTCGCTGCCGAGGAAGCGCTTGATATCCGGGTTCGGCGAGTTCTTCATCTCGTCGACATTTGCCTGCGTGATGCCGAACTCTTCGGCATTGATCAGCGCATAAGCCGTCCAGGAAACGATATCGAACCACTGATCATCACCCTGACGGACGGCCGGGCCAAGCGGCTCCTTGGAGATGATCTCAGGAAGGATGACGTGTTCGTCGGGATTCTTCAGCGTCAGACGCAACGAATAGAGACCGGACTGGTCGGTCGTGTAAACGTCGCAACGACCGGCGTCGTAGGCAGCGTTGACCTCAGGAAGATTTTCGAAGACGACCGGATTGTACTGCAGATTGTTCGTCTTGAAGTAATCGGCGAGGTTCAGTTCGGTAGTCGTGCCCGACTGCACGCAGACTGCGGCGCCGGAGAGTTCGAGAGCCGACTTCACGTTCAGGCCCTTGCGGACCATGAAGCCCTGGCCGTCATAATAGGTGACAGGACGGAAATTGAAGCCGAGTGCGGTGTCGCGATTGATCGTCCAGGTCGTATTACGCGAGAGGACATCGATTTCGCCGGACTGGAGGGCGGTGAAACGTTCTTTCGCATTTGTCGGCGTGTACTTGACCTTGGTGGGGTCGCCGAACACAGCCGAAGCGACTGCCTTGCAGAAGTCGACGTCGAAGCCGGCCCAATTGCCGGAAGCGTCAGGTGCGGCAAAGCCGGTAAGGCCGGTGTTGACGCCGCACTGAACGAAACCCTTTGCCTTGACGTCTGAGAGAGTGGTGGCGGAGGCGGCCGAGGCGCCAACTGCCAAAACTGCTGCGCCGATGGCGGCCGACAGGAGCTTATTTTTCATTTTCCCAACCTTTTCCGTTGTCTTATCTTTTCTTGTGGAGAGTGCGTGCCGACAATCCGTGCCGCCTCCCCATTGTCTCGACACCCTCCCGGCGCGAGAGACCCTATCACAGTCGCAAATCTCACCATGGTCAAGTGTCGCGCCCAATAATTGCGGCGAAATGCAACATTTTGGCAGATAGCGCTGCATTCATGGGCTGTTGACTAGGAAATAGGCGCCTGGTTGCGGAAAAATAACGCGAAAATCGAAATTTCCATCATTTCGGATCGTCGCCTGCAACCGATCTTCAAGGGGTTGACCTGATATGGCAGGGCGTCCAAAAGTCCACTTTTGCGTCTCCGTCGCCAAAGGCTATTCCCGACATGAAAGACAAAGACAGCTTCCTGCAGAATGCCGGCATCAACACCCGCCTGACCCATATCGGCAACGACCCTTTCGACTATCACGGCTTCATCAATCCGCCGGTCGTGCATGCCTCGACGGTGCTGTTTCCGAATGCGCGGGCGATGGAGACGCGCACGCAGAAATACACTTACGGGACGCGCGGCACACCGACGACGGATGCGCTCTGCGAGGCGATCGACGCACTCGAAGGCTCGGCCGGAACGATCCTTGTGCCGTCGGGCCTTGCGGCCGTCACCATTCCGTTCCTGGGTTTCGTCGCTGCCGGCGATCATGCGCTGGTGGTCGATTCGGTCTATGGCCCGACGCGCCATTTCTGCGACACGATGCTGAAGCGCCTCGGCGTCGAGGTGGAATATTACCATCCGGAGATCGGCGCCGGCATCGAGACGCTCTTCCGGCCGAACACGAAGCTCGTCCACACCGAGGCTCCCGGCTCCAACACCTTCGAGATGCAGGATATTCCGGCGATCTCGGCAGTTGCGCACCGCCACGGCGCCGTCGTCATGATGGACAATACCTGGGCGACGCCGGTCTATTTCAGGCCGCTCGATCACGGCGTCGACATCTCGATCCACGCATCGACGAAATATCCGTCCGGCCATTCCGATATCCTGCTCGGAACGGTTTCGGCCAATGCCGAACACTGGGAGCGGCTGAAGGAAGCAAACGGTGTGCTCGGGATCTGCGGCGCACCCGATGATGCCTATCAGATCCTGCGCGGATTGCGCACCATGGGCCTGCGCCTCGAGCGGCATTATGAAAGCGCTCTTGATATCGCGGAATGGCTGGAGGGGAGGGAGGATGTCGCCCGCGTGCTGCATCCGGCCCTGCCGAGTTTTCCCTCACACCATCTCTGGAAGCGGGATTTCAAAGGCGCCAGCGGCATCTTTTCCTTCGTGCTTGCCGCCGATGGTCCCGAGAAGTCCAGAGCAAAGGCGCATGCCTTCCTCGACGCACTCAGGATTTTCGGTCTCGGCTATTCCTGGGGTGGCTTTGAAAGCCTCGCTTTGCATGCCAATCTCAACGATCGCAAGATCGCCAAGGCGCCGACGGAGGGTCCGGTCATCCGCCTGCAGATCGGCATCGAGGACGTGGCCGACCTGAAGGCCGATATCGAACGGGGCTTTGCGGCGGCAAGCGCCGTCTGACCAGACACGCTTTATCGCCGCTGGTCGCGCTTCAAGGCAGATCGACAGCCCGATAGCCGTAGATCCAGTCGAGATCTGCCGCGAGGCTTAGCGGCGGCTTGAGGCCGAGCACAAGATCGCGGCCGATCCGGATCGGCCCTCTCGCATGATAAGCAAACCGGTTGAAGGCGCCGCGCTGGCGAAGCCTCGCAATGCGTGGCGCCCGATGTCTTTCGAATAGCGCCAGCGCTTCCGCCACGGGGCTGTTCGAAAGAAACGTGGCGAGTTCGTAGGCATCTTCGATCGCCATCGCCGCTCCCTGGGCGGCAAAAGGCATCATCGCATGCGCGGCGTCGCCGATCAGGACCGTCTTTCGGCCGTCCTGCCATGCGCCTGATGTGGTTTCGAACAGCGGCCAGAACGTCAGCTTCCTATTTATCTCGAGCAGCGAGACGATCGCGGTGTTCCAGCCGGAAAGGCGCGCCCGTAGCTGCGCCCGCTGCTCGGCCGTCGGCTCGCTTTGCCAGGCCTGCGGCGCGATATTGCCGGCGGTGATTGCCACCATGTTGAAGCTGCCGGTTTCCCGCAACGGATAGCAGACGAGATGCGCCGAGCCGCCGAGGAAGGCCGAAACGCTTGCCCGGTCGAGGAAACCGGGCGCCTCATCCTCGGTAACAGTGAAGCGGTAGGCGATATTGCCGGAAAAGCGCGGCGAGGGGCTGCCCGGAACGGCTTGCCGAAGCTTCGACCAGACGCCGTCGGCGCCGATCACAACATCGGTCGCCCGCTCGAAAGGCGGTAGGGTCGAATCTATCCGCACGCCGAGGTGAAGCCGGCAGAGCGGATCGGCCGCAACCGCCGCCAAAAGGGCTTTCTGCAATGTGGTGCGGTGCAGGACGCCATAGGGAGCGCCCCAGCGTTCCCGCGCGAATTTGCCGGCCGGCACCGCCGCGAGCTGGCGCAGCGACCCACCCGATATCAGCCGGATCGCGTCCGGCTCGAGCCAGAGCTGTGATAGACCGTCAAGGATACCGAGTTCGGCAAGGATGCGGGAAGCGTTCGGCGAAACCTGCAATCCGGCGCCGATGTCGGTGAGTTCGCCCGCCTGCTCGAAGATCTCTGAACTGATACCCCGGCGTGAAAGCGCAAGGGCAGCTGTCAGCCCTGATATCCCGGCGCCAATGATGGCGGCATGTTCGACCGGCATTGTCCGTCCGATCCGGATCTGGACGCGTTACGCCGCCTTCACGTGGAAAACGCAACCGGCCGGATTGGTCTGGCTCGGCTTGAGCGCGGAATTGAAGCGATAGAGCGTCGAGCAGTAGGAACAGACCTTCTCGTTGTCGTCGCCCATGTCGATGAAGATATGCGGATGATCGAAGGGAGCCGAAGCGCCGGTGCACATGAATTCCTTGACGCCGACTTCGATAACGCGGTGACCGCCGTCGTTCTGGAAGTGAGGAATGTTGTGGCCGGCCATGTCGCTCTCCGAATGCTTTGAAATGTGCGCGAACCTTATAAGCCTTCGCCGCAAATGTGTAGAGCCAAAGCGCCGCGCCAGGCACAGTTTTTAGCCACAGTTTTTGGCTTCACGATGAAAGGCCGCTCGACTATGGTCGCGCCAAAAAGGAAGGCCCGATGAACCTGAATACGCCCACATTTTCAAGCTTCACCCATGATGGATTGCAGCTCGCCTTCTTCGATGAGGGCGATCCTGCCGGCGTCCCCGTGTTGTTGATCCACGGCTTTGCCTCGACCGCAAACGTCAACTGGGTGCATCCGGGCTGGCTGAAGACGCTTGGTGATGCCGGCTACCGGGTGATCGCCATGGATAATCGCGGCCACGGCGCAAGCGACAAGCCGCACGATGCCGAAGCCTATCGTCCCTGGGTCATGGCCGGCGATGCGATCGCCTTGCTGGATCATCTGGGCATCCCCGAAGCCGATGTCATGGGCTATTCGATGGGCGCGCGCATCTCCGTCTTTGCCGCGCTTGCGAATCCGCATCGCGTCCGTTCGCTGGTGCTCGGCGGCCTCGGCATCGGCATGACCGACGGCGTCGGTGACTGGGACCCGATTGCCGATGCGCTGCTGGCTCCATCACTGGACGCGGTCACGCATGCCCGCGGCCGCATGTTCCGCGCCTTCGCCGAGCAGACGAAGAGCGACCGCGTCGCCCTTGCCGATTGTATACGCGGCTCGCGCGATCTCGTCGCCCGCTCCGACATGGCCAAGCTGGACATGCCGACGCTGATCGGCGTCGGCACCAAGGATGATATCGCCGGCTCGCCGCAGGAATTGGCGGCGCTGATGCAAAATGCCGAAGCGCTCGATATTCCCGGCCGCGATCATATGCTCGCCGTCGGCGATAGGGTTTTCAAGCAGGCGGTTCTGGCCTTCTACGCAAAGGTCGCCCATCGCTGACAACATCGTGATGCCGAAAAACCATACTAAAAAACCATGGCGACGGCACCCATTTATGTTATTGGCGTTTTCCTCTATATATTGGCATTCCGAAAACGGCATTCCGGCTGGCAACGAGGAG
Organism: Rhizobium sp. 25PS6; assembly: GCF_032464655.1. Lineage (NCBI taxonomy): Bacteria > Pseudomonadati > Pseudomonadota > Alphaproteobacteria > Hyphomicrobiales > Rhizobiaceae > Rhizobium > Rhizobium sp. 25PS6. Next base: position 169,642 of record NZ_JAWDIV010000003.1, read on the forward strand.
AGCGGCGATGGTCGCAAAGACTGACATTCGTGCTTTTGACACAGGCCATCCGCTGAAGGTGATGGATCCCATCTGGGACAGCCTGCGTGAGGAAGCCCGGCTCGCCGCCGAACGGGACCCGGTTCTCGCCGCCTTCCTCTATTCGACCGTGATCAACTACCATTCGCTCGAGGAATGCGTCATCCACCGCATCTGCGAACGTCTCGATCACCCCGACATGCAGGCGAACCTGCTTCGCCAGACCTTCGAGGAAATGCTCCTCGATTGGCCGGACTGGAGCTCCATCCTGCGTGTCGATATCCAGGCGATCTACGACCGCGATCCCGCCTGCCTGCGCTTCATGGAGGCGGTGCTTTATTTCAAGGGCTTCCACGCGCTGCAGACGCATCGTCTCGCCCATTGGCTGCTGAACCGCGGCCGGCGTGATTTTGCGCTTTATCTGCAGAGCCGCTCCTCCAGCGTCTTCCAGACCGACATCAATCCGGCCGCCCGTATCGGCAAGGGCATCTTCCTCGATCACGCCACCGGCCTTGTCGTCGGCGAGACGGCCGTCATCGGCGACAACGTCTCGATCCTGCACGGCGTCACACTCGGCGGTACCGGCAAGGAGGGCGCTGACCGCCATCCGAAGATCGGCTCCGGCGTCATGATCGGCGCCGGTGCGAAGATCCTCGGCAATATCGAGATCGGCTACTGCTCACGCGTCGCCGCCGGCTCGGTCGTCCTGAAGGCGGTGCCGCCCAAGAAGACGGTTGCGGGCGTGCCGGCCAAGGTCGTCGGCGAGGCCGGTTGTTCCGAGCCGTCGCGCAACATGGACCAGGTGATCGGCGCCGATATCTGAGCGCCCATTGGAAACAAGGATAGCAAAAGTCGGCGGGATCCGAACGGGGAGGGCCATGAGCAAACGGCAACCTTGCCTTTACACCGCTGCATTTCTTGTGCAAGAAGCGGCCAATCAGGACCGCTTACGGAGATGACAGAGTGAAGCCAGAAGAAATCAAGAAGCTCGACGCCTATTTCAAGCGCATGTTCAACCCGCAGATGATCGTCAAGGCGCGTCCGCGCAAGGATGATTCTGCGGAAGTCTATCTCGGCGAAGAATTTCTGGGTGTCGTCTATATTGATGACGAGGACGGCGACCGCTCCTACAACTTTTCGATGGCGATCCTCGACGTCGATCTCTGACCGCGCTCGAATGCTTCAAAGGGACCGAACGGCGCGATCCGTTCGGTCTTTTTTGTTTTTTCGATTCGGCGCGAGAATTTGTTCAAAACTTCCGGTTGCGGCATTCTGATATATTTTAGCAAAATCAATTAAAGACGTACGTGCCCCGACGCGTGGGCTTTGTTATATGATTGTCATGCAACTCCTGGGCGTTTTGCAACGCACAAGACTACTTGACTATTTGTGCGTTGCAGCTACCCTGCCGCCACCAACAGCCCAACGGAGGATGGCTCATGTTCAACTTTGACGATGCTAACAAGAAGAGCAAGGAAGCCGTCGACACGGCACTGAAAAACTATTCCGACACCACCAAGGGCTTTCAGGCGATCGCCGCTGAAGCCACGGAATATTCGAAGAAATCCTTTCAGGACGCGGTGACGCATTTCGAAACCCTAGCCGGCGTCAAGAGCTTCGAGGCCGCTTTCGAGCTGCAGACGAGCTACGTTAAGGCGTATTTTGAAGGCTTTGTCTCCGAGACCACGAAGCTCAGTGAGATGTATGCCGATCTCGCCAAATCAGCCTACAAGCCCCATGAAGCACCGATCGCCGCTGCCGTCGTCAAGAGCGCCAAGTCGGCGCCGTCGGCGACGCCTGCTGCCGCATGAATTGATTTTGACGGCGCAACCTGCGCGACATATTGAAAAACGAGGACCGGCTACGCATCTGTGGCCGGTCTTTTTGTTTCCGCTTTCGCTGCAGCGCCCGCATGGGATCGACCAGGGACTTTTTTGGTCTTTCCCGTGCATGCCGGCCATTTCTTGATTGCAGTGTCTGACAGGGGGCTTAAAATCAGCCTATTATGAACTAAGTTAGTGTTTCAGATATTCGGCGGGAAAAGCACCCTCCCATGCTCCGCCGGATTGCTTGAGGAATGAATGACAATGATCGCAAAGCCGATCCGGATGCAGAACGACAGCGAAAGGAACGGGGACAACGCAAATCGAACCTCGGTCATCACACGCACCAAGCCGAAGACCAAAAAGCCCAACCTCTATCGGGTGCTGCTTTTGAATGACGACTACACTCCCATGGAATTCGTCATCCATATTCTGGAGCGTTTTTTTCAGAAGGATCGTGAAAGTGCCACCCGCATCATGCTTCATGTCCATAACCACGGCGTTGGCGAATGCGGAATATTCACATACGAGGTAGCGGAAACGAAGGTCAGCCAGGTGATGGACTTCGCCCGGCAGCACCAGCATCCGCTGCAATGCGTCATGGAAAAGAAGTGAGGATCTGAACGTGCCAACATTTTCGCCTAGTTTAGAGAAGGCGCTCCATCAGGCACTGACCTTTGCCAACGAGCGGCACCACGAATATGCGACGCTCGAGCATCTGCTGCTCGCCCTGATCGACGATGCCGATGCGGCCGCGGTCATGGGTGCCTGCAATGTCGATCTCGACACCTTGCGCAAGACGCTCGTCGAATATGTCGATAACGAACTTTCCAACCTGATCACCGGTTATGACGAGGATTCGAAGCCGACCTCCGGCTTCCAGCGCGTCATCCAGCGTGCCGTCATCCACGTGCAATCGTCTGGCCGCGAAGAGGTGACCGGCGCCAACGTGCTCGTCGCCATCTTCGCCGAGCGCGAAAGCCACGCCGCCTATTTCCTGCAGGAGCAGGAGATGACCCGCTACGATGCCGTCAACTATATCTCCCACGGCATCGGCAAGCGGCCGGGCGCTTCGGATGTGCGTCCCCCGCGCGGCGCTGAGGAAGAAGCCGAAAGCAGCAAGCCGACGGCGCGCGGCGGCGAGGAAGAGGGCGGCCCGAAGAAGCAGCAGGATGCGCTCAAGGCCTATTGCGTCAATCTCAACGAGAAGGCCAAGGGCGGCAAGATCGATCCGCTGATCGGCCGTCACGCCGAGGTCAGCCGCACCATCCAGATCCTGTGCCGCCGTTCGAAGAACAATCCGCTCTACGTCGGTGATCCCGGCGTCGGCAAGACGGCGATCGCCGAAGGCCTTGCCAAGCGCATCGTCGAAGGCAAGGTTCCCGAAGCCCTCGCCGATGCGACGATCTTCTCGCTCGACATGGGCACGCTGCTCGCCGGCACGCGCTACCGCGGCGATTTTGAGGAGCGCCTGAAGCAGGTCGTCAAGGAACTGGAAGAATATCCGGGCGCCGTGCTCTTCATCGACGAGATCCACACGGTGATCGGCGCTGGCGCCACCTCGGGCGGCGCGATGGATGCATCGAACCTGCTGAAGCCGGCCCTATCATCGGGCGCGATTCGCTGCATCGGTTCGACCACCTACAAGGAATACCGCCAGTTCTTCGAGAAGGATCGTGCGCTGGTCCGTCGTTTCCAGAAGATCGACGTCAGCGAACCGTCGATCGAAGATGCGATCGAGATCATGAAGGGCCTGAAGCCCTATTTCGAAGAGTATCACCACCTGCGTTATTCGAATGATGCCATCAAGTCGGCCGTCGAATTGTCGGCCCGCTACATCTCCGACCGCAAGCTGCCCGACAAAGCGATCGACGTGATCGACGAAACCGGTGCGGCCCAGATGCTGCTGCCGCCGTCCAAGCGCCGCAAGCTGATTACCGAAAAGGAGATCGAGGCAACGGTCGCCACGATGGCGCGCATTCCGCCGAAGACCGTCTCCAAGGACGATGAAGCGGTGCTCGCCAATCTCGAGCAGGAACTGCGTTCTGTGGTCTACGGCCAGGATATCGCGATCGAAGCTCTTTCGACCTCGATCAAGCTGGCACGTGCCGGTCTTCGCGAGCCGAACAAGCCGATCGGCGCCTATGTCTTCTCCGGTCCGACCGGCGTCGGCAAGACCGAAGTGGCAAAGCAGCTGGCATCGTCGCTCGGCGTCGAACTCCTGCGCTTCGACATGTCGGAATATATGGAGCGGCACACGGTCTCGCGTCTGCTCGGTGCACCTCCCGGCTATGTCGGCTTCGACCAGGGCGGTCTTCTGACCGATGGCGTCGACCAGCACCCGCATTGCGTGGTCCTGCTCGACGAAATCGAGAAGGCCCATCCCGACATCTACAATATCCTCTTGCAGGTCATGGACCACGGCACGCTGACCGACCATAACGGCAAGAAGATCGACTTCCGCAACGTCATCCTGATCATGACGACCAATGCGGGTGCGTCGGAAATGGCCAAGGCGGCGATCGGCTTCGGCTCGTCCAAGCGCACCGGCGAGGACGAGGAGGCGCTGACCCGCCTGTTCACGCCGGAATTCCGCAACCGTCTCGACGCGATCATTCCTTTCGCGGCGTTGCCGACGGCCGTCATCCACAAGGTCGTACAGAAGTTCATCATGCAGCTGGAGGCCCAGCTTTCCGAAAGGAACGTCACCTTCGACCTGCACGAGAATGCGATCGCCTGGCTGGCGGAAAAGGGTTACGACGAGAAGATGGGCGCCCGCCCGCTTGCTCGCGTCATTCAGGATACGATCAAGAAGCCGCTTGCCAACGAGATCCTCTTCGGCAAGCTGAAGAAGGGCGGCGTCGTCAATGTCACCGTCGGCCCGAAGGAAGACGGCAAGCCCGGCATCGTGCTCGAAGCCATCTCGGAAACGGCGCCGATCAAGCCGAAGCCCGAAGCCGAAGTCGTGCATCCCGAAGCCGAGGATGGGGATGACGGCGAGCTGAAGACGAAGGCGGCCCGCAAGACCCGCGCCAAAGCGGTGCCGCAGGCCGAGCCTGAGGTCCGCGAAGCCCCGAAGAAGGGAAGCGCGGTTCCGAAGGTTCCACGCAAGAAGTAAGATACCGTCACCGAATTGGAAAAGGCCGCGTCACTGCGGCCTTTTTCGTGTCCGGATCTACATGCGCCCTTTCAGAGCTTGGTGTAGTCGATCTCGAGAAAATCGGCGACCTCGGGCACCCAGCGGTCGCGGACGAAGGCGACATGCAGGGGATGGAGGTTGTACGTGTCGTAGCCAGCCTGATCGTCGAATTCCATCGAAAAGCCGAAGGCATAAGCATTCTTTGGACTCGTCTGCCGAAGCTGCTCGAAATTCCGCACGCTCGGGATCTTGGCAAGCACCAGCGCGTCGGAGAGGAACGACGTTTCTTCAGCCGAGCCGGCTTCGTGCTTCAGGCGGAATGCGACAGTATGGCGGATCATGATCTTGTTCCAAATAATTGTCTGGATTGAATTCTCTCAAATCGACAGGGGTTGACCTTACCCCAGCGCTGCTCTGATCTTTTCGGCATTGCCGGCAAGCACGGCGCCGTCCTCCATCTTGCCGGAATGCGGCTTGAGGGCCATGCCTTCATGCCGCGGGATGACATGGAAATGCAGATGGAATACCGTTTGCCCGGCCGCCGGCTCGTTGAACTGGGCGACGAACACGCCATCGGCGTCGAAGACGTCCTTGACCGCCTTGGCGATCTTCTGGACCACGGTGATCGCCTGGGTGAGGGTGGCTGGATCGGCATCGAGGATATTGCGCGACGCCGCCTTCGGAAGGACGAGCACGTGGCCCGGCGCCTGCGGCATCACATCCATGATGGCCACGGTATGCTCGTCCTCGTAGACGCGGTGCGAGGGGATTTCGCCGCGGAGGATCTTGGCGAAGATGTTGTTGTCGTCATAAGCGGCGGGGTTGGTCATCGCGAAAATCTCCTCGTTTCCAGATTATTCGGGTAGCGCGGCCGGTGCGGCGGCGTCAATCCTCCTGCTGACGCTCGCCCTTGCGGAAAGGGCTGTGCTCGGTCAGCAACTCGCTCATCTGTTCGACATCGGCGCGCTCGCGCGCGAGATAGTCGCCGATCGCCCGGCGAAGGCCGGCATGCGCGACATAATGGGCGGAATGTGTCGTCACCGGCAGGTAACCGCGGGCGAGCTTGTGTTCGCCCTGGGCGCCGGCCTCGACACGTTTCAGCCCTTTCGAAAGGGCGAAGTCGATCGCCTGATGATAGCAGACCTCGAAATGCAGGAAGGGATGATCCTCGATGCAGCCCCAGTGACGGCCGTAGAGTGTATCGCCGCCGATGAAGTTGATCGCGCCGGCGATATAGCGCCCGTCGCGTTTGGCCATGACGAGCAGGATATCGTCGGCCATGCGTTCGCCGATCAGCGAGTAGAACTTACGGGTGAGGTAAGGCCGGCCCCACTTGCGCCCGCCAGTATCCATGTAGAACTTGAAGAATTGATCCCAGATGCGTTCCGTCAGGTCGCGGCCGGTCAGCCAGTCGATGCTGATACCGTTTTCGAGGGCGGCGCGGCGCTCCTTGCGCAATGCCTTGCGTTTACGCGAGGCAAGCGTTTCGAGAAATTCCTCGTGATTGGCATAGCCGTCATTGATGAAATGGAACTGCTGGTCGGTGCGGTGCAGATAGCCGTCCATCTCGAAGACGCCGATCTCTTCGTCCGGCACGAAGGTGATGTGGGCCGAGGAGATGCCGAGCCGGCGCACCACCTCCTTCAGGCTTTCGGCGATCGCGCTCTGGATCGGCAGTCGCTGCAGCCCTTCGGTGACAAGAAGCCGCGGGCCCGTCGCCGGGGTGAACGGGATCGAGCACTGAAGTTTGGGATAATAACGCCCGCCGGCCCGCTCGAATGCGTCGGCCCAGCCATGGTCGAAGACATATTCGCCCTGGCTGTGGTTCTTGAGATAGCCGGGCAGGGCGCCGATCAGTTCGCCGCGCCCGGTCTCGAGCAGCAGATGGTGGCCGAGCCATCCGGTCTCGGCGTCGGCGGAGCCGGATTCCTCCAGCGACGATAAAAAGGCGTGCGAAACGAAAGGGTTGTAGGCAATCGCAGTGCAGGTCTTCGACGCCCCGGAAAGCCTGGACCAGCTCTCCGGGGAAATCGCGGTGAAGGAGCGTTCTACGCGAATGGATAATTCATCAGTCATGGGACAAATGCGAAGCCTGTGGGAGGATAGTCTCGGCTCTGCCTTACAGCGCCGCGCGTCTTTTCAGACGCGCAAAGGACGCTGTAACGCTTTGAGTTGCTGCATAATTTATCCTCAAATGGATCCGATTTAAGGAGTTATGCAGCAGTCTGCGCATGATCTTGGCCAAAAAGCGAGCGTCAAGCAGTCGCACGCGGATCGAAGCCTTCGAAGGTCATCTGGTCTGCATTGGCGAATGTGCGTCGGCGCGCCTCTTCGTCACGCACCGTCCAGGTGATGACGGGAATCCCCTTTTCGCGTTCGCCGGTGATGAAGGCATTCGGCAGGTCGTCATAATAATAAGAGATGAAATCGAGACCGATCTCGATCGCCTTTTCATGCGTCTTGAACTCTTCCGGCGTGTTGCCGTTGGCGGTCAGCCCGAGCGGGTAGGGTGAGCCAAGCGCCTTCAGGTCGCGCAGCAGCCAGTGGTCGAAGCTCATCAGCGCCACCTTGCCCTCATAGCCTTCGAGGACCTCGAGCACAGCTTCGGCGAAACCTTCGTCATCGGCCTCGCGCCCCTTGAGCTCCAGCACCAGTGGCACCTTGCCTTCGACGAGATCGAGAAGCTGGCGCAGCGTCGGCACCTTGTCGCTCGTGCCGCCAACGGCGATCAGTCCGAGTTCCCGGGAGGTGCGCTCGCGGATGTCGCCGTTGAGATTGCACAGGCGCTGCAGGTCCTCGTCGTGAAAGATGACCGGCACGCCGTCGGAGGCGTAGTGCAGGTCGCATTCGATTGCAAAGCCCGCTTCGACAGCGCGCGAGAAGGCCGAAAGCGTGTTTTCCCAGACATGCGTGTTGAGGTCGTGATAGCCGCGGTGGGCGACCGGCAGTTCCCTGATCCAGGCAACATTGGTCATTTTGCGATTTCCATGATAGCGTCTATCTCGACGGCGGCATTCAGCGGCAGGGCCGCCATGCCGACGGCGGCACGCGCATGTTTGCCGGCTTCGCCAAGCACGCCGGCAATCAGGTTCGAAGCGCCGTTGATGACGAGATGCTGCTCGACGAAGTCGGGCGCCGAGGCGACGAAGCCGTTGAGCTTGATAACGCGCCGGATGCGGCCGAGATCGCCGCCAAGTGCCGCCTTCGCTTGGGCAAGGATGTTGATGGCGCAGAGTTCGGCGCCGCGCTGACCCGTTGCAACGTCGACTGTCGTGCCGAGATGGCCCGAGACAGTGACCTTGCCGCCTTCGAGCGGCAGCTGGCCGGAGATGTAGAGAAGATTGCCGCTGATGACATAGGGAACGTAATTTGCAGCAGGTGCTGCGGCTTCGGGAAGGGTTATCCCCATCTCAATCAGGCGAGCCGCAATTTCATCGGGCATTTTCGTCTCCGCTTTTGTTGTCAATTCTTCAAAAATTATGCATCAAGACTAGATTCTTCAATATGACAGTTTCGAGCCTCGATTTGGCCGAAAGCGTTCTTATAACATCGCGACCGAGTCCAACAGGAGTTAATGAATGTTCCGATCGAGTCTTGTCGCTCTGCTTCTCGCCAGCGTTTCCGCCAATGCATGGGCGGCTGCGCCCGCGGTTAGCGCTGCGATCGCGACCGGCCTCGTCGCCCATCGCGCGGTCTACGATCTGGAACTGAAGGACGCTTCGGACCGCTCCGGCATCGCCGGCATGTACGGTCGCATGGTCTATGAGTTCGACGGCAGCTACTGCCAGGGCTTCACCACCAACTTCCGCTTCGTGACGCAGATCGAGACCGACGACAGCGTGCGTGTCAGCGACCAGCAGACCAAGACCTTCGAGAACCTGAAGGACGGCAAGTTCACCTTCGACACCAAATCCTTCACCGACGACCAGCTCGATAAGGAGGTCAACGGTGCGGCTCAGGACCAGCCCGATGGTGTCAAGGTCGATCTCAAGCAGCCGGCGAGCCGCGAACTGCAGCTGTTAGAAAGCCGCTTTCCCACAGAACATATGCTCGATGTGATCCAGCACGCCAAGGACGGCAAGCGCTTCTTCGAGGCGCGCGTCTTCGACGGTTCAGACGACGGCGACAAGTCGCTGGCGACGACGACGATCGTCGGCAAGCAGCAGACGCCGATCGCCGAGGAAGCCGATGCCGGCAATGCCGGCGCCTTTTCCAAGACTGCCTTCTGGCCGGTGACGATCGCCTATTTTAACGAGAATGCGAAATCGGATGCTGTGCCGGTCTACCGCATGTCCTTCAAGCTCTATGAGAACGGCATCACCCGCGACCTGACGATGGATTATGGCGATTTCGTCCTGACCGGCAAGCTCGCCAAGCTGGAATTGCTCGACCGCAAGGCCGAGGTTTGCAAGTAGGCGACGGGGTCTCGCCTGTCATAAAACTGTATCATAAAATTCACTATGGTTCGGCGATCAGCGATGACTGAGTCGCCGTCTGTCGTCCTGCTTTTCGGGTCGGTGCGATCCTGGCGGCCAAGCCATTGCGATGACGTCTATCTGCTAGACTGCGTAGCCATTACGCATCGCAAGCTTGAAAGCCCGAACCATGGCCGACACCGATCTCGCGACTGTTCAGAATGCCGCCCTGCCGGTTGTTGTCGCCGATCCGGCGGAAATTGCCCGCATTTCCGATAGCATCAACATCACCGACCGTGCCGGCATCTCGGTCTATGGCGACCGTGCCCAGCAGGCGGTCAGCGATTATGCCGACAGGATCCTGCGCGAAGTCCGCAACAAGGACCTCGGCGATGTCGGCCGCCTGCTGACCGACATCATCCTCAAATCGAAAAGCCTCGATCCGGCATCGCTGAAGGATAAGGGTTTCCTCAGCCGTATGTTTCTCTCGGCCAAGGCCCGGCTCGAACGCTTCAAGGCGGAGTTCGAAGACGTGGCCGGCCAGATCGACCGGATCGGCCTGGAACTCGACCGCCATAAGGATACGCTGAGGCGCGACATTGCGCTGCTCGACGACCTGCATGAGGAAACCAGGCAATCGATCATGCGGCTCGAGGCCTATGTTCAGGCCGGCAAGACTTTCGCCGAGCGTTTTCGCAGCGTCGAGCTGCCGAGGCTGAAGGCGCAAGCCGAGGCGGCAGCGACCGGCCCCGGCGGCGGCATGCTGGAGGCACAGACCTATCAGGACAGCCTGCAGGCGCTCGACCGGCTGGAAAAGCGGGTGTTCTACCTGCAGCAGGCACGCCAGCTCGGCATCCAGCAATTGCCGCAGATCCGCATCGTTCAGGCGGGCGATGAGACGCTGATCGAGAATCTGCAGGCGACTTCGGCGCTGACGGTGCCGGCCTGGAAGCAGAAGATGGTGATCCTGCTCGGCCTGACGCGGCAGAAATCGGCGCTCGACCTGCAGAAGGCGGTGACCGACGCCACCAACAACATGATCCGCCAGGCATCCGAGATGATGAAAGACCAGGCGATATCAATCGAGCAGCAGTCGCAGCGCGGCATCGTCGATATCGACACGCTCGCCAAGGCGAACAGGGATCTGATCGATACGATATCAGGCGTGCTGCAGGTTCAGGAGGAGGGGCGCCGGAAGCGGGTGCTTGCCGAACAGCAAATGGAGCAGATGACGATCGAACTCAAGAAGGCGATGACCCAGGCGTGATCGGCAAGATGACGATGCGAGCACTGCTTTCAGGCCTGGCATGTCTTGCCGTTCTGCCTCTTGCCGGCTGCAATCCCTTTGGCCAGGGACCGGATTTCTCGGTCGTATCGGGATCGGAGAACACCGTTCTGCAGCCGATCGTTGAAGAATTCTGCAAGCAGAAGAACGCCACCTGCACCTTCAAATATGAAGGGACGCTCGATATCGGCCTGGCGCTGCAGAGTGACCAGGGCGTCGAGCAGGATGCGGTCTGGCCGGCCTCCAGCGTCTGGGTCGACATGTTCGACACTAAGCGCCGCGTCAAGAGCCTGACCTCGATCGCCCAGACGCCGGTGGTACTGGGCGTGCGCAAGTCGAAGGCCGAGCAGCTCGGCTGGATCGGCAAGGACGTCTTCATGAAGGACATTCTCGCTGCGGTCGAGGGCGGATCGCTGAAGTTCCTGATGACCTCGGCGACGCAATCCAACTCGGGCGCCAGCGCCTATCTTGCCATGCTGTCGAGCGCGCTTGGCAACAAGCCGGTGATCGAACCCGGCGATCTCGACGACAGACACGTCCAGGAGAGCGTCCGGTCATTGCTGTCAGGTGTCGTGCGCTCTTCCGGCTCTTCCGGCTGGCTTGCCGATCTCTATGTCGAATCCGCCGGCAAGGGTACGATCTATGACGCGATGTGGAATTACGAGGCGGTGCTGAAGGAAACCAACGACAAGCTCGCCGCCCTGTCTCAGGAACCGCTTTATGCGATCTATCCGGCTGATGGTGTGGCCATGGCGGATTCGCCGATCGGTCTCGTCGATCATGGCCGTGGGCCCGAAGTCCAGACCTTCTTCAACGATCTGCTCGCCTATCTGAGCTCCGCCCCGGTGCAACAGCGCATCGCCGATACCGGCCGGCGCATTCCGTTGACCGGCGTAGCCGCAAAACCGGAGCCAAGCTGGAATTTCGATCCCGCCCGGCTGGTGACGGCAATCCGCATGCCGGAGGCGGGCGTCATCCGCCAGGCGCTCAACCTTTATCAGGCCGCGCTGCGCAAACCGTCCCTGACCGCGCTCTGCCTCGATTTTTCCGGTTCGATGCAAGGTGACGGCGAGGATCAGCTGCAGAAGGCGATGCGCTTCCTGTTGACGCCAGACGAGGCGAGCAAAGTGCTGGTGCAATGGTCGCCCGCCGACCAGATCATCGTCATTCCCTTCGACGGCAGCGTACGCAACACGTTCATGGCGAGTGGAAATCCGCTGGAGCAGGAAGGGCTGCTGAACGAGATTTCCCGGCAGAAGGCCAATGGCGGCACGAACATGTATGCCTGCGCCGAACGGGCTCTGCAGCAGATTGCCCGAACCGACAGGCTCTCGACTTATCTGCCTGCCATCGTCATCATGACCGACGGCAAGTCAGATGATCAAAGCCAGGCCTTCACCAGAGATTGGAAGGCGATGGAGCCGCATGTGCCGATCTTCGGCATCACATTCGGCGATGCCGACAAGACCCAGCTCGACAGCCTCGCCAAGCTGACCTCGGCGCGCGTGTTCGACGGCGGCTCGGATCTCGCCACCGCCTTCCGCACAGCGCGAGGCTACAATTAGGACAGGCATGCGCAACTGGCTCGGCAATGACGGCAACTGGATCGTGGCGGGACTGGCTGCGGCAATCACCGTGCCGCTCTTGAGCTTTGCCGCCGGCATGCCCTTCTGGATCGCCGCCATCATCGCCCTTCTGGTCTTTGCCGGCCTCATCATCCTGCTCGCGCCGCGCCGGCTGTTCGAAGGCCTCGATACCAAGAGCATCGGCAGCGGACGCGTCGCCTTTGCCCGCGACCTGCTGGAGGCCGCCGGTCCCTTTGCGCAGAGGCTGGAGACGGCCGCCGGCACGATAAGCGATCGTCAGACGGCAGCCGCAGTCCGGCATCTCGCCGAAATCGCCGCCGATGTCTTTCGCAAGGTTGAAGCCAAGCCCGAGAGTGCCAATGCCGTGCGGCGGTTCCTCTCCTATTATCTGCCGCGAGCTGCCGAGGTGGCGGAGGGATTTGCCGTCATCGAGGCCAAGCGTGTTCCCGACCCCAAGCAGCTGGAGGAGGTGCGCGGCGTGCTGGTCAAGCTCGAAGAGGCCTTCGTCCATTATGCCGACAGCCTGGTCGATGAGGAACTCGGCACGCTCGACACCGATCTGCGCCTCATCCAGGCATCGCTCAAAGAGGATATTGGACACTGATGGCCCTTTCTCGTCGTGCCTTTGGAGTGGGACTGCTCGGAGCCGGCGTCGTCGGCACCGGCGGTTATTTCGCCGTCCGGGATCGGCCGGAATTGCAGGGCCTGCTCGGCAGCCGCACGACGCTGTTCGGCTTCGTCGGCGGCGAGAAGGAAGCCTTCCTGGCCGACCCCGACGTCATCAGGGCGCTTGGCGGATATGGATTGACGGTGGGCAGCCGCGTCGCGGGCTCCGTCGAAATGGTCCGCGAACAGGCGCTGCTGTCGCAGCATCCGCAATTCCTCTGGCCGTCCTCCTCAATCATGGTCGATATCGCCCGGCAGAACGGCATTTCTATCCGTAACGACCGCGTTGTGCTGAACACGCCGATCGTCGTCTATTCCTGGCAGCCCGTCGTCGATGGACTGATGAAAGCGGGATTGGTGACGGTGACGAACGAAGGCCATCATCAGCTCGACCTCAAGGCTTTGCTGGATGCGATCCTGGCCGGATCCGACTGGTCGAAGCTCGGCGTCAATTCGCTCTACGGCCGCGCCCGCATCGTCTCGACCGATCCCAACCGCTCCAATTCCGGCTTCATGTTCGCAGGCCTGGTGCTCAGCCTGTTCAGCGGCAATGTCGCGACATCCGGCGATCTCGCCACCTTTGGCGGCAAGGTGCAGGCGATCTTCCGCAACATGGGCTTCAAGTCGCCGTCCTCAGGCAAACTTTTCGACCAGTATCTCGCAGGCGGCCTCGGCGGCGAGCCGATGATTGTCGGCTATGAAAATCAGCTGGTCGAATGGATCCTCGCCGATCCCCAGCGCTGGGAGCGCATCAAGACGGGCGCCGGCGCTAAGCCGGTGGTGCTCTATCCGCGCCCGACCGTCTTTTCCGCGCATCCGCTGATCGTCGTCGATGAGAATGCCAACCGACTGATCGAAGCGCTGGTGAGCCCGAAGCTCCAGGAGCTTGCCTGGACGAGACACGGCTTCCGCGGTCCGCTGGGGACCGCCACCGGCAACGCCGACGGCGCGATCGGCACCCTGCTGCCAGCCGAGGTCGATGCCATCCTGCCGATGCCCGACGCAGGCGTCATGCTGTCGCTGCTGCCGACGCTGGCAAGCTGAGCCGCCAGGTTTTTTCGGCATAAGCCTTGCTTTTGCGCCAAATCGAATGTATGGGCACCGGCATTCCACACGTAAGGCATGGGATCGTCCGGGAGAAATCCGGACTGTTCCGCCCGGTGGCATCCTCGAAGAGGGTGCTGTTCGCCTTGCGGAGGTTCAACCGGAAAAGGAGTAACAAGGCATGGCATTGCCTGATTTTTCTATGCGTCAGCTGCTTGAAGCAGGCGTCCACTTCGGCCACCAGACGCATCGCTGGAACCCGAAGATGAAGCCGTACATCTTCGGCGATCGCAACAACATTCACATCATCGATCTGGCCCAGACCGTTCCGATGCTGTCGCGCGCCCTTCAGGTCGTCAGCGACACCGTTGCCCGCGGCGGCCGCGTTCTCTTCGTCGGCACCAAGCGCCAGGCGTCTGAGATCATTGCCGACAGCGCCAAGCGCTCGGCCCAGTACTACGTCAACTCGCGCTGGCTCGGCGGCATGATGACGAACTGGAAGACGATTTCCAATTCGATCCAGCGCCTGCGCAAGCTCGACGAGATCCTGAACGGCGAAGCCCAGGGCTTTACCAAGAAGGAACGCCTGAACCTGGAGCGCGAGCGCGAAAAGCTCGACAAGGCTCTTGGCGGTATCCGCGATATGGGCGGCACGCCCGACCTGATGTTCATCATCGACACCAACAAGGAAAAAATCGCGATCGATGAAGCCAAGCGCCTCGGCATCCCGGTTGTCGCCATCATCGACTCGAACTGCGATCCGGACCTGATCGACTATCCGATCCCGGGTAACGACGACGCATCGCGCGCGATCGCTCTTTACTGCGAGCTGATCTCCCGCGCCGCCATCGACGGCATCGCGCGTCAGCAGGGCTCTTCCGGCCGCGATCTCGGCGCATCCTCCGAAGTTCCGGTCGAACCGGCTCTCGAGGAAGCAGCCGAAGGCTGATGAAGGCGGGCGGATCGAAAAGGTCCGCCAATGCTTGCAGAGACTGGGAAAGGCCGCTCGCGACTCATCGAAGTTCGGCGGCCTTGCCCGTTTCAAGGGGAGGGCGTCAGGCTCTCCGTCCGATAAGTTTCGTTATGACGCGTCTTCATCACGCTGTCATACATACAGGTACATTTCGTGCCTCAATCCGGTGCCGAGCCGCGCTTTGCGGTCCACCGTATGAACCGACAAGAGGAAGCTAATGAGCGAGATTACGGCTGCAATGGTGAAGGAACTGCGCGAAAAGACCGGCGCAGGCATGATGGACTGCAAGAAGGCTCTTGCTGAAACCGCTGGCGACATGGAAGCGGCGATCGACTGGCTGCGTGCCAAGGGCATCGCCAAGGCCGACAAGAAGTCCGGCCGCACCGCTGCCGAAGGCCTCATTGGCGTTTCGAGCCAGGGCACCAAGGCCGTCGTCGTCGAAGTCAATTCCGAAACCGACTTCGTCGCCCGTAACGATGCCTTCCAGGAACTCGTTCGCGGTATCGCCAAGGTTGCCGTCTCGACCGACGGCACCGTCGATGCCGTTGCCGCTGCTAACTACCCGGCATCCGGCAAGTCCGTGTCCGACACGATCAAGGATGCGATCGCAACGATCGGCGAGAACATGAACCTGCGCCGTTCGGTCGCTCTCTCGGTCGAGGACGGCGTCGTCGCCACCTATATCCACAATGCTGTTTCCGACGGCCTCGGCAAGCTCGGCGTTCTCGTTGCGCTGAAGTCGACCGGCGACAAGGAAGCCCTGAACGCCATCGGCCGCCAGGTCGCCATGCACATCGCCGCGACCGCGCCGCTGGCGATCCGCCCGGAAGAAGTCGATGCCGCCGTCGCCGAGCGCGAGCGCAACGTCTTCATCGAACAGTCGCGCGCCTCCGGCAAGCCGGACAACATCATCGAAAAGATGGTCGAAGGCCGCATGCGCAAGTTCTTCGAGGAAGTCGCCCTTCTCTCGCAGGCTTTCGTCATCAATCCGGATCTGACGGTCGCAGCCGCCATCAAGGAAGCTGAAAAGGCCGTCGGCGCGCCGATCGAGGTTGCCGGCATGGCCCGTCTGCTGCTCGGCGAAGGCGTCGAGAAGGAAGAAACCGACTTCGCGGCCGAAGTCGCTGCTGCCGTCAAGGGTTGATCTTCCAGCCATAATTGGGAAAACACGAAGGGCATCGCGTGACAACGCGGTGCCCTTCGTGTATCGGGCATTCACGGCAATTTACGAGGAGCCAAGATGTCTTTAGAGCCTGTCTATAAACGTGTTCTACTCAAGGCTTCCGGCGAAGCGCTCATGGGTGGCCAGGGTTTCGGGATCGATGTGACGGTGGCGGACCGCATTGCATCCGATATCGCCGAGGCACGGCATATGGGCGTGGAAGTCGGCGTCGTCGTCGGTGGCGGCAATATCTTCCGTGGTGTCGCGGTAGCGTCCAAGGGCGGCGACCGGGTGACCGGCGACCATATGGGCATGCTCGGCACCATCATCAACGCGCTGGCGCTGGCGACCTCGCTGCGCAAGCTGAACATCGATACGGTGGTGCTTTCGGCCATCTCCATGCCCGAGATCTGCGAGAGCTTTTCGCAGCGCGCAACCCTTTATCATCTGTCGATGGGACGTGTGGTGATCTTTGCCGGCGGCACCGGCAACCCCTTTTTCACCACCGATTCCGCCGCAGCACTCCGCGCCGCCGAAATGGGTGCGGAAGCGATCTTCAAGGGCACCCAGGTGGACGGCATCTATACCGCCGACCCTAAGAAATATCCCGATGCGACCCGCCTCGACCGGCTGACGCACCAGGAAGTGCTGGACAGGGGGCTTGCGGTGATGGACGTTGCCGCCGTAGCGCTCGCCAGGGAGAATTCCATTCCGATCATCGTATTCTCGATCCACGAGAAGGGTGGTTTTGCTGAAATCTTGACGGGCGGTGGTCTCAAGACCATCGTCTCCGACAACTGATATAAGCTGCGCCGCGGTTTCGGCGCAGCCCTCGCTAGAACATGATGATTTTAGGCCCGGTGGGGCCCAAAATCTGAATCATGTTCTACATTAAATAGTTAGAGCATGATGTCGCCCGAAAACCGCTGACACTTTTCGGCATCATGCTCTAGACGGGAGCATCCATATGAGTGAAGGTATCGACATCAAGGAACTGAAGCGCCGCATGGACGGCGCGATTTCCGCATTCAAGAGCGACATCGCATCGCTGCGCACCGGCCGTGCTTCGGCCAACATCCTCGACCCGGTGACGATCGAGGCCTATGGTTCGCGCATGCCGCTGAACCAGGTTGCCAACATCACCGTGCCCGAGCCGCGCATGCTTTCGGTTTCCGTCTGGGACAAGTCGATGGTCAGCGCCGTCGAGCGCGGCATTCGCGAATCCAATCTCGGCCTCAACCCGATCGTCGATGGCCAGAACCTGCGCATTCCGCTGCCGGAGCTGAACGAGGAGCGCCGCAAGTCGCTCGTCAAGGTGGCGCACGACTATGCCGAAAAGAGCAAGGTGGCGATTCGCCATGTTCGCCGCGACGGCATGGACGGCCTTAAGAAAGCCGAAAAAGACGGCGTCATCGGCCAGGACGAGAGCCGGGCGCAGTCGGAACGTGTACAGAAGATGACGGACGAGACGATTTCCGAAATCGACCGCTTGCTTGGCGAGAAGGAAAAGGAAATCATGCAGGTCTAGTGGATCTGTGCCTTTGCCTGGAAAGACCGGACGGGAAATGTCGGAATCTGTATTTGTGACTGTGCCAGAGCATGTTGCCATCATCATGGACGGCAATGGCCGTTGGGCCAAGCAGCGCGGCCTGCCGCGCACGATGGGCCATCGCAAGGGTGTCGAGGCGGTGCGCGAGACAGTCCGCGCCGCCGGTGCGGCCGGCATAAAATATCTGACCCTCTTTGCCTTCTCCTCGGAGAACTGGCGCCGGCCCGAAGCCGAGGTCTCCGATCTGCTCGGCTTGCTCAAGGCGTTCATCCGGCGCGACCTCGCCGAACTCCATCGCCAGAACGTGCGGATCAAGGTGATCGGCGACCGCCACAGCCTGCGCAGCGACATTCTGAGCCTGTTGCTGGAGGCGGAGGAGACGACCAAGGACAACACGTCACTGACGCTGGTCATCGCCTTCAACTACGGTTCGCGCGACGAGATCGCCCGCGCCGTCGTCAGTCTCGCCCGGGATGTCGAGGCCGGCCGGCTGAGAGCACAGGATATTACACCGGCGCTGATCAACGCCCGTCTCGACACGGCCGGCATTCCCGATCCGGATCTCATTATCCGCACCAGCGGCGAAGAGCGGCTTTCCAATTTCCTTCTCTGGCAGGCCGCCTATTCGGAATTCATCTTTCTTCCGGAATATTGGCCGGATTTCAGCCCCGAGATCTTCCGCTCGGCGCTGGAGACATTCGCCTCTCGTGACCGGCGCTTCGGCGGCCTGTCGTCGCAGGCGGCCGCGGTCGGTACCTGATGCAGCAGGAATTGAAGCTCCGTATCGTTTCAGGACTGATTCTCGCGGCCATCGTTCTTGCCGCCACCTGGTATGGCGGCCTTGCCTTCCGTATCCTGGCGGTCGTGATCGGCCTGCTGATCTATTATGAATGGTCGAAAATGACAGGCATCGCGCGGGATTGGGTCGCCAATGCCGTCGGCTGGATCGGCGAGGCGGCGATTGCCTTCCTGGTGCTTGTCGGCAATTTCGAATTCGCCGCCGGCATGCTGGCCGGCGTCACCGCCGTCGGCATCGCCCTGATCATCCTGCAGGGCACGAGCCGCTGGTTGCCAGTGGGCCTGTTTTATGCGGGCGCCACCGGCCTGGCGCTTGCCGCTATCAGAGGCGATGACCGGCTTGGCCTTTACGCCATGCTCTTCGTCTTTGCGGTCGTCTGGGCAACCGATATCCTTGCCTATTTCGTCGGCAGGGCGCTTGGCGGACCGAAGCTTGCCCCTTCGATCTCGCCCGGAAAGACCTGGTCGGGTGCAATCGGCGGCGCCATTTCGGCGGTCGCAGCCGGCGTCGTTCTCATCCATTTTCTCATTCCGGGCGCTGAAATCATCGCCGCCGGCGTGGCGTTCGTTCTCTCGGTTTGCAGCCAGTCGGGCGATCTTTTCGAATCGTTCATCAAGCGAAAATTCGGCGTTAAGGATTCGAGCCGTCTCATTCCGGGCCATGGCGGCGTCATGGACCGTGTCGACGGACTGATTTTCGCCTGTTTTTCGGCGTTCTTGCTTGCTGGGGTTTTTTCCCTGATAAAGGGGACCGGAATGACGTCGCTTGGCGCGGCATTGTTCGGGCTCTGACAACACGGCAGTCTGACGGAAAGGACTCATGGAAACGATGAGCGGCATATACGCATTTCTGATGGGGAACATCGTTACCTTCATCCTCGTGCTGTCACTGCTCGTCTTCGTGCATGAGATGGGCCATTACCTCGTCGGGCGCTGGAGCGGCATTCGCATCCTTGCCTTTTCCGTCGGTTTCGGTCCGGAGATCTTCGGATTCACCGACCGCCACGGAACGCGCTGGAAGATCTCGGTGATCCCGCTTGGCGGCTACGTCCGGTTCTTCGGCGACGAAGATGCCTCGAGCAAGCCCGACACCGACAAGATCGCCGCCATGTCCGAGGAGGACAGAGCGCGCTCCTTTGCCGGCGCCAAGCTGTGGAAACGTGCTGCAACAGTCGCGGCTGGCCCAATCGCCAATTTTCTGCTGGCAATCGCCATCTTCACCATTCTTTTCTCGGTCTATGGCCGCACGATCGCCGATCCTGTCGTTGCCGAGGTCAAGCCCGACGGCGCAGCCGCTGCCGCCGGCATCCTTCCAGGCGATCTGCTGGTCGCCATCGACGGCGGCAAGGTCGAGACCTTCGACGACGTGCGCCGCTATGTCGGCATCCGCCCGAGCCAGAAGATCGTCGTGACGATCGAGCGCGCCGGCCAGAAACTCGATGTGCCGATGGTGCCGCAGCGCGTAGACCAGACCGACCAGTTCGGCAACAAGGTCGAGCTCGGCCAGATCGGCATCGTCACCAGCCGGGAGGCCGGGAACTTCCGCCTGAAGACCTATACGCCGCTGCAGTCGCTGCGCGAGGCTGTGATCGAGACCCGCGACATTGTCACCGGCACCTTCAAATATATCGGCAACATCTTCAGCGGAACGATGCGCGCCGATCAATTGGGCGGGCCGATCCGCGTGGCGCAAGCTTCGGGCCAGATGGCGTCGCTTGGAATAGGCGCAGTGTTGCAGCTGGCGGCGGTGCTTTCTGTTTCGATAGGATTGCTTAACCTGATGCCGGTTCCGGTACTTGATGGCGGCCACCTGATGTTCTATGCGGTGGAAGCGGTGAGGGGGAAACCGCTCGGCTCTTCGGCCCAGGAAATTGCATTTCGCATCGGCCTGGCGATGATACTGACATTGATGGTTTTCACGACCTGGAACGACATTGGCTCGTTGAGAGGGTAAACGAGCAAGGCGAGGCTAATTACTATTTATTTACGATGTTTCAAGGCTGTAGTGGCGAATGGGTCACGCTTGTAAATGAAGTAAACAGAAATTAACGACCTGCCTTGCTTGTATGTCAAAAGCGGGTAAAACGACACACGTGACCGGAATCGGGTTTTCCTGGGGCCGGGGACGAGGGAAACAAAGGTAATAGGTGAAATGAAGGCTGGTTCAAAGTTTTTGAACGCAGTATCGGCGGTTGCGCTGTCTGCTGGTGTTGTTGCTTCGGGCGCAGGTGCTGTGACGTTCGTTTCCGCTACGGCCGCTGAGGCCGCGGTCATCCAGCGCATCGATGTGCGCGGCGCAAGCCGTGTCGGCGCGGAAGCCGTCCGGTCAAACCTCACCATCGCTCCTGGAAAGAGTTTTTCGAACAGCGATATCGATGCCTCGGTCAAGCAGCTCTACGGGACGGGTTATTTCTCCGACGTCAAGATCTCGGTCTCCGGCAGCACGCTGGTCGTCAATGTTCAGGAAGCCCAGCTGGTCAATCAGGTCGTCTTCAACGGCAACCGCAAGATCAAGGACGACAAGCTCGCGACGATCGTCCAGACCCACGCTGCAGGCCCCTATAGCGACACCCAGATCCAGGCCGACATCCAGTCGATCAAGGAAGCTTATGCTGCCACCGGCCGCAGCGAGGTCGAAGTCACGACGCAGGTGGTGCCGCTCGGCGAAGGCCGCGTCAACCTTGCCTTCGTCATCAACGAGGGTGACCGCACCAAGATCGATTCGATCAACTTCGTCGGCAACAATGCCTACAGCGCCGGCCGCCTGGCTGCCGTCATCGCCACCAAGCGTTCGAACTTCCTGTCGTTCCTGACCCGCAAGGACGTCTACAACGAAGACAAGCTCCACGCCGACGAAGAAGCGCTGCGCCAGTTCTATTACAATCGCGGCTATGCCGACATGCGCATCGTCTCTTCCGATGCCACCTTCGACGACGCGACCAACAAATACACGCTCACCTTCAACATCGAGGAAGGCCAGCGCTACGACTTCGGACCGGTGACCGTCCAGTCGACCGTCGAAGGCGTCGGCTCAGAGCAGCTGCAGCCGCTGGTGCGCACCCGCGAAGGCCAGGTCTACAACGCCAAGGAAGTGCAGAAGTCGATCGAGGCGATCTCCGATCAGGTGGCGTCTGCCGGTTATCCCTTTGCGCGTGTCACGCCGCGCGGTAACCGCGACCTCAACAACAACACGATCGGTGTCGAATATCTGGTCGACCAGGGCGAGCGCGCCTATGTCGAGCGCATCGAGATCCGCGGCAACAGCCGCACGCGCGACTACGTCATCCGCCGCGAATTCGACATGAGCGAAGGCGACGCCTTCAACCAGCAGATGATCACCAAGGCCAAGCGTCGCCTCGAAGCGCTCGGTTACTTCTCCTCCGTCAATATCTCTACCCAGCCGGGCAGTTCGCCGGACCGCGTCGTAGTGATCGTCGACGTGCAGGATCAGTCGACCGGTTCGTTCGGTGTCGGAGCGGGTTATGCCGCCGGCGGCGACGGTCTGCTGCTCGAAGCCTCGATCGAGGAAAAGAACTTCCTCGGCCGTGGTCAGTACATCCGCATCTCGGCCGGTGGCGGCCAGGAAGGCTCGCGCGCCTACGGCGTCAGCTTTACCGAACCCTATTTCCTCGGCTACCGTCTGGCGGCAGGCTTCGATGTCAACCGCAGCGAAACGTCGAGCAACGACGACTACGACTACGAGGAAACCAGCGTCGTTCTGCGCGTCACGGCGCCGATCACCGAAGATCTCGCGACGACCTTCCGTTATAACTACAAGCAGATGAAGTATGACGGCGATACCGGTGATCTTTCGGCCACCTACGCCAATCTGGTCGACGAGAGCCCGTGGACGAAGTCTTCCGTCTCGCAGACGCTGACCTACAACACGCTCGACGATACAGTCCTGCCGCGCGAAGGCATTTATGCGACGGCGACGCATGAAATTGCCGGCCTCGGCGGCGACTCGCAGTTCTACAAGATCTACGGTAAGGCCCGTTATTACCACTTGCTCGCCGACGATGCCGATATCATCGGCTCGCTCTCCGCTTCGGCTGGCTATGTCGTTCCCTTGGGCGACGATCTGAACGTCTTCGACCAGTTCACGCTGACCAACGGCGATATTCGCGGTTTCGAGAACAAGGGTATCGGCCCGCGCATCACCGGGGACCACGATGACCCGCTCGGTGGCACGACCTATTTCACGGCGTCTGCTGAAGCGACCTTCCCAATGCCGGGCTTCCCGCGTGACTTCAATCTGCGCGGCGCAGTCTTTGCCGATGCCGGCACGCTGTTTGGCAATGATGTCGAGCTTCTCGGGTCCGACCAGGCCGAGGGCACCAGCGCTTCGCTGCGCGCTTCCGTCGGTGTCGGCGTCGTCTGGCAGTCTCCCTTCGGTGCATTGCGTCTGGATTACGCGATCCCGGTCCTCAAGGAAGACTTCGACAAGACGCAGAACTTCAAGTTTGGCATCAACAACCAATTCTGATATCGGCAGTCCGGAACTGTAAGACTCAATTCCGTTCTGGAGCATTGCCGATGGAGCAAAACGTTTTCTTTCTGCCCCATGAAGGTCTGAAGCTCGCTGAGCTGGCGGAGTTTCTTGGGGCGGAACTTGTCAATTCCGACTATGCCAATGTTATCGTCAGGTCCGTTGCCCCCATCAGCCGGGCACGGGCAGGCGATGTCTGTTATATCCTGTCGCGCCGCAGCCGCGATGAGCTGGCGACATGCCAAGCCTCGGCGGTGATCTGCGACAAGGCGCTCGCCGATCTTGTACCCCCACACATCCCGGTCATCCTGTCGTCCAATTCGCATGCGGCTTTCGCGATGGCGGGCGGCCTGTTCTATCCCGCGGCATTGCGCCCGGTCGTCTTTTCCGGTGATAGCGAGATCGCGCCAAGCGCGGTGATCGATCCGAGCGCCAAGCTTGAAAAGGGCGTGATCGTCGAGCCGATGGCCGTTATCGGGGCGCATGCCGAGATCGGCGAAGGGACGCGCATCGGCGCGCACAGCATCATCGGCCCGAATGTCAAGATTGGCCGGGATTGTTCGATTGCGGCCGGCGCGAGCATCCTCTGCGCGCTGCTCGGCAATGGCGTCATCATCCACAACGGCGCCCGCATCGGCCAGGATGGTTTCGGTTATGCGCCGGGTCCGCGCGGCATGATCAAGATCGTCCAGATCGGCCGGGTGATCATCCAGGATAATGTCGAGATCGGCGCCAACACCACGATCGACCGAGGCGCCATGGACGATACGGTGATCGGCGAAGGCACCAAGATCGACAACCAGGTACAGATCGGCCACAACGTTCAGATCGGCCGCCATTGCGCCATCGTCGCGCAGGTCGGCATCGCCGGCAGCGCGAAGATCGGCAATGGCGTGCAGATCGGCGGCCAGGTCGGCATCAAGGGGCATGTGACGATCGGCGACGGCGTGCAGATCGCCGCCAAAAGCGGTATCATGACCGATCTTGCCGCCGGCGGACAATATGGTGGCACACCTGCGCGCCCGCTGAATGACTATCTGAGAGATGTCGCGCAACAGATGTCCAAGACGAAGTTGCGCGGGAAGAAACCTGGAGGCGAGCAAAATGACTGAGGAAGCCACGACAACGCTTTCTTCGGCTGACATCATCGAGATCATGAAACTGCTGCCGCATCGCTACCCGTTTCTGATGGTCGACAAGATCATCGAGATCGACGGCGACAACACGGCGATCGGCATCAAGAACGTCACGGTGAACGAACCGCATTTCACCGGTCATTTTCCGGAATCTCCGATCATGCCCGGCGTTCTCTTGATCGAGGGCATGGCACAGACCGCGGGTGCGATCTGTGCCAAGAAGGATGGCCAGCCAGGCAACCTCGTCTATTTCATGACCATCGAGAATGCGCGCTTCCGCAAGCCCGTCGTCCCCGGCGATCGTGTTGAATTCCATGTCAGGAAGCACAAGCAGCGCGGCAATATCTGGAAATTCCATTGCGATGCCAAGGTTGACGGCGCGCTTGTCGCCGAGGCCGATATCGGCGCGATGATCGTTCGTAAGGATCAGGCATGAGCACTATCGCCGAAAGCGCCCGCATTCATCCGATGGCTGTCGTCGAAGACGGCGCGACCATCGGTGAGGGCGTCAGGATCGGTCCCTTCTGCCATGTCGGGCCGCACGTCGTCCTGCATGCGAATGTCGAGCTTTTGTCGCATGCGGTCGTCACCGGCCGCACCGTGATCGGCAAGGGCACGCGTATCTTCCCGATGGCGGTAGTCGGCGGCGATCCGCAAAGCGTGCATCACGGCGGCGAGGAGACGACGCTGACGGTCGGCGCCAACTGCACGATCCGCGAAGGCGTGACCATGAACACCGGCACGGCCGATTTCGGCGGCCAGACGATCATCGGCGACAACAATCTCTTCCTTGCCAATTCCCATGTCGCGCATGACTGCAGGGTCGGCAATCACGTGATCATGTCGAACAACGTCATGCTCGCCGGCCATGTCGTCATCGAAGATCGCGTCATCCTGGGCGGCGGCTCGGCCGTTCACCAGTTCACCCGCGTCGGTCGCCAGGCCTTCGTCGGCGGGCTCTCGGCAGTGAGCTACGACGTCATTCCCTACGGCATGCTGAACGGCAATCCCGGGCTGCTGAGCGGCCTCAACGTCGTCGGCATGACGCGCGCCGGCGTCGACCGCGCCGTCATTCACAGGGTGCGCCGCGCCTACAAGTCGATCTTCGAAGGAACAGGCTCCGTCCGCGAAAACGCCGCCGCCATCCGCGAAGAATATGCCGATTGCGAGCAGGCGGTCCACATCCTCGATTTCATCGCCGCCGACAGCGACCGCGCCTTGTCCTCGCCGACCCGGGGGCAGAAGGGCTAGTCCGTGACTTTTTCCGGCGACATCGCTGCGGGCCGGCTGGCGATCATCGCCGGCGGCGGCTTTCTGCCTTCCTATGTCGCCGAAGCTGCGCGCGCGGCGGGCGAAAATCCCGTCATCGTCGCGCTGAAAGACGAAAGCGATCGGCGTTGGGAAGGGTATGACCATGCCGTCATCGGCATCGGCGATTTTGCAGCTCTCGAGGGCCTCTTGAACCGCTACGGCATCGGCCGTGTCGTTATGTCCGGCAGCGTGCGGCGCCGGCCGGAATGGCGCGAGGTGCGGCCGACGCTGCGCACTCTCATGAAGATGCCGGCCGCGATCCGCACCTTGCTGTCCGGCGGCGACGATACGGTGCTGCAGATGGTGATCCGGCTTATCGAGGGAAACGGCCGGCGTGTCGTCGGTGCCCATGAGATCGCCCCCGACCTTCTTGCCGCCGTCGGCCCGCTCGGCACGGCGATACCGGGCGAAGAAGACCGGCGCGATATCAACCGCGCGGCGGAAGCCGCCGAAATGCTCGGCCGGCTCGATGTCGGGCAGGGCGCCGTCGCCATCGGCGGGCGTATCGTCGCGCTGGAGGGTCTTGAGGGCACGGACGAGATGCTGGAGCGTGTCGCGAGTCTCCGAGCCGCCGGACGCATCTCGCCACGCCGCCGCGGCGCGCTGGTCAAGCTCTGCAAGCCGCAGCAGGATATTCGCGCCGACTTGCCGGCGATCGGCGTTTCCACGGTCCTGAACGCGAGGAAAGCCGGCCTTGCCGGCGTCGCCGTCGAGGCCGGCCGCTCGCTGGTGCTCGATCGCGCCGCCGTCATCAAAGCCGCCGATGAGGCCGGGCTTTTCGTCTGCGGCATCGATCGCGGCCTGCCGGCATGGGGGCTCGAATGAACGGGGCGCCGCTGAAGATCGCCGTTATTGCCGGCGAGGTGTCAGGTGATCTGCTTGGTGCCGATCTTATCGCCGCCCTGAAGCAGATCCATAGCGGACCGGTGGAACTCGTCGGCGTCGGCGGCGAGGGGCTCCAGGCCGAAGGCTTGAAATCCCTGTTTGATTTCTCCGAGCTGTCGATCATGGGCATCACCCAGGTGCTGAGCCGGCTGCCGAAGCTCTATACCCTGATCCGCCAGACGACGGCTGCGATCATCGCCGCAAGGCCTGATATTCTTCTCATCATCGACAGCCCGGATTTCACCCATCGCGTCGCCAAGCGTGTCCGCACCGCGCTGCCCGATCTGCCTGTTGTCAATTACGTCTGTCCGAGCGTCTGGGCCTGGAAGGAATATCGCGCTGTGCGCATGCTCGCCTATGTCGATCATGTGCTCGCCGTCCTGCCCTTCGAGCCGGCAACAATGCGCGAACTCGGCGGGCCCGAGACCACCTATGTCGGCCATCGCCTGATCGCCGATCCGGCGCTGCTCGAAGCGCGGCGGCTGCGCGTCGGGCGCGCACCTGTCGGGCAGGCGGGCAAGACAATCCTGATGCTTCCGGGGTCAAGATCCTCCGAAATCGCCAAGCTCCTGCCGTTCTTCGAGGACGCGGCCAAGGAACTCGTCGCCCGCAACGGCCCGATGCGATTCCTGCTGCCGACCGTGCCGCACAACGAAGCGCTGGTGAAGGGGCTCGCCGCCGGCTGGGCCACGCCGCCGGAGGTGGCGGTCGGGCCGGCGCAGAAATGGAAGGCCTTTGCCGAAGCGGATGCGGCGATGGCAGCCTCCGGCACGGTGATCCTCGAACTCGCCCTTGCGGGCGTGCCGACGGTGTCCGTCTACAAGACGGATTGGATCATCCGCCTGCTCGCCCCGCGCATCAAGGTGTGGACGGGCGCATTGCCCAATATCATCGCCGATTATGCCATCGTGCCGGAATATCTGAACGAGATCGTCCGCGGCGCCAGCCTGGCGCGCTGGATGGAGCGGCTGTCGGCCGACACGTTCGAACTGAAGGCGATGACCGAGGGTTACGATCTCGTCTGGCAACGCATGCAGACCGAAACGCCGCCCGGCGAGCACGCCGCCGAGATCCTTCTCGACGTCTTGAAAAAGAAAAAACCCGGTCGTTTCTGACCGGGTTTTCTTTTGGGTTCTTTTAAAGCGATCAGCGCTTCGAAACCGGGATGTAATCGCGCTTCGGTTCGCCGACATAGAGCTGGCGCGGACGGCCGATGCGCTGTTCCGGATCCTCGATCATCTCGTTCCACTGCGCGATCCAGCCGACGGTGCGGGCGAGCGCGAAGAGCACGGTGAACATGGTCGTGGGGAAGCCCAGCGCCTTCAGCGTGATGCCGGAATAGAAGTCGATGTTCGGATAGAGCTTCTTCTCGATGAAATATTCGTCGGTAAGCGCGATGCGCTCCAGCTCCATCGCCACTTCGAGCAACGGATCGTCCTTGATGCCGAGTTCGCCGAGCACCTCATGCGTCGTCTTCTGCATGATCTTGGCGCGCGGATCATAGTTCTTGTAGACGCGGTGACCGAAGCCCATCAGGCGGAACGGATCGTTCTTGTCCTTGGCGCGGGCGACGTATTCCGGAATGCGGTCGACCGTGCCGATTTCGTTCAGCATGTTGAGCGCTGCTTCATTGGCGCCGCCGTGAGCGGGGCCCCAGAGGCAGGCAATGCCGGCGGCGATGCAGGCGAACGGGTTGGCGCCCGACGAACCGGCGAGACGGACGGTCGAGGTCGAGGCGTTCTGTTCATGATCGGCATGCAGGATGAAGATGCGGTCCATGGCGCGGGCAAGCACCGGATTGACTACATATTCCTCGCAAGGCACGGCAAAGCACATGCGCAGGAAGTTCGAGGCATAGTCGAGGTCGTTCTTCGGATAAACGAAGGGCTGGCCGATATGGTATTTGTAGGCCATGGCGGCAAGCGTCGGCATCTTGGCGATCATGCGCAGGCTGGCGACCATGCGCTGGTGCGGATCGGTGATGTCGGTGGAGTCGTGATAGAAGGCCGACAGCGCGCCGACGCAGCCGCACATAACGGCCATCGGATGCGCATCGCGGCGGAAGCCAGTGAAGAAGCGGCTCATCTGCTCGTGCACCATGGTGTGGTGCGTGACGCGGTAATCGAAATCCTTCTTCTGCACGGTGGTCGGCAGTTCGCCGTAAAGCAGGAGGTAGCAGACTTCGAGGAAGTCGCCGTGCTCGGCGAGCTGCTCGATCGGATAGCCGCGATGCAGCAGGACACCTTCGTCGCCGTCGATGTAGGTGATTTTCGATTCACAGGATGCGGTCGAGGTAAAACCCGGATCGTAGGTGAAGGAAGCCGTGTTCTTGTAGAGGGCACCGATATCGATGACGCTCGGGCCGATCGTGCCGCTTTTGACAGCAAGGTCGACAGACTTGTCACCGATTTTTATTGTAGCGCTTTGATCCGTCATGCTGATCCTCCGAAATGGCGGTGGCGCCATAAAAGCGCCATAGGGGTTAAGCGTCCTCACCGATAGCTATATGATCGCGAAGCTAATGCCAAGTTACCGTGATGGCATTTTGTGCATTGCGGTATCACCTTTTAGGCACTGCAGCGATGAGCCGCACGCATATCGGAAGCCGATGATTCGACTGGTCTTTTGGCGCTCGCGATTTTCCCTCATATTTCAATCGATTATTCTTGCCGGATTTGATTTGAGGTTGCATTCTGGCCGCCTTCGCAGCCGGGCTTGGGCGGTTCATGCAGGAGTTGACGACAGTCGAATTGCGGCCGGAAGCAGGCGAAGGCCTTGCCGACTCCTCCAGTTTTTCACCACCTGTCGTGGTGACGCGACCGACACGGACGCAGTCGGCGACACCATTGCGCCACCGGCTGCCGGCCGCAACCTCGCAATTGCTGCGTGCCGGCATGCGCATGCTGGGCGAGGAGGCGGACCATGGCCGCCTGCTGCTGTTCTCGCCGGTCTTCCTCGGCGCCGGGTCAGCCGTTTGGTTTCTCGCGGCATCGGATTTTCCTCTCATTGCATCGCTGCTCTGCCTGTTGGCGCTGACCGTGGCGGTTCTCATTGCCAGCCGCAGCCGGGCCGCGGTGCGGGCAACGCTGCTGGCGCTTTCGCTCGTGGCCTGCGGCATGGTCACGGCGCAGTTCGAGAGCCGGCGGGCTTCCACCGTGATCCTCGATTCCGCCGTGACGACGACGGTGACCGGCCGCGTCGAGCGGCGCGAAGGCGACGGTCGCGGGCGGTGGCGCTACATTCTTGCCGTCACCGGCACCGAGGCGCCACAGGTGAAGCGGCCGCCGGAACGTATCACCGCGATCGCCCGCGGCGCGGACGCGGCCTTCGAGATCGGCGATATCATCACCGGCAGGGCGCGGCTGACGCCGCCGGCGGGCCCAGCGCTTCCCGAGCTCAACGACTTCTCCTTCAGTGCCTATTTCGACGGCATCGGCGCCAACGGTTTCTTCTACGGTGCACCGACGAAGGTCGATGCGCAGGCAGGTCCCCAGGCTGCAAGATCGACAGCGGAAGCGCTGCTCGAAGGTCTCTACCGGCTGCGCAGCGGCATCGGCGACCGCATAAGGTCGATCCTGCCCGGCGACACCGGTGCTTTTGCCGCTGCTCTGGTGACGGACGAGCGGCGCGCCATTTCGGATGCGACGACGGAGGCGCTGCGCCAGTCCGGTCTGGCTCATATCATCGCCATCTCCGGTCTCAACATGGCGCTGTCGGCCGGCATCTTCTTCGTCGGCTTCCGGATGCTGCTCAGCCTCTTCCCCGGCATCGCTGAGGCCTACCCGACGAAGAAGATCGCTGCCGCCGGCGCGCTCATCGCCGTCACCGCCTATTTCCTGATCTCCGGCTTTGCGGTCTCTGCCGAACGCGCCTTCATCATGATGGCCATCATGTTGATTGCGGTCTTCTTCGACCGGCCGTCGATCAGCCTGCGCAATGTCGCGCTCTCCGCTCTCGTCATCATTGCCATTTCGCCGTCCGAGGTCTTGGGACCGAGCTTCCAGATGTCCTTTGCCGCGACATTGGCGCTGGTCTCGGGCTATCAGCTGTGGAAGGACCGGCGCGTCCGAGAAAACGCCTTCCTGAAGCTGCCGATCATCAGGCCGTTCGTTACGGTTGCCGGTTTCTTCGGCGGCGTCTTCCTGACCTCGCTGATCGGCGGTTTTTCAACCGCGCTGTTTTCGATCGAGCATTTTCATCGCCTGACCGCCTACGGCCTGCCGGCAAACCTCGCGACAATGCCGATCATCTCCTTCATCATCATGCCGGCAGGTCTGCTGGCGATGCTGCTCATGCCTTTCGGTCTGGATGTTTGGGCTTGGAAGATCGTCGGATTCGGCCTCGATTTGGTGATCGCGGTTGCAAAGACGGTGTCCGGCTGGGGTGGCAATATCGACGTGGGCCGCTTGCCCGCCTGGTATTTCGCCGTCGCCGTGGCAGGCTTTCTGCTGCTGACGCTGCTCCGCACCCGGTTGCGCCATGTCGGCACATCGATTATCGCGGTCGCAACGCTCATCCTGCTGCTTCTGCCGGGTCCCCGTCCGCCGGATCTGGTGATTTCGGAGGATGGCAGTCTCGTCGCGGTCGTCGCGGCGGCGGCAATGGCTTCCAACCGTGAAAGACCGCCGGACTTCATCTTCGACCAGTGGCAGAGAGCGCTGGTCCTGCCGGGGCATAATCCGCCGAAGATGCTGGATGGTCCTGCTATCCCGCCTGAGGGAGAAGACCGCCGCGTCAGGCTTTCCCGCGATCAGCAGAACGAAGCAAGGACCGCGATGCGGACGGCCGCAGCGGCCGGTGACGCAAACCGCTTTTCCTGCGTCAAGAAGGCCTGGTGCACATCAAGGCTTGGCAATGGTCAGGTGGTAACCGTCATCGACAATGCCGCCTATCTCGGCCCGGCATGCGACGCGGCCGATATCGTCGTGACGTCCGTGCGCCTTCGCTTCAACAACTGCCGCTCAGGTGCAACGCTCTTCACCGGCGAGACGCTGCGCAGGACCGGATCCGTCGAGTTGCGCTTCACGGACGCCGGCCCGGAGGTGGCAACCGCCTTCGATTCATTGTCGCGGCCATGGATGCGCCATCGCGCCTATGACTGGCGCAGCAACAGTTTTACCGAATCCGGCCTGGCCAATGTCAGTGATAGCGGCGAATGAGACCGACGAGCTTGCCCTGAACCTTGACGCGGTCCGGCCCGAAAATCCGGGTCTCGTAAGCCGGGTTGGCAGCTTCCAGCGCGATCGAGGCGCCCTTGCGGCGGAAGCGCTTGAGTGTCGCTTCTTCGTCGTCGACCAGAGCAACGACGATGTCGCCGGGACTTGCGGTGCTGCCGTTGCGGATGATCACGGTGTCGCCATCGAAGATGCCGGCGTCGATCATCGAATCGCCCTTGACCTCCAGCGCATAATGTTCACCGGAACCGAGCATGTCGGCCGGAACGACGATGTCATGGGTGTTGTTCTGGATCGCCGAGATCGGCACACCGGCAGCGATTCGGCCCATGACCGGCACCGAGACCGAGTTGCCGTTGTCGGCGACGGGTTTTGCGGGAGCAGGAGTGGCGACCGGCTGCAGTTTGCCAAGGCTACCCTCGATGACGCTCGGCGAAAAGCCGCGCCGGGGCTGAATGCTGGGGCTGTAGGCCTCCGGAAGCTTGATGACCTCGATCGCGCGGGCGCGGTTCGGTAGGCGGCGAATGAAGCCTCGCTCCTCAAGCGCAGTAATCAAGCGATGAATCCCGGACTTGGAGGCGAGGTCCAGGGCATCCTTCATTTCGTCGAAAGATGGCGGAACGCCGGATTCCTTCATGCGCTCATGAATGAAAAGGAGAAGCTCCTGTTGTTTGCGCGTGAGCATCGACGTTGTGACCTCGTGATTGAAACAAATCCAGAACAGACACTATATGTTCCATATGTGTTCCGCAAGTAGCTAAATTTCCGTAAAACTTGGCGCCAACTCGTTGAGATTTTTATTTTCATTCGCCGGATTGGCACAGAAGTCTTGCATTGAGGGACGCGCCATCGCACATCTCTTGCCGTTTCCAGGAGGGATATCATGAACGCGCATTCCGCCAAACCGCACCCGCTGGATCATGTCGTGCTGCCGGTCGTCAACATCGATCTGGCGCGCGAGAG
Source organism: Rhizobium sp. 25PS6 (assembly GCF_032464655.1). Classification (NCBI taxonomy): domain Bacteria; kingdom Pseudomonadati; phylum Pseudomonadota; class Alphaproteobacteria; order Hyphomicrobiales; family Rhizobiaceae; genus Rhizobium; species Rhizobium sp. 25PS6. The sequence goes on from NZ_JAWDIV010000003.1 coordinate 202,058, forward strand.
GCTCGGCAAGCTCGGCTTCACCGTTGCCGCCGATGCGTGCCATCCCTTCGGAACGGAGAATGCCTGCGTCTTTTTTGCCGACAAGACCTATCTGGAGCCGCTCGGGATTGCGAACGTCGAGGAGAGCAACGCATCTGCGCGCCAAGGTAATGTCTTCACTGCCCGCAACCAGGCCTTCCGTTTCCGCTGTGGCGAGGAGGGGCTCTCGGGGCTGGCTTTCGGCAGCAAGGATGCCGGCATCGATCATCAGGATTTCGTCGGCAGCGGATCGAGCGCTGGCGAGATGCTGCAGTTCACCCGGCCGATGACGATGCCGGACGGTTCCGAGACGATTGCCGGCTTTAAGCTGGCTTTCGCCGGCGACCTGCGCGCGCCTGATCTCCTGTTTTTCACCGTCGAGCGCGTCAATCCGCTACCGGCCGACCGCGCGGCGCTGGAGACGCATGCCAATGGCGTCACCGGCATAGTTGAGATCGCGCTTTGCACGCCAGAGCCGGCCGCCTTCGCTGCTTTCGTCAGCCTTGCCGTGGCGCAATCGGCAGTCGAGAAAACCGGTTTCGGCGTCGATATTGCGGCATCGAATGCGAAAATCAGCCTGATGACGCCGGAAGGGCTGGAGGCATATTTCGACGTCGCCGTCTCATCCGCAGATCGCGGCCTGCGCGGCCGGGCAATCCTCTTTGCTGTCGCCGATCTTGCCGTGACAGAAGCGCATTTGGCTGCTAACGGGGTGACATACACGCGCAAGAACAATCGCATTCTGGTGAAGCCCGCGCCCGGGCAGGGCACGCTCTTCGCCTTCGAGGAAACACGATGAGCACTGATACGAATTCCGAAGTCAGGATCGGCGAAGGCCAAGGCCAGGTCACCTTTTCCAATACCGGCCGTCTATCGCTGATTGCCGGTCCCTGCCAGATGGAGAGCCGCGACCACGCCTTCATGGTTGCCGGCACGCTGAAAGAGCTTTGCGGAAAGCTAGGCATCGGCCTCGTCTACAAGAGCTCCTTCGACAAGGCGAACCGCACCTCGCTCTCGGCCGAACGCGGTATCGGGATCGAAAAGGGCATGGAAGTCTTTGCCGACCTCAAGAAGGAATTCGGCTTTCCCGTCCTGACCGACGTTCATACTGCCGAGCAATGCGCGGAGGTGGCAAGGGTGGTCGATGTCCTTCAGATCCCGGCCTTCCTCTGCCGCCAGACCGACCTTCTCATCGCCGCCGCCAAGACCGGCCGCGTCGTCAATGTCAAGAAAGGCCAGTTCCTCGCCCCCTGGGATATGAAGAACGTTCTGAAGAAGCTCAATGCCAGCGGCAATCCGAACGTGCTGCTGTGCGAGCGCGGCGCCTCATTCGGTTACAATACGCTGGTCTCCGACATGCGTTCGCTACCGATCATGGCGGCGATGGGTGCACCCGTTATCTTCGATGCGACCCATTCCGTGGCGCAGCCGGGCGGGCAGGGCGAATCCTCCGGCGGTCAGCGGGAATTCGTGGAAACGCTGGCGCGCGCCGCAGTGGCTGCCGGTATTGCCGGTGTCTTCGTCGAAACCCATCAGGACCCCGATAACGCACCTTCCGACGGCCCGAACATGGTCTATCTCAAGGACATGCCGCGGCTGCTTGAAAAGCTGCTCGCCTTCGATGCGGTCGCCAAGGCTTGACGTTCAACAGCCTGACATGATCGTGCTATAGGCATGTCGCGCAAAAGTGTGCAGCGGTTTTGCGACAACGACATGCGGAAAGCCAAAGACCTAAAGCGTGGCAAGCGAATCTGAAAGATCGCGACGCGCTTTAGGCGAGATCCAAACGCGGTTCGAAGGCTGGAAACTGCAGCATTGTAATTTGCACGCCTTCGACTAAGACAGGTTTCGAACCGACTTATCATCCACCGAGCAGGAAGAACCCATGACTGCAATCACCGATATCATCGCCCGCGAGATTCTCGATAGCCGTGGCAACCCCACCGTCGAAGTCGATGTCTATCTCGAAGATGGCAGCATGGGCCGCGCGGCCGTTCCCTCAGGCGCCTCGACGGGCGCGCATGAGGCGGTCGAACTGCGTGACGGCGGCAAGCGCTATCTGGGCAAGGGCGTCGAAAAGGCGGTCGAAGCCGCCAACACCGAGATCTTCGACGCGATCGGCGGCATCGACGCCGAAAACCAGATCCAGATCGACAACATCATGATCGAGCTGGACGGCACGCCGAACAAGTCGCGCCTCGGCGCCAACGCCATCCTCGGCGTGTCGCTCGCCGTCGCCAAGGCTGCTGCCCAGGCGTCCGGCCTGCCGCTCTATCGTTATGTCGGCGGCGCCTCCGCCAGCCTGCTGCCGGTGCCGATGATGAATATCATCAATGGTGGTGCCCATGCCGACAATCCGATCGATTTCCAGGAATTCATGATCCTGCCGGTCGGCGCCGATTCGATCGCCGAAGCCGTACGCATGGGTTCGGAAGTCTTCCATACGCTACGCAAGGAACTTGCTAGCCAGGGCCACAACACCAATGTCGGCGATGAAGGCGGTTTCGCACCCGGCCTGAAGAGCGCGCCTGAGGCCCTCGACTTCATCATGAAGTCGATCGAGAAAGCCGGCTACAAGCCTGGCGATGACATGTGCCTCGGCCTCGACTGCGCCTCGACCGAATTCTTCAAGGACGGCAAATACGTTCTCGAAGGTGAAGGCCGCACGCTGGAATCGGGCGCCATGGCCGAATATCTGGCCGAACTCGCCGCCAACTATCCGATAATCTCGATCGAGGACGGCATGGCCGAAGACGACTGGGACGGCTGGAAGACGCTGACCGACCTGACCGGCAAGAAGACCCAGCTCGTCGGCGACGATCTCTTCGTCACCAACTCCGCCCGTCTTCGCGACGGCATCCGCATGGGCGTCGCCAACTCGATCCTCGTCAAGGTCAACCAGATCGGCTCGCTGACGGAAACGCTCGATGCTGTCAACACGGCGCACAAGGCGGCCTATACTGCCGTCATGTCCCACCGCTCCGGCGAGACCGAAGATTCGACCATCGCCGATCTCGCGGTCGCCACCAACTGCGGCCAGATCAAGACCGGCTCGCTGTCGCGCTCCGACCGTCTTGCCAAGTACAACCAGCTGATCCGCATCGAAGAAGGCCTCGGCCCCCAGGCCCAGTATGCCGGCCGCTCGATCATTCGCGGCTGATCGGATCTGATTTTCAACGGCTCGACCCGCGTCTTCCCGGCGCGGGTTTTTTCTTGCCCATTTTTTAGAGTCAACGAACGGTTAATCTCTGCGCGCTAGATTGAACGAATTGGTAATGCGTTCAAGAGCATGCGTGTATGTGGACAAAGCATCATAAGAAGAGAAAGATCGGTCGTTTCGTCATTCCGGCCATGACGGTCGCCTTCCTCTCCTATTTCGGTTATCATTGCATTCATGGCGATTACGGCCTGCGCGCGACGGAGACGTTCGAGCGTCAGCGTGTCGCCCGTGAAAAAGAGCTTGCGGTCTTGAAGGCGAAGCGCGAACATCTGGAAAACCAGGTCGCGCTCTTGAGTGACGGCTCGCTCGACAAGGACATGTTGGACGAAAAAGCGCGTTATCAGCTTAACATGTCGCGTGCGGACGAGATCGTCGTATTCAACCATTATTCCAATTAACCGGAAGCAGGTTAATTGTAATTTTCACTGCTTTTCCAATAATTTAGCGTCGAATACGAGCCATGCATTTATGGCATTGCTGTGGTCATATTTCTTCCCTATGGTACGCGCCACCAAGAACCGACAAACCCATAGGGAGGGTTGAATGGCGCCGCGAAAGACCGCGACCGTTTCCAGCCGCAAAACTGCAGCAAAACCGGCAGCCAAAGCATCGAATGGAGGCCCGGTAGCCGACTTCGATCGCGATGAGGAGCTCAAGGCCTATCGCGAGATGCTGCTGATCCGCCGCTTCGAGGAGAAGGCCGGTCAGCTTTACGGCATGGGCTTCATCGGCGGCTTTTGTCACCTCTACATCGGTCAGGAAGCTGTCGTCGTCGGCATGCAGATGGCGCAAAAGGAAGGCGACCAGGTCATCACCGCCTATCGTGACCACGGCCATATGCTGGCAACCGGCATGGAAGCGCGCGGCGTCATGGCGGAACTGACCGGGCGTCGCAGCGGCTATTCCCACGGCAAGGGCGGTTCGATGCACATGTTCTCGAAAGAGAAGCATTTCTACGGCGGTCACGGCATCGTCGGCGCCCAGGTCTCGCTCGGAACGGGTCTTGCCTTTGCAAACCGCTACCGCGGCAATGACAATGTCTCCATCGCCTATTTCGGCGACGGCGCTGCCAACCAGGGCCAGGTCTACGAGAGCTTCAACATGGCGGCTCTCTGGAAGCTGCCGATCGTCTATATCGTCGAAAATAACCGTTACGCCATGGGCACCTCGACCGCCCGCGCCACCGCTCAGTCGAATTACTCGCTGCGCGGATCCGGCTTCGGCATCCCCGGCATTCAGGTCGATGGCATGGACGTCCGCGCCGTCAAGGCGGCGGCCGACGAGGCGCTCGAACATTGCCGTTCCGGCAAGGGCCCGATCATTCTCGAAATGCTGACCTATCGTTATCGTGGTCATTCGATGTCCGACCCGGCGAAGTATCGCTCCAAGGACGAAGTGCAGAAGATGCGCTCCGAGCATGATCCGATCGAACAGGTGAAGGCACGCCTTATCGAAAAGGGCTGGGCTTCCGAAGACGATCTGAAGGCGATCGACAAGGATGTTCGCGACATTGTCGCCGATAGTGCCGACTTCGCCCAGGCCGATCCGGAGCCGGATGTATCCGAGCTCTATACCGACATTCTGCTGTAATCGGGGAGGGAACCCATGCCTATCGATATCCTCATGCCCGCCCTCTCTCCGACGATGGAAGAAGGCACGCTGTCCAAATGGCTGAAGCAGGAAGGTGACAAGGTCACTTCTGGCGACGTGATCGCCGAAATCGAAACCGACAAGGCGACGATGGAAGTCGAAGCCGTCGACGAAGGCGTCATCGGCAAGCTTCTGGTTCCTGCCGGAACCGAAGGAGTCAAGGTGAACGCCAAGATCGCTGTTCTCCTGCAGGACGGCGAATCCGCATCCGACATGTCTGCGTCCGCTCCGGCAGCAGCGCCGGCTGCTGTACCGCAGGCAGCGCTGGAGGAAAAGCCGGCTGCCGCAACTCCGGCATCCGCACCCGTTCCGGCCGAGCCGAAAGCCCAGGTGCAGAACGACCCCGAAATCCCGGCCGGCACCGAAATGGTGTCGACGACCGTGCGCGAAGCGCTCCGCGACGCCATGGCCGAGGAAATGCGCGCCGACGAAAACGTCTTCGTCATGGGCGAAGAGGTCGCCGAATACCAGGGCGCCTACAAGGTCACGCAGGGGCTGCTGCAGGAATTCGGCGCCCGCCGCGTCGTCGATACGCCGATCACCGAGCATGGCTTTGCCGGCGTCGGCGTCGGTGCAGCCATGGCCGGCCTTCGCCCGATCGTCGAATTCATGACCTTCAACTTCGCCATGCAGGCGATCGACCAGATCATCAACTCCGCTGCCAAGACGCTCTATATGTCCGGCGGCCAGATGGGCGCTCCGATCGTTTTCCGCGGCCCGAATGGTGCAGCGGCCCGCGTCGGCGCCCAGCACAGCCAGGATTATGCAGCCTGGTACAGCGCCATTCCTGGCCTGAAGGTCGTCATGCCCTATACGGCATCCGACGCCAAGGGCCTGCTGAAGGCTGCGATTCGCGATCCGAACCCGGTCATCTTCCTGGAAAACGAAATTCTCTACGGCCAGCATTTCGATGTGCCGAAGCTCGACAATTTCGTTCTGCCGATCGGCAAGGCGCGCATCCATCGTCCGGGCAAGGACGTCACCGTCGTCTCCTTCGGCATCGGCATGAGCTATGCCACCAAGGCTGTCGCCGAACTCGAGAAGCTCGGCATCGACGTCGAACTGATCGACCTTCGCACCATCCGCCCGATGGACCTGCCGACCGTGATCGAATCGGTGAAGAAAACCGGCCGTCTCGTCACCGTCGAGGAAGGTTATCCGCAGTCCTCCGTCGGCACCGAAATCGCCACCCGCGTCATGCAGCAGGCCTTCGACTATCTCGATGCGCCGATCCTGACGATCGCAGGCAAGGACGTTCCGATGCCTTACGCCGCCAATCTCGAAAAGCTCGCCCTTCCGAACGTCGGCGAAGTGGTCGATGCGGTGAAGGCTGTTTGCTACAAATAAGGGGAGGGTGTTTCGATGCCGATCAATATCACGATGCCCGCCCTCTCTCCGACCATGGAGGAAGGCAACCTTTCGAAATGGCTGGTCAAGGAAGGCGACAAGGTCAAGTCTGGCGATGTGATCGCCGAGATCGAGACCGACAAGGCGACGATGGAAGTCGAAGCCGTCGATGAAGGCACGGTCGCCAAGCTGGTCGTTGCCGCCGGCACCGAAGGCGTCAAGGTCAATGCGCTGATCGCGGTTCTCGCCGCCGATGGCGAGGATGTCGCTGCTGCCGCAACTGGTGCGGGTTCCGCCGCACCTGCGCCGAAGGCAGACGGCGCGGCCGCGCCGAAGGCCGAGGCCGCGCCGGCTCCGGCCCAGTCCGCTCCGGCTGCAGCACCAGCACCCGCCGCTGTACCCGCATCGGTTTCGGCTGATGGCAACCGCACCTTCTCTTCGCCGCTTGCCCGCCGTCTGGCCAAGGAAGCCGGTATCGACCTTTCGGCTGTCGCCGGCTCCGGCCCGCACGGTCGCGTCGTCAAGAGCGACATCGAGGCCGCCGTTGCCGGTGGTGGCGCCAAGGCTGCCGCTGCGCCTGCACCCGCTGCCACCCCGCAGGCCGCCGCGCCGGCGCCGGCCGCTGCTGCTGCACCGAAGGGCGCTTCCGAGGAGGCCGTGCTCAAGCTCTTCGAACCGGGCTCCTACGAGCTCGTGCCGCATGACGGCATGCGCAAGACGATTGCCAAGCGCCTGGTCGAATCCAAGCAGACGATCCCGCATTTCTACGTCAGCGTCGATTGCGAGCTCGATGCGCTGCTGGCGCTGCGCGCCCAGTTGAACGATGCGGCCCCGCGCAAGGATGGCGGCGCTCCGGCCTACAAGCTCTCCGTCAACGACATGGTCATCAAGGCCATGGCGCTGTCGCTGCGCGACGTTCCGGATGCCAACGTCTCCTGGACCGACAACAACATGGTCAAGCACAAGCATGCCGATGTCGGCGTCGCGGTCTCGATCCCCGGCGGCCTGATTACCCCGATCATCCGCAAGGCCGAGCAAAAGACGCTGTCGGTGATCTCCAACGAGATGCGCGATCTCGGCAAGCGGGCCAAGGACCGCAAGTTGAAGCCCGAGGAATATCAGGGCGGCACCAGCTCGGTCTCGAACATGGGCATGATGGGCGTCAGGGTGTTTTCAGCCGTCATCAACCCGCCGCATGCGACGATCCTCGCGGTCGGCGCCGGCGAACAGCGGGTTGTCGTCAAGAAGGGCGAAATGGCGATTGCCACCGTGATGTCCGTCACGCTCTCGACCGACCATCGCTGCGTCGATGGCGCGCTCGGCGCCGAACTGCTCCAGGCCTTCAAGGGCTACATCGAAAACCCGATGGGCATGCTTGTCTGATAGCGGTACGAGGCGGAAATGACCAAGACCGTTCTTTGCTATGGTGACTCGCTGACCTGGGGTTATGACGCTGAGACGATCGGCCGTCATGATTACAAGAATCGCTGGCCGAGCGTGCTTCAGGCAGCGCTCGGCGGTGACGCGCGTATCATCGCCGAAGGCTTGAACGGGCGCACCACCGCTTTCGACGACCATCTCGCCGATTGCGACCGCAACGGTGCGCGCATCCTGCCGACGATCCTGCAGACGCATGCGCCGCTCGACCTCGTTGTCCTTCTACTTGGCACCAATGACATGAAGCCGGTCGTGGCGGGCTCGGCCTTTGCCGCATGCCAGGGCATCAGCCGGCTCGTGCGGCTGATCCGCAATCATGCCTGGCCCTTCGAATTCGATGGGCCGGAGATTCTGATCGTGGCGCCGCCGGCGATCCGCGCGACGGGCAATGTGCCTTTCGCCGCGTCGTTTCCCGGCGGCATCGAGGAATCGGCAAAACTCGCAACGCTTTATCGTGATCTTGCCGACGAACTCGGTTGCGGCTTCTTAGACGGCAATTCCGTCGCCAAGACCACACCGATCGACGGCATTCACCTCGATGCGGAGAATACGCGTGCGCTCGGACGCGGGCTGGAATCGATCGTGCGGATGATGCTGGGGATCTAAGCATGACCTCCTTCATCGCCCTCCGGCAGGCCTCACGACGGGATGCCTCGGAGCTGGCGATTCTGGCGGATATCGCATCGCGCGGTTTTGCCTCCTGGCTTTGGTTTGCCGGCGTGGAAAACGGCGTGAGCGACACGCCGCTGGAGCTGGGCCGGCTGAAGATGGGCGAGGAGGAAGCTGTCGGCGGCTGGCGGGATGCCGTCATTGCCGAGGCCTATGGCGAGATCGCTGGTGTGGCGATCGGCCATGCGCTGGGTGAGGGGATAGGTGATATCGAGGCGACGATTCCGGCGACCGCACCGATGCTTGCCTTGCAGAAGACGGTGGCCGGAAGCTGGTTCATCGGCAGTCTCGGCGTCTATCGCCACCTGCGCGGCATCGGCATCGGACGCAGGCTGCTGGATGATCAGATCGAAAGGGCCGATCGCCGCCCGGTCAGTCTCATTACCGCAAGTGATAACGAAGCGGCTTTGTCGCTTTATGGAAGAAACGGATTCCTGGAGGCTGCGCGCGCCGATGCCGTGCCGCTCTTCGAAAACAGCAAGAGACATGCGTGGGTGCTCATGACCCGCAGCGCAGCGTAACAAAGGCAGGAAACACATGGCTGAATCCTACGACGTCATCATCATCGGTTCGGGTCCCGGCGGCTATGTCGCTGCCATCCGCGCCAGCCAGCTCGGCCTCAAGACCGCAATCGTCGAGCGCGAGCATATGGGCGGCATTTGCCTGAACTGGGGCTGCATCCCGACAAAGGCGCTGCTGCGCTCGGCCGAGGTGCTCGACCACGCCAATCACTTCAAGGATTACGGCCTCGTTCTCGAAGGCACGGTCAAGCCGGATGCCAAGGCCGTCGTCGGCCGCTCGCGTGCCGTCTCCGCCCGTCTGAATGCCGGCGTCGGCTTCCTGATGAAGAAGAACAAGATCGACATCATTTGGGGCGAAGCGAAGATCACCAAGGCTTCGACTGGAGCTCAGCCCGGCGAGATCGTCGTCGGCAAGCCGTCGAAGCCGGTCGTCGAGCCGCAGCATCCGCTGCCGAAGAACGTCAAGAGCGGCGAGGGCACCTATTCCGCCAAGCATATCATCATCGCCACCGGCGCCCGTCCGCGCGCGTTGCCCGGTATCGAGCCGGATGGCAAGCTGATCTGGACCTATTTCGAGGCGCTGAAGCCGGATGTTTTGCCGAAATCGCTGATCGTCATGGGCTCGGGCGCGATCGGCATCGAATTCGCCAGCTTCTATCGCTCGATGGGTGTCGACGTCACGGTCGTCGAAGTCATGCCGACCATCATGCCGGTCGAGGATGCCGAGATAACGGCGATCGCCCGCAAGCAGCTTGAAAAGCGCGGCCTCAAGATCTTCACCAGCGCCAAGGTCACCAAGGTCGACAAGGCCACGAACAGCGTTACCGCTCATGTCGAGACGGCCGATGGCAAGGTGCAGCAGATCACCGCCGACCGGCTGATTTCGGCCATCGGCGTTCAGGGCAACATAGAAAATCTCGGCATCGAGGCGCTCGGCGTCAAGACCGACCGCGGCTGCGTCGTCATCGACGGCTACGGCAAGACCAATATCGCCGGCATCTATGCGATCGGCGATGTCGCCGGCCCACCGATGCTGGCGCACAAGGCAGAACATGAGGGCGTCGTCTGCGTCGAAAAGATCGCCGGCCTGCCGAATGTCCATCCCACAGACAAGGGCAAGGTCCCGGGCTGCACCTATTGCAATCCGCAGGTCGCTTCCGTCGGCATCACCGAAGCCAAGGCCAAGGAGCAGGGCCGCGACATCCGCGTCGGCCGCTTCTCCTTCGCGGCGAACGGCAAGGCGATCGCGCTCGGCGAAGACCAGGGCATGGTGAAGGTGATCTTCGACAAAAAGACCGGCGAACTGCTCGGCGCCCATATGGTCGGCGCCGAAGTCACCGAGCTCATCCAGGGCTTCGTCGTTGCGATGAATCTCGAAACGACCGAGGAAGAGCTGATGCACACGATCTTCCCGCATCCGACTGTGTCCGAAACGATGAAGGAAGCGGTGCTCGATGCGTACGGCCGCGTCCTGAACGCTTGATACTTTCCAATGCCGCCCTCTATCCCGGGGTGGCAAAGCCATCCCCCCGGAGTGGAAAGCCACTCCGCTGGGGTGGAAAAAACGAAAGGAAATCATCATGTCTATGGAGACGCAGGCGTTGCTGGTGTTTTTGCTGATCGGCCTGGTTGCAGGCTTCCTTGCAAGCCTGGTCGTCGGTGGCGGCGGGCTGATAAGATGCCTGCTGAGCGGCATCATCGGCGCCTTCGTCGGCGGCTATCTGTTCAGCGCGCTCGGCATTTCGCTGGGCATTGAAAATGCGCTGGTGGTGCAGATCATCCACGCTACTGTCGGCGCCATCATCGTGGTTCTGATCGCGAGAGCGGTCGCTTGAGGGTCAACTGAGGGGTAGGGGCAAGACATGGAAGGCGTCGGCTGGATTTCGGCAATCATCATCGGCGGACTTGCGGGCTGGCTCGCCGGCAAGCTGATGGAAGCGCGATACGGGATTTTCCTGAACATCGTGCTCGGCATCGTCGGCTCGGTCGTCGCAAGCGCCATCCTCGCGCAGTTTCATCTCGAGGTGGTCGGCGGGCGACTCGGCTATTTCGTTACGGGTTTCCTCGGCGCCTGCTTGTTGATATTCCTTGCGCGGCTGGTGCGGCGCTAGATCCGAATGAGATTTGCCGCATAGGGGCGGTAGAAAGCTGAAACTGCAATGGTGACCATCCTCGATACGATCAATCCCGACGCCAAGCGCGTGCGGCATCCGGAGAAGGCGCATCGGCCGGACACGGAAGTCATGCGCAAGCCGGACTGGATTCGCGTCAAGGCGCCGACCTCCAAGGGTTATGCCGAGACCCGTGCGATCGTGAAGGAGCACAAGCTCGTCACCGTCTGCGAGGAGGCCGGCTGCCCGAATATCGGCGAGTGCTGGGACAAGAAGCACGCGACCTTCATGATCATGGGCGAGATCTGTACCCGCGCCTGCGCCTTCTGCAATGTCGCCACCGGCAAGCCGAATGCGCTCGACATGGCCGAGCCGGAGAATGTCGCCAAGGCGGTCAAGGAGATGGGCCTCAGCCACGTCGTCATTACCTCGGTCGACCGTGACGACCTGGAGGACGGCGGCGCCGCGCACTTCGAAAAGGTGATCTGGGCAATCCGTGCCGCCTCGCCGATGACGACGATCGAGATCCTGACGCCCGACTTCCTGAAGAAGCCGGGTGCGCTGGAACGCGTCGTCGCCGCCAAGCCGGACGTCTTCAACCACAATATGGAAACGGTGCCCGGCAACTATCTGACGGTTCGCCCCGGCGCCCGCTACTTCCATTCCGTTCGCCTGCTGCAGCGGGTGAAGGAACTCGATCCGACGATGTTCACGAAATCGGGCATCATGGTCGGTCTTGGCGAAGAGCGAAACGAAGTGCTGCAGCTGATGGACGATCTGCGCACAGCCGATGTCGACTTCCTGACGATCGGCCAATACCTGCAGCCGACGCGCAAGCACCATAAGGTCGAAAGTTTCGTCACCCCCGACGAGTTCAAGTCTTATGAGACCGTCGCCTACAGCAAGGGCTTCCTGATGGTCGCCTCCAGCCCGTTGACGCGCTCGTCCCACCATGCCGGCGACGACTTTGCTCGGCTGCGGGCGGCGCGCGAGAAGAAGCTGTTGATCGCCGCCGAGTAACATCTGGTACTTGCTTTTTGATTGAACCGCGGCGATTTTCGCCGCGGTTTTTCTTTGGGAGGCCGACGATGAACATCACCTCCGGATTGAAATCGCCGCTGATCGAAGCCGACCGTATCCTGGTTATCGGCTGCCCCGGCAGCGGCAAGAGCACGCTCGCAAAGCGGCTTTCGCGAGCGCTCGACCTTGACTACATCTCCATGGACCGCGACTTCTACTGGCAACCGGGCTGGAGAAAGAGACCGCGCGACGAGATCGACCGCCTGATCGCCAGGGCGGTGGCGGAAGAACGCTGGATCATGGATGGAACCGGGCTGAGCTCCTTCCATCTTCGTTTGCCGCGCGCCGACGCCGTCATTTGGCTTCGGCTGTCCAGATATGCGCGCCTGTACGGCGCGGTCTCAAGAACATTCCGTTATTTTGGGCGCAACCGTCCCGAACTGCCTGCCGGCTGCCCCGAACGCTTCTCGCTGGACGCGCTTGCCTATATCTGGAATTTCGAGCGGGATGCCGCGCCTCTGATCGAGGCAGCACTTCGCGATCACGGGCTTGTCGAATCCACCGTCATTTTAAGATCGCGCAAAGCGGCTAGCCGGTTCGCCGCTCTTGGCGCTTGAGAGCATGCCGGCGAAGCGCACGTCTGGCTCGAGGGAGTTGCATGATGGATCAGAAAGTAGACCTGCCGCCGCGTCAGCAAATCACCGATCTCGAACAGGCGGCAAAGCATATCCGGACAGCCCGCCGCATCCTCGTCATCGGTTGCTCGGGCGGCGGCAAATCGACGCTGTCGCTGAAGATCGCCAGGCGCTTCGGGCTTTCCTACATTTCGCTCGACCGCGACGTATACTGGCTTCCCGGCTGGGTCACGCGCGACATGGTCGAGCAGAGAATGATCATCACCAGCCGGATCCTCGAAGAACGTTGGATCATGGACGGCACGAACCCGTCTTCCTTGGACATTCGGTTGCCGCGCACCGATTTCGTCGTCTGGGTCCGCATGCCGCGGCTTGTCTGCATCTGGGGCGCAATCAGCCGGTGGGCGAAATGGATCGGCCGCACTCGCCCCGAAATGGCGCCGGGCTGTATCGAGAAGGTCGATTTGGAATTCCTCCGATTCATCTGGACCTTCGAGGAGAAATTCGCGCCGCGCCTCGTCGCCGGCATCGCCGCGCATGGCCCTGACGTGCCGGTTCTTCAGCTAAAATCCCGCCGCCAGATGCGCGAGCTTCTTGATCTTCTCGGCCCGCCCGATTAATTGCCGCTTATGCCGCAATTCGAAACGCACCGTCCCGTCCCGCACACGCCCGAGCAGATGTTCGATCTCGTCGCCGATGTCGAGCGTTATCCGGAATTTCTGCCGCTCTGCGAAGCCTTGGCCATCAGGAGCCGCAAGGAGCGCGAAGGCAAGATCCTGCTCGTCGCCGACATGACGGTCGGCTATAAGGCGATCCGCGAGACATTCACCACGCAGGTGCTGCTGAATCGGGCCGAGCATGCCATCGAGGTCAAATACATCGACGGCCCGTTCAAATATCTCGACAATCGCTGGCACTTTGCCGAGACGCCATCCGGCGGCTGCACCGTCGATTTCTTCATCGATTACGAGTTCAAGAGCCGCATCTTGGGCGCGCTGATGGGTTCGATGTTCGACCGCGCCTTCCGCATGTTCACCGAAGCCTTCGAGACACGCGCAAACCGGATCTACACGCCAGCCCGATGAGCGAACCGGTGTCAGGCCGGATGGAGCGCGCGCACCATCTCCAGTGCCGTCCTGATCGTCGCCAGGCGGACGTCCCTGCGTCCGATATCGCCATAGAGCATTTTCCGATGGATGAGCAAGCCGTCGCGCGATTTGGCGGCGAGATGCACGAGGCCGACCGGCTTTTCCGCCGCTCCGCCGCCTGGACCGGCGATGCCGGTGACGGCAACGGCGATGTCGGCGCGTGAGCGGAAGAGCGCGCCATGTACCATCTGCCGCGCCGTTTCCTCGGAGACCGCGCCGAAACGCAGCAAGGTTTCCGCCTGCACGCCGAGCATCTCGATCTTTGCACTATTCGTATAGGTGACGAAGCCGCGGTCGACGACGGCGGACGAACCCGAAATCTCCGTCAGCGCCCCGGCGATCAGCCCGCCGGTACAGGATTCGGCGGTCGAGACCATCAGCCCTGCAGCCGTGAAGTCGCGGATGATCGCCTCGGCCGTCGAAATAATATCCTGAGGAAAAAGGTTCATCATTTCCTCCCGCGATAGACGACGGTGGCAGTCGCGATCGCCGCGATGCCTTCGCGCCGGCCGACGAAGCCGATCGTCTCGTTGGTCGTCGCCTTGACCGAGCAACGCTCGATATCGATGCCGAGATAATTCGACAGTTTCGCCCGCATGGCGTCGCGATGCGGTCCGACCTTCGGCGCCTCGGCGATCAGCGAGACGTCGGCATTCATGATCGTGCCGCCGCGCTCGCGCACGATCCGGGCGGCATGTTCGATGAAGATCCGCGAGGCCGCCCCCTTCCATTGCGGGTCGGACGGCGGGAAATGATCGCCGATGTCGCCGGCGCCGCAGGTGGCAAGCAGCGCGTCCGTCAGCGCATGCAGCGCGACGTCGGCATCCGAGTGGCCTTTCAGTTTCTGGTCATGCGCAATGAACACGCCGCAGAGCGTCACGCCATCGCCCGCGACGAGCTGGTGCACGTCGTAGCCATTGCCTGTGCGCACGTCCGGAAGCAACGAAGCCAACAGCTTGTCGTCGGCCATGGCGATATCGTTCTTGACCGTCAGCTTGACGTTGTCGGCCGTGCCCTCGACGATCGTCACCGGAATGCCCAGCCATTCGGCGATCGAGGCATCGTCGGTGAAATCGCTTCGTCCGCTTGCGGCCGCCTTCTCATGCGCCTCGAGGATCGTTTCGAAGGCGAAGGATTGCGGCGTTTGCGCCGCGTAAAGATGCTCGCGTGAAATCGTCGTCAGCACGGTGCCGGCGCTGTCGGCGCGTTTCAGCGTATCGGTGACCGGGATCGCCGGCAGGACCGCCTGTGCGCCGGCGTCAAGGCTCTCGGCGATGCGGTCTAGAAGCACATGATCGAAGAACGGCCGCACGGCATCGTGGATCAGGACATGACTGATGTGCTTGTCCTTGAGGTGTCTGAGGCCGGCAAGCACGGATTGCTGCCGGGTCGCACCCCCATGCACCGTTTTGATCGGCGTTGCCGAGATGATGTGGCGGAAGGCTCTCGCAAACAGCGCCTCGTCATCGGGATGGATGACGACGACGATCTCGGTTGCGGCTTCCCATGTCATGAAGTTTTCAAGCGTATGCACGATAACCGGCTTGCCGCCGATCATGCGATATTGCTTGGGGCCCTCCTTGGATGATCCTGCGCGCTCGCCGCGGCCGGCGGCAACGATGACAATTCCAGCCGATATCGGTTGCTTAGAAGGCATTTGCAGCATAAATCCCCTAAAATATGCGGAATTGACCCGAGTGCTCTAACGTCTTGCTTTGGCCTTTTCCAGCATCTGCCCGAAAAATATCAATTCCTGTCTCAGCCCCCTTGGCAAGACAGGGAATAGTGGCTAAAAATAATGCAGTTCTATTGTGTGCCCGAAAGATAATCATTTGTTTTCCCAGGACCTCGCAGCGCCTTTCCAAATCGGACCCGTGTCCGTGCGGAACCGCGTTGTGCTGGCGCCGATGTCCGGCGTCACGGATATGCCCTTCCGCGAGCTTGCATGGCGCTTCGGCGCCGGCCTCGTCGTCACCGAGATGGTGGCGAGCCGCGAACTGGTCAACGACACGGCTGAATCCTGGTCGCGGCTCACTGCTGCGGGCTTCCGGCCGCATATGGTGCAGCTTGCCGGGCGAGAGGCGCACTGGATGGCGGAGGCGGCCAAGATCGCCGCCGATCACGGCGCCGATATCATCGACATCAACATGGGCTGTCCGGCAAAGAAGGTGATCGGCGGTTATTCGGGTTCGGCGCTGATGCGTGATCCCGATCACGCACTCGGCCTCATCGAGGCGACGGTCAAAGCCGTCGACATTCCGGTGACGCTGAAGATGCGCCTTGGCTGGGATGAGAACTGGATCAACGCGCCTGATATCGCCCGCCGCGCCGAGGCGGCCGGCATCCAGCTTGTGACCATTCATGGGCGCACCCGCATGCAATTCTATGAAGGCCGCGCCGATTGGGATGCGATCCGCGCCGTCCGCGAAGCGGTCGCCATTCCGTTGGTCGCCAACGGCGATGTCGAAACCGCAGCTGACGCGCAGGAAATATTGCGCCGCTCCGGCGCCGATGCCGTGATGATCGGCAGGGGCTGCCAGGGCAGGCCGTGGCATGCCGGCGTCATATCAGGTGCGCCCGCACCGCAATCCCAGGAGATCGCCGATATCGCCGTCGAGCATTACCGGATGATGCTGGATTTCTACGGCGAAGCGGTGGCGATCCGCCACGCCCGCAAGCACCTTGGCTGGTATCTCCAGCGTTTCGCGCCTGATCTGTCAGGCGCTGAAAAGGCGGAGATCATGACCTCGCGCGATCCGCGCGAGGTGGCCGCGCGCCTTTACGATGCGCTGGCTGTGAATATTGTCGACAGCCGGGAGGCGGCATGATGAAGGATATGACATCTCCGTCCGATCATGCCGGCGGGACCGTCGCCATGGCCGTGCTGAACGCCATCCAGAACCCCGTCGTCATGGTCGACGAATCCGGCTTCGTCGTTTTCGCCAATTGGGAGGCGGAGGCCTTCTTCGGCGCCAGCGCCTCGCATCTGGCGCGTTACCGCATCTCGACCTTCATTCCTTTCGGCAGCCCGCTGCTCGCCCTGATCGACCAGGTGCGCGAGCGCAAGGCGCCGGTCAACGAATATCGCGTCGACCTGAGTTCGCCCCGCCTCGGCCAGGACAAGCTCGTCGATCTCTATGTCGCCCCGGTGCTCAGCGAGCCCGGCGCCGTCGTCATCGTCTTCCAGGAACGGTCGATGGCCGACAAGATCGACCGGCAGCTGACCCATCGCGCCGCCGCCCGCTCGGTGACCGGCCTTGCCTCGATGCTGGCGCATGAGATCAAGAACCCGCTCTCCGGCATACGCGGCGCCGCCCAGCTGCTCGAACAGTCTGCGGTCGACGACGATCGGGCGCTGACCCGGCTGATCTGCGACGAGACCGACCGCATCGTCTCGCTGGTCGACCGCATGGAAGTCTTTTCCGACGAACGCCCTGTTGACCGCATGCCGGTCAACATCCATTCCGTGCTCGATCATGTGAAGGCGGTCGCCAAGGCGGGTTTTGCCCGCAACATCCGGGTCACCGAGAGTTACGACCCGTCGCTGCCGGCCGTCTATGCCAATCGCGACCAGCTCGTCCAGGTCTTCCTCAATCTGGTGAAGAACGCCGCCGAAGCGGTCGGCGATCGGTCGGACGGCGAGATCATGCTGACGACGGCCTATCGTCCCGGCATCCGTCTTTCGGTCGCCGGCACGCGTGAAAAGATCTCGCTGCCGCTGGAATTCTGCGTCCACGACAACGGCCCCGGCGTTCCCCTCGATCTGTTGCCGCATCTCTTCGATCCCTTCATCACCACCAAGCCGAACGGCAGCGGCCTCGGTCTGGCGCTGGTCGCCAAGATCATCGGCGATCATGGCGGCATCATCGAATGCGACAGCCAGAACAGCCGCACGACATTCCGCGTTCTCATGCCGGCGTCGAAGGACGCCTCGCTCGAGGACGTCTCTATAGCAAGCTCGACAGGACCTTCTCGATGACAGCCACGATCCTCGTTGCAGATGATGATGCGGCCATCCGGACCGTGCTCAACCAGGCTTTGAGCCGCGCCGGTTATGACGTCCGCATCACCTCCAACGCCGCTACCCTCTGGCGCTGGATTTCGGCGGGCGAGGGCGATCTGGTCGTCACCGATGTGGTGATGCCCGACGAAAACGCCTTCGATCTGCTGCCGCGCATCAAGAAGGCGCGGCCCGACCTGCCGGTCCTCGTCATGAGCGCCCAGAACACCTTCATGACCGCCATCAAGGCCTCGGAAAAGGGCGCTTACGATTATCTGCCGAAGCCCTTCGATCTCACCGAGCTGATCGGCATCATCGGCCGGGCACTCGCCGAGCCGAAGCGCAAGCCCGCCAAACTCGAAGACGACATGCAGGACGGCATGCCGCTCGTCGGCCGGTCGGCGGCGATGCAGGAAATCTACCGCGTGCTCGCCCGGCTGATGCAGACGGACCTGACGCTGATGATCACCGGTGAATCCGGCACCGGCAAGGAGCTCGTCGCCCGCGCGCTGCATGATTACGGCAAGCGCCGCAACGGCCCGTTCGTCGCGATCAACATGGCGGCAATCCCGCGCGACCTGATCGAATCCGAACTCTTCGGCCACGAGAAGGGCGCCTTCACCGGCGCGCAGACCCGCTCGACCGGCCGCTTCGAGCAGGCCGAAGGCGGCACGCTCTTCCTCGACGAGATCGGCGACATGCCGATGGACGCCCAGACACGGCTCTTACGCGTCCTGCAGCAGGGCGAATACACCACCGTCGGCGGCCGCACGCCGATCCGCACCGATGTGCGCATCGTCGCCGCCACCAACAAGGACCTGAAGCAGGCGATCAACCAGGGCCTCTTCCGCGAGGATCTCTATTACCGCCTCAACGTCGTGCCGCTGCGCCTGCCGCCGCTGCGCGACCGCGCCGAGGACATTCCCGATCTGGTACGCCATTTCATCCAGCAGGCGGAAAAGGAAGGCCTTGGCTCCAAGCGTTTCGATCAGGAAGCGCTCGAACTGATGAAGGCCTATGCCTGGCCGGGCAATGTCCGCGAACTGGAAAATCTCATCCGCCGTCTAATGGCGCTTTACCCGCAGGATGTGATCACCCGCGAGATCATCGACGCCGAACTGCGCTCCGACGTGCCCGACAGCCCGATCGACAAGGGGCCGATGCGCAGCGGCTCGATGACGATCGCGCAAGCCGTCGAAGAGAACATGCGCAGCTATTTCGCAGGCTTCGGGGACAATCTGCCGCCGCCCGGCCTCTATGATCGCGTGCTGACCGAAATGGAATATCCGCTGATCCTCGCCGCACTGACGGCGACGCGCGGGAACCAGATCAAGGCGGCCGATCTTCTCGGTCTCAACCGCAACACTTTGCGCAAGAAGATCAGGGAACTTGGCGTCTCGGTGTACAGGAGTTCCCGCACGGCCTGAGCCTGTTCGGGCTTGCACGGTGCTGCGGAGGGACGTCGAACGCGCATCCTCCCGGTCGCGATAACGCTCATGAATATCACATCGGCGTACGCGCCGACTGAGTTGGCCCGATATGAGATAGCGCTTCATGAGCATGGTGACCTTGCAGTCAGGCTTCAAACCGACTGAGCGCAAGACTGACAGAAAGGTGTGTGGGGGACGGCGTCAAGCCTCCTTTCGCCGATCGGCTTGCCACACTTCACACAGGTGCCAAAAGTTCCGGCCTCAATCCGATCCAACGCTGCCTGGACGGCCAGGAGTTCCTTTTGTCCAGCCTCGCCGAGTTCTTCCAGGACTTCATCGTTATTTCGCTCTGTGGCGCGATCGTCATCATCAGGATTCCGAGGCTCCTCGAAATCACGCTCGATCGCTTGCAGCCGGGTTTCTAGCTCGCGCCGACGTTGGTCGAGGGTCGCCTTGTACTTTTCGATATGCGAGGAGGATTGCTTCTGCATCATCGCTCTCCAGTCGGCCTCATGTTCGACCGACACCTTGTTCTGCTATCAACTTCGCCCCTGACGAGGAGCAATAAAGCTAGGCGTGTCGGGCGTCCGTTGCATTGATCCGAATCAAGGTGGCTTTCGGTCGCTAAGGTCCAGGCTTCCTCGTCCGAAGAGCCAACTTGCACGTTACTGTTTTACCTTGGCTTCGCCGACGGCGCTGAATCGGAAACGGGCAGAAAGCAGTCACAGGCCTATGCAGACAGTTTCCCTCAATGTGACATGAGGATCGGCAGCAGAGGCTTTTCCAAGACGCCATCGGTTGCTCCGCCCAGGACGAAATCTCGCAACCTCGAGTGTCCAAATCCTCCCATGACAAGCATATCGGCGCCCAATTCCAGCGCCGTCCGCTGAATGCTCAGACTGATGGATGACGAGGTAAAGCGAGCGACCGTTGCGCTTGCATTGACGCCGCTCGAAACCAGGATCTCAGCAAGGTGCGCTCCGCTGGTCTCCTGCAGCGGCTTTTCGCCGGTCAGAGATAGGACCGAGACCCGCTTGGCCTTGTGAATAAATGGCTTTGCATCGTTGACGGCCCGGGCGGCAGCTCGGCTTCCGTCCCAGGCGATGACCAGATGGTCGATTGGGCCCGCAAAGGTCTTGTTGGGAAAGATGACGGCTGGCCGGCCGGAGCCGAATATGACCGCCTCGGCGACAATGCGAGTATCCGGAACGTCCGCGATACATTCGAGAATAGCCAGATCGAAAAAACGTGCTTCCGTGGCTGCCGTGTCGTGCAATCGGGGCAAGGTGGTTTTGACCGTTCGACAAGATAATTCAACCTTGGCGCTCGCTGCGAGGTTGGTTGCCGCTGCAACCAGAGTCGCGGCGCGATCGCGGCTCAAAGTCTCGGCATGCTCGATCATCTTCGGAGTATCGAGCAGCAAAGACGACCATGCGTTGGGGATGTGCGGGATCTCCACCGTTAGCGCGCACGCGTGAAGATGTGCACCGTAGTGCCCGGAAAACGCTACAGCGTTCGAAATGATCAATCCGGAACTTGAATCGGGATATGTTGATAGCGGGAGAAAATATTGTGCCGTCATGTCCTGCTCCATCTCTCGTGGACCCGCCACGATTGTAATCATCTATCTCCCTTCGCCGCAGTTCGGCATTGATGTAACGCAATTGCCGGCGCTCCGGCTTCTCTGGCCTTGGCACGGCGCCGGGCAAGGTTAGTCCCGAAGGAGCAGCGCACCTGGAGTTGGTGGTGGCTGCTCACATGGGGTGGCAAATGCCGAGCCGTCGGTCACATGTCCTGCATAAACGCCTGCATTTCTTCAGGTGTGGCTTTGCCGTCATTATTTGCGTCGACCGCGTCGAAGACGCGTTTGTGGATTGCGGTCAACTCTTCGAAAGAAATTGCGCCGTCCCCATCAGTATCGGCGATGACGAACATGATCTTCATCATATGACCGCGCATTGGCCCCATCATGCGCATTCCTTCATTCATGTCCGATGACATCATGTTGCGGCCCATCATGCCGGGCATCATTTCCGATCCTTCGGCCGCGGGCTTAGCCTCCGACTGAGCCGAGTCTGGACTTTTCGTCTGGGCGGACGCGATGCCCATGGTACCGACGGCACCGAGCAAGGCCAGTAGAGTGATAGTTGGCAGTCTGAACATGGACATTCTGCATCTCCTCTTTAAGCCATTATCCTCCATGAATATGGAGCTGCTTTTAGGAATACGATGAATGCCGGGTTCAAGCGTTGCGTTGAATCAAACTGCCTCTGGTACTTGCAGGCTTCGGGGACGAGTGCTGACGGAAATGGAATATCCGCTGATCCTCGCCGCCCTGACGGCGACACGCGGCAACCAGATCAAGGCGGCCGATCTTCTCGGTCTCAACCGCAACACTTTGCGCAAGAAAATCAGGGAACTTGGCGTCTCGGTCTACAGGAGTTCCCGCACGGCCTGAGCGTTCTTCCAAGGGCGCGATAAAAAGAAGGCGGTAGGCCCTCATGTTGCCCACCGCCCACCCCTCCCGGCGTCCGCCGCCACGGTCGGGAGGAGAGGTGAGCCTATCTGAGCCAGGCCACGGTTTGTATCCAAGCAGACAAACAAAGATGCGGTGTCATTCGACAGTCACATAAGCATTTGTGAGGAGTGTTTTGCCGAGAGGCGAATGTCATTGAAGTTGCTGCGATCATTGTCGCGGTGCCTGTGGATAGGCTGTGGATATCCGGTGGATGACGGGATCAATCAGCGCGCGATAACGTCGCAGACTCCAATCGCATGTTGCCTATCCGTTCCGAATCTCATCATGCTGCCGTTGCTGCCGTCGACCTCCGCCGCAAACGTCGTCGATCGCATGCCACGGGCGCTCCGGCTGATGTCGTGGAGCGCCCTTTTTCTTTACGGTCGGGGGCTGACGGGACCTGCGACATCGTGTTTTGGTCAACCTGGCGGGCTGAGCCTCGCATATCGTTGCGCATGCCATAGATTACGCCAATCGGTCGTCGATCGATCGGGCGACGCCGACCCCGATGACAGGCCGGCACATATTCATAATTTGCGGGAGTTACATGATGGAATATCGACGTTTGGGAAAGTCGGGCCTGCAGGTGAGCGAGTTCTCCTTCGGTTCATGGGTGACGTTCGGCAAGCAGGTCAATGGAGGCGACGCCGTCGACCTCATGAAGCTTGCCTACGACAATGGGGTGAACTTCTTCGACAATGCCGAAGGATACGAGAGCGGCAAGTCCGAAATCGTGATGGGCGAGGCGCTCAGCAGGCTCGGGTGGAGCCGTGACAGCTTCGTCGTCTCCAGCAAGGTCTTCTGGGGAGGTGAGAGGCCGACGCAACGCGGCCTGTCGCGCAAGCATGTGACCGATGCCTGCCATGCAGCGCTCAAGCGGCTCCAGGTCGACTACCTCGACCTCTACTTCTGCCACCGCCCGGATATCGACACGCCGATCGAGGAAACGGTCCGGGCGATGCACGATCTCGTCGCCCAGGGCAAGGTGCTCTATTGGGGCACGTCGGAATGGTCCGCGCAGCAATTGACGGAAGCCTATGCCGTTGCCCGGGACTTGCGCATCACGCCGCCGACCATGGAACAGCCGCAGTACAACATCTTTGAACGCCAAAAGGTCGAGGCTGACTATCTGCCGCTCTACGACCTGATCGGCCTTGGCACGACGATCTGGTCGCCACTCGCCTCGGGCGTCCTGACCGGAAAATACAATGACGGTGTGCCGGCCGACAGCCGTATGAACCTGCCGGGCTATGAATGGCTGAAGGAAAAGTGGTCCAGTGATGCCGGCCGCGCCCAGCTCAAACAAGTTGGCGAGCTGGCAAAGCTCGCGGACGAGATCGGCCTATCGATCACCCATCTCGCCCTTTTGTGGTGCCTCGCCAACCAGAATGTCTCGACCGTCATCCTTGGAGCCTCGCGTGCCAGCCAGTTGCAGGACAATCTCGCCGCCCTCTCACACAGACAGAAGATGACGTCCGACGTGCTGGACCGGATCGACACGATCGTCGGAAACAAACCCGAAGGGCCACGGCGCTTCTAGAGAAAACAAACCTTCCTCGGCGGGTCAGATTAAGGCTCGTCGAGCTCACACGGCTTGACAATGTGCCGAGGCGCGTTGCATTTTCGCCACAATGCGTTGCTTAAAGGTCACGCAAGGGTTTTGGACATTCGCTCCCGATCGAGTCGTTGCGGCGCTGGCTTTTTAAGCCGGCGTTGCTTGGTTTTCGATCGGATGGCGAGGGCGGCAGGTGCCGTCTGAAGAGAGGCCGAATGACGCAGGATGGGGTATCGCCGGCGGCGGCGGGCGAGACGGTGACGACGGTGACCGACCGCCGTGCCCTTTTTGCCGTACCCGGCCTCGTGCTCGCCGGTGGCGCGCTTCTCTGCGCCACGGCCACGCTTTTCGTGCTGCTCGGCCTGACGCCGATCGCCCCGACGTCGCATGTCGTCATCACCTCGGTGATCGTCAATTCCTTCTTTGTCCTGACGCTGCTCGCCTTGATCGGCCGCGAGGTGGCAAGGCTGCTGAAAGCCCGCACCCGCGGCCGTGCGGCAGCCCGCCTGCATATCCGCATCGTCGTGCTCTTTTCGATCGTCGCGATCACGCCGGCGATCCTCGTCGCCATCTTCGCCAGCATCACGCTAAATGCCGGTCTCGACCGCTGGTTTGCCCTGCGCACCCAGTCGATCGTCAGCTCGTCGCGCAATATCGGCCAGGCCTATATGATGGAGAATGCCAGCTACCTGCAGGGGCAGACGGTCTCCATGGCCAACGACCTGGAGCGCAACCGCGCGCTCTACAGTCTCGACAGGACAGGCTTTGCCGATCTGATGACTCGCCAGGCGAGGGGCCGCGGCCTGCTCGGCGCCTTCCTCGTCGAGCGCGACGGCTCGGTGATCGTCCAGGCCGATATCGCCACGGAAAAGCCGCTACCCGCTATTCCCCAGGACGCCCTGGAAAAGGCGGCCGCCGGCCAGCCGACGCTGATCCCGCCCGGCGTCACCAATCTCGTCGGCGCCATCATCAAGCTCGATGCCATCCAGGGCACCTTCCTCTATACGGTGCGCGCCGTCGATCCCAAGGTCATGGGCGCCATGCGCATGATGGAGGAGAACGCCACCGAATACCGCTCGATGGAGGCCAATCGCTTCTCGCTGCAGGTCGCCTTTGCCGTGCTCTATATCGGCTTCGCGCTGATCGTGCTCCTGGCGGCGATTTGGACTGCGATCGCCGTCGCCGACCGCATCGTCCGGCCGATCCGCCTGCTGATCACGGCGGCCGACAGCGTGGCATCGGGCAATATGGACATCGTCGTGCCGGTGCATGCCGTCGACGGCGACGTCGCCAATCTGTCGCGCACCTTCAACAAGATGATCTCGGAAATCCGCACCCAGCGCGACGAGATCCTCGAGGCCAAGGACGAGGTCGATGACCGCCGCCGCTTCATCGAGGCGGTGCTGTCGGGCGTCACTGCCGCCGTCATCGGCGTCGAGCAGGACCGTCGCATCGCCATCGTCAACAGCTCGGCCGAGACGCTGATGTCGCTGTCCGCAGACGAGATGCTCGGAAAGCAACTGGTCGATATCGCGCCTGAGGTCGATCACGTGCTGACCGAGGCTGCGGTGCGTCATCGCGGCGATTTCCGCAAGCAGATCGCGCTGGTCCGCGGCGGCACTGTCAGGACGCTGAGCGTGCAGGTGACCCGCGAGGAAGTGCGCGACATGAGCGAGTCCTACGTGATCACGCTTGACGACATCACCGATCTCGTCATCGCCCAGCGCTCGACCGCCTGGGGCGACGTGGCAAGGCGCATCGCTCATGAGATCAAGAATCCGCTGACGCCGATCCAGCTGTCCGCCGAGCGCATCCAGCGCCGCTACGGCAAGCAGATCGACCCGGATGACCGGACCGTCTTCGACCAGTGCACGGATACGATCATCCGCCAGGTCGGCGATATCGGCCGCATGGTCGACGAATTCTCCGCTTTCGCCCGCATGCCGAAGCCGACCAAGGAGCCGAGCGACCTGCGCAATATTCTGCGCGACGCGATCTTCCTGCGCGAGATGGGCAACCATCACGTTACCTTCGAGCAGGATTTCGGCGACCAGCCGCTGGAGGGCCTGTTCGACAGCCGCATGCTCGGCCAGGCTTTCGGAAACCTCATCAAGAATGCCGTCGAATCGATCGAGGCCGTTCCGAGCGACGAACGGGACGAACGCAAGGTTCTCGTCCGCGCCGCACTCGATACCGGCCGCGACCGCTTCACCGTCGACGTGATCGACAATGGCCGCGGCCTGCCGGTGGAGAACCGTCACAGCATTCTGGAACCCTATATGACGATGCGCGAAAAGGGCACCGGCCTTGGCCTCGCCATCGTCAAGAAGATTATCGAGGAACATGGCGGGCAGCTCGAGCTGCATGATGCGCCCGCCGATTTTGACCGGGGGAGAGGGGCCATGATCCGCGTGCATCTGCCACGCCTGGATCCGACGCCTGCTGCCCCCGCAGCCAATGACAAGGAAAGCGTTTATGGCCTCTGATATTCTCGTCGTCGACGATGAGCATGATATTCGCGAGATCGTTTCCGGCATTCTCTCGGACGAAGGGCACGAGACGCGCACGGCCCACGACAGCGACAGCGCGCTGGCGGCGATTTCCGATCGCGTGCCGCGGCTGATCTTCCTCGATATCTGGATGCAAGGCAGCAAGCTCGATGGCCTGTCGCTGCTCGACGAGATCAAGACCCGCCATCCGGAGCTGCCCGTGGTGATGATATCAGGCCACGGCAACATCGAGACCGCCGTCTCGGCGATCAAGCGCGGCGCCTTCGATTTCATCGAAAAGCCCTTCAAGGCCGACCGGCTGATCCTGATCGCCGAACGTGCGCTGGAGAATTCCAAGCTGAAGCGCGAGGTCTCGGATCTGAAGCGCCGCACCGGCGATGCGCTGGAGCTGATCGGCACCTCGGTTGCCGTTTCGCAGCTGCGCCAGACGATCGAGAAGGTTGCGCCGACCAACAGCCGCATCATGATCCTCGGCGCGTCGGGCTCCGGCAAGGAGCTGGTGGCGCGGATGATCCACAAGAAGTCGGCTCGCGCCAACGGCCCCTTCGTTGCGATCAACGCCGCCAACATCACGCCCGAACGCATGGAGGTGGCGCTGTTCGGCACCGAGGGCACGCCCGGCCAGGCGCGCAAGATCGGCGCGCTCGAGGAAGCCCATCGCGGCATCCTCTATCTCGACGAGGTCGGCGAAATGCCGCGTGAGACGCAGAACAAGATCCTCCGCGTCCTGGTCGATCAGCAGTTCGAGCGGGTCGGCGGTTCCAAGCGTGTCAAGGTCGATGTCCGCATCATCTCTTCGACCGCCTATAATCTCGAAAGCCGCATCGCCGAGGGTTGGTTCCGCGAGGATCTCTATCATCGCCTCGCCGTCGTGCCGGTGCGTGTGCCCGCACTTGCCGAACGGCGCGAGGACATTCCCTTCCTCGTCGACCAGCTGATGCGCCAGATATCGGAGCAGGCGGGCATCCGTCCGCGCCGCATCGGCGATGACGCCATGGCGGTGCTGCAGGCGCATGATTGGCCCGGCAACATCCGCCAGCTGCGCAACAATATCGAGCGGCTGATGATTCTCGCCCGCACCGACGGGCCGGACGCGCCGATCACCGCCGACATGCTGCCGACCGATCTCGGCGACATGCTGCCGAAGGTGTCCGCCAAGAACGACTATCACATCATGACGCTGCCGCTGCGCGAAGCTCGCGAGATGTTCGAGAAGGATTATCTGATCGCCCAGATCAACCGCTTCGGCGGCAATATCTCGCGCACCGCGGAATTCGTCGGCATGGAGCGTTCAGCGCTGCACCGCAAGCTGAAGTCGCTCGGCGTCTGAATGTATCCGGCGCGGCCGACGCCGCGCCGCGTCCCATATTGCTTTCCGGAAGACCAGGTTTCCCATGCCGAGAATTGCCTATGTGAATGG
Organism: Rhizobium sp. 25PS6; assembly: GCF_032464655.1. NCBI lineage: Bacteria > Pseudomonadati > Pseudomonadota > Alphaproteobacteria > Hyphomicrobiales > Rhizobiaceae > Rhizobium > Rhizobium sp. 25PS6. The sequence continues at coordinate 229,267 of NZ_JAWDIV010000003.1, forward strand.
CCGTTACGTCAAGCATTCCGATGCCAGCGTGCATATCGAGGATCGCGGCTACCAGTTTGCCGATGGCGTCTATGAAGTCTGCGAGGTGCGCCACGGCTATATCGTCGACCTCACGCGCCATCTGAACCGTCTCGACCGTTCGCTTGGTGAGTTGCGCATCGACTGGCCGATGGGCCGGGCGGCACTGACGCAGGTCATTCGCGAGACGCTGCGCCGCAACCATGTCCGCAACGGGCTTTTCTACATGCAAGTGACACGCGGCGTCGCCCGCCGCGATCATGTCTTTCCGGCCGAGGGAACGCCGCCCTCGCTTGTCATCACCGCCAAGAGCACCGATGCCAGGATCATTGCCGCCAAGAACGCCAACGGCATCCGGGCAATCACCCTTATCGACAATCGCTGGGACCGCGTCGACATCAAGTCCATCGGCCTGCTGCCGAATGCCATGGCCCGCCAGCAGGCCAAGGAGGCCGGCGCCCAGGAAGCGATCTATGTCGACGGCGACGGCATGGTGAAGGAAGGGGCGGCGACCAATGTCTGGATCGTCGACCCGGACGGAAGGCTGGTGACGCGCCCGGCCGAAAACGGCATCCTGCGCGGCATTACCCGCACCACCTTGATGGATGTCGGAGCCAAGCTGGGGTTGACGATAGCGGAGCGAAATTTCTCCGTTTCCGAGATGCTCGCGGCCCGCGAGGTCTTCCTCACTGCAGCCACAAGCATTTGTTTTCCGGTCGTTTCCGTCGATGGCCAGGCCATTGCCAACGGTCATCCAGGCAGCGTTTCGCAGAAAGTCCGCGAGGCCTTTTTCGACGTTGCGGAAAAGATTGCGATTTGATACCAAGATTTGCTGGACAGGTGGAATGAGGATGCCACCGGTCTTCGCATGGTGAGGTTGATTGATATTCTACCGGCCAGATCAGGTCGGCAATAAAGAAAGAAGCGGCGCGATGGCGGAACGTTCTCAGAATCTTCAGGACTTATTTCTCAATACTGTTCGCAAGCAAAAGATTTCCCTGACAATCTTTCTGATCAACGGCGTGAAACTCACGGGCGTTGTTACGTCATTTGACAATTTTTGTGTTCTTCTTCGCCGTGACGGCCATTCGCAGCTCGTGTATAAGCATGCGATATCGACGATCATGCCTGGCCAGCCCATGCAGATGTTCGAGAGCGAAGAAGCCGCGTCCTAACAGGATCAGCCGTCATTTCGACACGCGATACCAAGAACGGTTCGATCATCCCTGAGGCCGCCAAGCACAGGGACGATATGCGCGCGACTGTCGTCGTGCCGGTTCTGAAATCGCGCAGTCGCGGCGGGCAGGGTGAATCAGCCTCGACCCGCACGCCGGAAAGCCGGCTCGAAGAGGCGACGGGCCTTGCCCAGGCGATCGATCTCGATGTCGTCAATGGATCGATCGTCCCGGTCAATGATCCGAGACCGGCTACGTTGCTTGGCACCGGCAAGATCGAGGAGATCAAGGCGCTGCTCGACGAGCGCGATTCCGGTCTCGTCATCGTCGATCATCCGTTGACGCCGGTGCAGCAGCGCAACCTCGAAAAGGAATGGAACGCCAAGGTCATCGACCGGACGGGCCTTATCCTCGAAATCTTCGGCCGCCGCGCCTCCACCAAGGAAGGCACGCTGCAGGTCGACCTCGCCCATCTGAATTATCAGAAGGGCCGCCTGGTGCGAAGCTGGACCCACCTTGAACGCCAGCGCGGCGGCGGCGGCTTCATGGGCGGCCCCGGCGAAACCCAAATCGAAGCCGACCGGCGGATGCTGCAGGACCGCATCATCAAGCTCGAACGCGAGCTGGAGCAGGTCGTGCGCACCCGCCAGCTCCACCGCGCCAAGCGCCGCAAGGTGCCGCATCCGATCGTGGCACTGGTCGGTTACACCAATGCCGGCAAGTCGACGCTCTTCAACCGCATCACCGGCGCCGGCGTGCTGGCTGAAGACATGCTCTTTGCAACCCTCGACCCGACCCTTCGGCGCATGAAGCTGCCGCACGGCCGTACCGTCATCCTCTCCGACACCGTCGGCTTCATCTCCGACCTGCCGACCCATCTGGTCGCCGCCTTCCGGGCGACGCTGGAAGAGGTGCTGGAAGCCGATCTCATCCTGCATGTCCGCGACATGTCCGATGCCGATAACCAGGCGCAGAGCTCCGACGTGATGCGCATCCTGAACGATCTCGGCATCGACGAGGCCGAAGCCGAAAAGCGGCTGATCGAGGTCTGGAACAAGATCGACCGGCTGGAGCCCGAGGTGCACGACACCATGGTGCAGAAATCGGCCGGGGCGAGCAACGTGGTCGCGGTTTCCGCGGTCAGCGGCGAGGGCGTCGACACGCTGATGGAGGAAATCAGCCGCAGATTGTCAGGCGTGATGACCGTGGCAACGATCCGCCTTCCTGTCGACAAGCTGGCGCTGCTGCCCTGGCTTTATGACCATGCGATCGTCGACAGCCGCGAGGATAATGAAGACGGCACGATCACGCTCGATCTGCGCCTCTCCGAAACCGAGGCAACCGAACTCGAACGCCGCATCGGCAATGGTCCGAAGTCTGATAAGGAAGACTGGGAGCGGTAATCGCCCCTTTAAGGATGTGCTTTCGCCTCCCTTTATAAGCTCAGCTCAATCGGCGTAACGGGCAGCCGATCGAATACCGTATGGTTTGACTGGGCTGAGAGGAAGCAAGAGCGCTGCCACATCCCCCTTCTCCCCAGCGGGGAGAAGATGCCGGCAGGCAGATGAGGGGGGTGAGCGACGACAGGAGCGAATGCGCTGAGCGCAAGCGAAGAGCACAATGAAGGCGTGCCGCGCGGCCCCCTCATCCGACCCTTCGGGCCACCTTCTCCCCGCTGGGGAGAAGGGGAGCAAGCCCAGCCCCGCTCTAACTCTGTTCCTTTGAAATGCTCAGGGAAAACTCACTCAGCGCTGGACGTCACAGCCCTTTCAATCGCCTTCGCCGCCTGCCAGATTTCCTCCATCCGCTCCAGCGTCGCAGCTTCCAGCGTCTCGCCTTCTGCCTCAAGAACTTGTTCTATATGGCTGAAACGACGCCGGAATTTGGTATTCGTTCCGCGCAGCGCCTGTTCCGGATCGGCCTTCACATGCCGGCCGATATTGACGACCGCGAAGATCAGGTCGCCGAGCTCGTCGCTGACCTTTGCCTGATCGCCTTCGCGAAGGGCTGCCCGCAACTCACCGATCTCCTCCTCGATCTTGTCGAGGATCGGCTCGGGCGCTGACCAGTCGAAGCCGACCTTGGCGGCGCGTTCCTGCAGCTTCAGGGCTTCCGTCAGAGCCGGGAAGCTGCGCTGCACGGACCCGAGGAAGCCGCTGTTGAAGTCCTCGGTGATGCCGCGCCGTGATCGCCGCTCGGCGCGCTCGCGTTTCTCCGCCTGCTTGATCTCGTCCCATTGTCTCTTCACCGCGTCCGGGGTATCCGCCGCAGAGCGGGCAAAGACGTGCGGGTGGCGACGGATCATCTTGGCGGTGATGGCGTTGACCACGTCGCCGAAGGAAAATTCGCCGGCCTCCTCGGCCATGCGTGCGTGAAACACCACCTGCAGCAGCAGGTCGCCCAACTCGTCGCAGAGATCGTCCATATCGCCGCGCTCGATCGCGTCGGAGACCTCATAGGCCTCCTCGATCGTATAGGGCTTGATCGTCTCGAAGTTCTGCTCGATGTCCCAGGGGCAGCCGGTTTCGGGGTGGCGCAGCGCCGCCATGATCTCGATCAGCCGCGAAATGTCTTTGGAAGGTTCCATGTTGCCTCGGTTCAGCAGGCTTCAGTTCAATGGCCTCAGTTCAGCGGCCCTCAATTCAATGGAATGTCGTTGACGCTCTTCGACGACTGGTAACTGGTCGACAGCGCGTCGTAGCGCGCCTTGATGCGGGAGGTCTGCGCCTTCAGCGCGGTCTTCAGCATAGCCTCTTCGGTCTCGACGAGATCGGCAATGGCATAGCTGTTCCAGAAGGCGTTTTGCCTGCGGTAGCCGCTTGGTTCAAGCCCGAAGACCTCCTTCAGGATCTTCAGGTCGTGCGGAATGGCGAAGGCGTCGCGGGAATCCTCATGGCTGAAGAAATAGTAGAAATTGTCGAAGCCGGCCCAGGTGATCGCCGACATGCACATGGTGCAGGGCTCGTGCGTCGAAAGGAAGATCAGATCCTTGGTCGGCGGCTTGTCGCCAAGCTCGTAGAAGCGCTTCAGCGTGTGCACCTCGCCGTGCCATAGCGGATTGTCCAGCTCGTTATTGGTCTCGGCGACGACGAGCGAAAGATCGGATTTCCTTAAGATCGCCGCACCGAACACCTTGTTGCCAAGCGAAACGCCACGCTCCGTCAGCGGCAGGATGTCGTCTTCGATGACCGAAAGCAGGCGGGAGGCAATGGTCTTATCAGGCATGAGGGCCCTCCAGTTTTCCTCAGTCTATCGCCTTGGCGGCGCGAGCGAAATGCGTCAAGCGCCGGTGGACGTCTTTTGCCACAGGCTTTATACTGCGCTGCAGCAAGCGGACTGAGAAATATGCGGCTTTTTGGCAGCACGGGTGACTTTTCTCAAATCATTGACAGCACGAGCAAAAGAATACCCGCTAACTGAGGCTTTCGAATTTCTGTTTCTTCAATCCCTTGTCGATCAAGGGCATATTCCGGCAACCTCGAAGTGGATTAATGATGCCTCCCAAGACTGAACAGCTTTCGGTATTTCCCGCCTTCTTTCGCGTGGAAGGCCAGAAGACGGCTGTCTTCGGCAATGGCGACGAAGCTTTCGCCAAGGTGCGCCTGCTGCTGAACACGAAGGCGCGGATTGTCGCCTATGCCGACCGGCCGGAAGCCGATTACCACGCCTTCCTGATCGCCAACCGTATCGAGACCGTGCGCGCTGCCTTCGCAGCAGAACAGGTCGAGGGTTCGGCGCTCGTCTTCGCCGCAACCGGCAATGAAGCCGACGACCGCAGCATCGTCGATGCCGCCCGCGCCGCCCGAATTCCGGCCAATGCCGTCGATCAGCCCGATTACTGCGATTTCTTCACGCCGGCACTGGTCAACCGCGCCCCCGTCGCCGTTGCGATCGGCACTGAAGGGGCAGGGCCGGTTCTGGCGCAGATGATCCGCGCCCAGATCGACCAGCTTCTTTCGCCCTCGCTCGGCCGCCTTGCCGGGTTGGCAACGAGCTACCGCAAGGCCGTCGAACAACTGGTTCCGAGAGGCGTCTCCCGCCGGGTCTTCTGGCGTCGTTTCTTCTCCGGCGCCGTTGCCGATGCGGTCGCCAACGGCAACCTTCCGCAGGCCCACCATGCTGCCGATCGGCTGCTGCACGCGATGGACAAGGTCGCAGGCCACGTCTGGCTGGTCGGCGCCGGTCCGGGTGCCGAGGATCTGCTGACGCTGCGGGCCCAGCGCGTGATGATGGAAGCCGACGTCATCGTCTATGACGCGCTCGTGCCGCAGGCGATCGTCGATATGGGCCGCCGTGATGCCGAGCGGCTTTCCGTCGGCAAGCGCAAGGGCTGCCACTCGAAGTCCCAGGAAGAAATCAACGACCTGCTGGTCGATCTCGGCCGCCAGGGCAAGCGGGTCGTGCGCCTGAAATCCGGCGATCCGCTGGTCTATGGCCGGGCAGGGGAAGAGATGGCCGCACTGCGCGCTGCCGGCGTCACCTATGAGGTCGTGCCTGGTATCACCTCGGCTTTCGCCGCCGCTGCCGATTTCGAGCTGCCGCTGACGCTGCGCGGTGTTGCTTCCTCGCTGGTCTTCACCACAGGCCATGATCTCACAGGCGACGTGCTGCCCGACTGGGCAAGCCTTGCCGTTTCCGGCGCGACGATCGCGGTCTATATGGGCCGCACGGTTGCTGCCTCCGTCGCTGAGCGGCTGATGCAGGCGGGCATTCCCGCCGAAACCACCGTCGCCGTCATCGAAAATGCCAGCCGCACTGAGCGGCGCCTGCTGCATGGCACGCTCGCCGATCTGCCTGATCTGCAGCGCCGCGACGAGCTGACCGGGCCTGTCATGGTCATCATCGGCGATGCGGTCGCCGGCGCCAATTTCGAACTGTCCGAGCCACTGGTGCGCGCAAATGCCCGGCTCGAGGAACTTGCAAGGAGCTGAATATGGGTGACAAGGTTCTGACCGCCAACCGGCTGACGGACGGCATTGCCGTCTGGCTGGATGCGAACGGCAAGTGGTCCACCTCGCTGCAGGAGGCGCTCGTTGCCCGTCATGCCGAAGCCGTTGCGGCGCTGGAGGCGATCGGCAAGAAATCCTATGCCGACAACGAGGTCGTCGACGTCGCCGTCGTCGACGTTCAGGAAACCAACGGCATTCTCTGGCCGCTTCGCCTTCGCGAGCGCATCCGCGCACAGGGCCCGACCATGGAATATGCCCCGGGCTACGCTCCTGCCGATCCCGAATTCATTGCAGTCTGAGGAAGACGATGTACCGTTACGACGAATTTGACCATGCCTTTGTTACCGAGCGCGTCGAGCAGTTTCGCGATCAGGTCCAGCGCCGCCTTTCCGGCGAACTCGCCGAGGATGCGTTCAAGCCGCTGCGCCTGATGAACGGCGTCTACCTGCAGCTCCACGCATACATGCTGCGCATCGCCATTCCCTATGGCACGCTGAGTTCGCGCCAGCTGCGCATGCTCGCCCATATCGCCCGCACCTATGACCGCGGCTACGGCCACTTCACCACGCGCCAGAACCTGCAGTTCAACTGGCCGAAACTGTCCGATATTCCAGATGCGCTTGCCGACCTTGCCAGCGTCGAGATGCATGCGCTGCAGACCTCCGGCAACTGCATCAGAAACGTCACGGCCGATCACTTCGCGGGTGCCGCCGCCGACGAGGTCGCCGATCCGCGTCCTTACGCCGAAATCCTGCGCCAGTGGTCGTCGGTCCACCCGGAATTCTCCTTCCTGCCGCGCAAGTTCAAGATCGCCGTCACCGGCGCCGAGCGTGACCGCGCCGCAATCCAGGTCCATGATATCGGCCTGCATGTGAAGAAGAACGACAAGGGCGAAATCGGTTTTGCCGTCTATGTCGGCGGCGGCCAGGGCCGTACGCCGATGATCGCCAAGCTGATCCGCGACTTCCTGCCCGAGGAAGACCTGCTCTCCTACACCACGGCAATCGTGCGCGTGTACAATCTGCACGGCCGCCGCGACAACAAGTACAAGGCCCGCATCAAGATCCTCGTGCACGAAACCGGCACCGAGGAGCTGACGCGCCAGGTGGAGGCCGAATTCGTCGCGCTGAAGGATACCGAGCTCAAGCTGCCGGAAAAGGACGTCCAGTCGATCGCTGCCTATTTCGCGCCGCCTGATCTGCCCCAGCGCGCCGAAGGCTGGGAAAACCTCGCCCGCTGGAAGAAGGCTGATTCCGGTTTCTCCCGCTGGGTCCAGCAGAACGTGCAGCCGCACAAGAACCCCGACTACGGCATGGTGACGATCTCGCTGAAGCCGATCGGCGGCATTCCGGGCGATGCCTCGGATGCGCAGATGGATGCGATTGCCGATCTCGCCGAGGAATATGCCTTCGACGAAATCCGCGTCAGCCATGAGCAGAACCTGATCCTGCCGCATGTGGCACTTGCCGATCTCGAAGCCGTCTATCGCGGCCTCGTCGCCATCAATCTCGCCGAAGCCAATGCCGGCCTGATCACCGATATCATTGCCTGTCCCGGGCTGGACTACTGCGCGCTGGCCAATGCACGCTCGATTCCGCTGGCGCAGGAAATCTCGCGGCGTTTCGGCAATGCCGAACGTCAGGCAGAGATCGGCGAACTGAAGATCAAGATCTCCGGCTGCATCAATGCCTGCGGCCATCACCATGTCGGCCATATCGGCCTGCTCGGTGTGGAAAAGAAGGGCGCCGAACTCTACCAGATCACGCTCGGCGGCTCCGGCGACGAACATACCTCGATCGGCGAAATCATCGGCCGCGGCTTCGAGCCGGACCGGGTGACCGACGCGATCGAGACGATCGTCGACACCTATCTCGGCCTGCGCCTCGATCCATCCGAGAACTTCCTCGCCGCCTATCGCCGCGTCGGACCGCAGCCTTTCAAGACCGCGCTCTACGGCGCGACGGCCGAAGCGGCATAAGGAGGGGATGATGACGAAGATCTGGAGAGAAACCGGTTTTGTCGAAAACGATCCCTGGGTGATCGAGACCGACGAGGTGAAGGCGTCCGAAGAGCAGAAGCCGCTGCTTAGTCTCGACGAACTGATCGCCAAGGCCGACGAAAGCAACGATGTCGGCCTCGGCGTGCTGATCAAGCCGGCCGACGACGTGCGCCGGCTGGAGCCCTATCTCTATCGCCTCGAAATCATTGCCGTCGCCTTTCCGGCTTTCAACGACGGCCGCGCCTTCAGCCATGCTTCGTTGCTGCGCCAGCGCCTCGGCTACACCAACGAGCTGCGCGCCGTCGGCGACGTGCTGATCGATCAGGTGCCGCTGATGCTGCGCGTCGGCATCGACAGCTTTTCGGTCACCAACGCCACGGCGCTGAAGCGTCTGGCCGAAAACCGTCTTCCCGCCATTCCCCATCATTATCAGCCGGCGGTGCGTGACGCCGAAGCCGGCAAGGGCTATAGTTGGCGCCGTCAGGCGAAGCCGGCCGCATAAGCGGTCGGTCCGCCTTTTTGCGATGGCGGAACGATAGCATGAAGAGATTCGAAGTGGCGGTGATCGGCGGCGGTCTGGCCGGCATGATTGCCGCGATCGCGCTGGCGCGCGGCGGCCGCAGCGTGGCGCTGGTTGCCCCCGTTGCTCCCAAGGAGGACCGGCGCACCACAGCGCTAATGGATCAGTCGATCCGCTTCCTCGACCGCCTGGCGCTCTGGGAAAAGCTTCGTCCCGCAGCCGCCCCTCTCACCAGCATGCGCATCGTCGACGGCACCGACAGGCTGCTGCGCGCGCCGACCACCACCTTCCGCGCGGCCGATGTCGGCCTGGATGCCTTCGGCTACAATTTCCCCAACAGGGCGCTGATCGATATCCTCGAAGAGGCCGCTGCCGGCGAGGGCAATATCAACCGCTTCACCGATATGGCCGAATCGATCGACATCTCAGCCGAAGTGGTCTCGATCACACTTGCCGGCGGCGAGACGCTGTCGGCCGATTTTGCCGTCGGCGCCGATGGCCGCGGCTCGAAGCTGCGCGAAACATCGGGCATTACCGTGCGCAACTGGTCCTATCCGCAATCGGCCATGGTGTTGAATTTCGCCCATTCGCTGCCGCACCAGAATATCTCGACCGAATTCCACACCAAACACGGCCCCTTCACCCAGGTGCCGCTGCCGGGCAGCCGCTCCAGCCTGGTCTGGGTGCAGGATCCCGCTGAGACTGCGAGCCGCATGGAATTGCCGCTTACCGAGCTCGGCGCCCTCGTCGAGGCGCGCATGCAGTCCATGCTCGGCAAGGTTGATGTCGAGGAGGGCGTCCAGGTGTGGCCGCTCTCCGGAATGATGGCGCATCGTTTCGGCAAGGGACGCATCGCGCTGATTGGCGAGGCCGCCCATGTCTTCCCGCCGATCGGGGCACAGGGGCTGAACCTTAGCCTTCGCGATATCATGGCGCTTGCAGATATCCTTTGCGACAGGGCGGAATTACCGGTGCCGGCCGATGCCGGCGAAAGCTTCGACCGCAAACGCCGCGCCGACATCATGACGCGCACGGCCAGTGTCGATCTTCTCAACCGCTCGCTGCTTTCGGATTTCCTGCCCGTCCAGATGCTGCGCGCTGCCGGCCTGCATATCCTCTCGGCCATACCGCCGCTGCGCAATATCGTCATGCGCGAGGGCATCGAGCCCGGCCGCGGCTTCCGCGATATTCCCGATGCGCTACGGGAAAAGCTGAAGCGGAAGAAGGCCTGATCGGATCACGATCAGCCAGAGCGAAACAGTCACCACCGAAAACACCGTGGTGATCAGGATCGTCGCCGAGGCGCGCTCCTGCCAGACGCCATATTGCTGGCCGATGACGAAGACGTTGGTCGCCGTCGGCAGTGAGGCGAGCAGCACGGCGGCCTGGATCCACACCGGCTCGAAACCCCCAATCGCCGTCAGCGCAACGAAAACCGCGATCGGATGCAGGATCAGCTTCGCCGGCACGATATAGGAGATTTCTGCCGGGATCCGCTTCAGCGGCCGCAGCGCCAGCGTCACGCCCATGGCAAAGAGCGCGCAGGGAGCCGCCGCCTGGGCGAGATAGTCGACGAGGCGCTGAAACGCCAGCGGCTGGTCGAGATGCAAGGCAGCCACGGCAAAGCCAAGCGTCGTCGACAGGATGAAGGGATGCAGGCCGACTTTCCGCACGATGTCGGCGATAAGCCGGCTGGCTGAACGCTTGTCGTCGCCAGCCGCTGCCATCAGTGCCGGCGCCACGACGAAATGCAGCGCGTTTTCGAAGCAGATGATCAGCGCCACCGGCACCGCCGCGCCTTCGCCGAGCGCCAAGAGCGCCAGGCCCGGTCCCAAATAGCCGATATTGCCGTAGGCGCCGGCAAAGGACTGGATGGTGCAATCGGCAAGCGAATTGCCGCGCAGCAGGCGGCCGATGGCGAAAAGCAGGATGAAGACTGCATAGGTCGCCGCAATATCGGTGGCGATGAAATCGACGCGGCTCAGCTCTTCGATCGGCGTGCGCGAGACGAGCTTGAAGAACAGAGCGGGCAGGGCGGCATAGATGATGAAGGTGTTCAGCCAGCCGAGCGCTTCGGTAGGCTGCTTCGTCGCCTTGGCGGCGATGTAACCGATGAGGATCAGGCCGAAGAACGGCAATAGCAGGCTGACGATATCGGCCAAGAGGTCTTCCAGGATGTGGGGATGATCGGCGGGTCAGGATCTGACTTAAGCAATTCCAGCAAAAGTGTGTAGTGGTTTAGCGTTCGGAATTGCTCAAAAAACAAACCAGTAGAGCGTGGACTCATTCACGCGATGAGTACACGCTCCAAGATCCCAACCCAACAATCGATCAGTAGTCCCAGAAGGCCGCCACCCAACGAAAGGCGTCGCCTTCGACCGCCACCCGGCCGACGGATGGGAACGGCAGGTGGGTGGCCACCAGTTGCTCGCCGGTCTCCGCCAGCTCCCGCAAAAGACGGATCCGAACGCGCGCCGCCTCCTCGGGGTCGTGCTCGAAGCCGTTGAACCAGTCGGGGTGCTCAAAGCCGACCGCGAATACGGCGTCGCCGGCAAACATCAGCCGGTCGCCGCCGGACGCCACGCGGATCACGCTGTGCCCCGGGGTGTGGCCGCCGGTGCGATGGACGACCACGCCCGGCGCGACCTCGTGCTCGTCATCGAACAGCCTGAAATGGCTGCGATACTCTTTGGCGAACCGCTCGGCGGTCGCCCGAAGCGCTTCCGGGAAGCCCGGCGGCATGGAGACACGGGAGAAATCGGGCGCCTCCCAGAACTTGACCTCGGCCGCGGCCACGTGGATCCGCAGGTCCGGACGCAACTGGTCCTTCACCCCGTCGACGAGCAGCCCACCAATATGGTCCATGTGCATGTGGGTCAGCACCACGTCGGTCACCGACGCAAGATCGATGCCGGCGGCCTCCAGTCGCTTGATCAGCTGCCCGGCCCGCGGCAGATGCAGGTCCGGGTCGATCCCCAGCCCGGCGTCGAGGAGTATGGTCTGGTCGCCGCTGCGCACCACGACCACGTTCAGCGCCCAGTCGAAAGCATCCGCTGGCAGGAACATGTCTTTCAGCCAGCCCGCTCGGACGGCGGGAGCGATGTTGTGTCCCAGCATCGCGGTAGGGAGCGGTAGCACTCCATCGCTGACCACCAGCACCTCAATCTCGCCGACCCGCACCGCGTAGCGCGACGGCACCAATTCGTCGAGCCGAGGTCTGCCGGTGTGTGCGGTGTTTTCCAGGCTCATCTTTGTCTCAAGGTTCATGTTCGTCTCCTTCTGACCGCCGCCTTAAACACGGCATCGACGACGCTACATGGAGGCGTGTTTGCGATCGATTGGTCGAGGGATAAGGACGAGTGGGGCCGAGGGACAGGGCAAGCCATACCACGGCATAGGTGCAGGCCTCACTTTTTGCTGCCGGCGTGGTGCTGATGGGGGCGGCGTCGATCAGATCGGCGAACGCGGCAAGCCTGCTATCGCCATTGCTCGATGAGAAATCCCGATGGTCCTTGAACGGGATCGGTGTCGGGTAGGGGTACCGACGAGATTTTCGTCAGCGTCTCGCTTGAAGCAGCCGAAGTCTGAATGTCGGCATGCTGTCCCTTAGGATAAGCGCCGATGACCTGGAAGTTCGACGTGCAGCCGAGATTCTGATGCCCTGTCCCGGCAGGAAGCACCAGACAGTCTCCGGCCGCCACCGCTATTGCTTGACCGCCGGGACCACCAATCAGCAGCGTGGCGCTACCAAATGCAATTCCCAGCACCTCATGGGCACCGGAATGGTAGTGCTGATAATCGAAGACACCGTTTGTCCAGATGCCTGTCCAACCGTTTGCCGCGAAGCGACGTTCGAAATCGGTCGGTCCGCCGTCGGCAAACAGCCCTCTGTAAAGCAATACGGGAAGATGCGGGTTGTTCGGGACCCAGTCGCTCGGCCCGAAAATGATCGTCTCGATGTTCATGCTGAATTCCCAAGGTCGTCGTCGATTGCCGCGGCGCGACGGCCATCGAGCCGTCGACGTTGTTCGCCCAAGTCTTTCGCTGCGTTTTCCATTGAACTCATCTGCGCTGATGTTCTCGGGGCTAAACCTTGGCGGTCGTCAGCGGTTCCTTGGCGTGCCGTCTTTTCGATAAGCTACTGGTCTGCGAAAGTGTGAGAATTGGAGGGCTTTGGAAAGGCCGCCGAATAGCCCGCCACCGCAGCGCATCGCGGAGACAACTTCCGACGAAGACGGTGTAGTAGCCGGTCGGTGGCGTCAGTCAGAGCGTGTCGATCAGGCCTCCGTCCACGCGCATCGAAGCCCCAGTCGTTGCGGACGCCAAAGGGGAGGCCAGGTAGGTGACGAGATTGGCAATTTCCTCGACGCTCGCGGCCCGTTGGATGATCGAGCCGGCGCGGTGCTTCTTGACGAAGTCCGCCGCCACCTCCTCGATCGGTTTCCCTGTCTTCGCACGTTCCTCTGCGAGCATCGCCTCGACGCCCTCGGACAGCGTCGGGCCGGGAAGGACTGAGTTCACGGTGACGCCAGTGCCGGCCATGCGCTTGGCAAGGCCGCGGGCAACCGCGATGTCTGCGGTTTTGCTGACACCGTAGTGGATCATCTCGACCGGTATGTTAAAGCCGGATTCAGACGCGATGAAGATGACGCGGCCCCAATCGAGCTTCTGCATGCCCGGAAGATATGCGCGCGAAAGCCTGACGGCGGACATGACGTTCACCTGCCAGTGGCGGTCCCATACCTCGTCGCCCGCATCGAAGAAGTCTAGCGGCTGGAAGATGCCCGCGTTGTTGATGAGGATGTCGACGTGAGGGACTTGGGCGACAAGAGCGTCACATCCGCCAGCGGTCGCGAGATCGGCTGCCGCCGCGGTCACGCTTCCCTTGGCGCCTTCGCCTTTCAGGCGGACGGCGGCTTTTGCGGTCTTTTCTTCGGAACGGCCGTTGACCACCACGTCCGCACCCGCCCTCGCGAGCTGGCGGGCGATTGCGTATCCAATGCCTTCAGTGGATCCGGTAACCAGAGCGGTCTTGCCTGTGAGGTCGATCTGCATCTTATGCTCCTGTGAGGTTGGATGACAGAACGTATGAACTGGCGACCGGTCTCGCAACAGCCTACGATGCGGATAAGCCTTCCCCTTCGACTGGGCGGCCGCTGGGCCTAGTCACAGGCACCGCGCAGATCATCGCGGGTGGCGGGCAAAAAGCTACGATGGCCGCTAGAACAGCGGCAGTCTGACCTGCGTCGTGGATGCATCGATCGCATCCACGACATTCTGTTGCCCGAGGCTAAACGCGCTTAGAATAGTTTGAGCGGCTCGGGAAGCAGATCTATCGGAAAGTCCTGATAGGAGACCGGGCGCAGGAAGCGGTAGATCGCCATGGTCCCGACCGAGGTCGATCGTCCGTCCGATGTGGCTGGATAGGGTCCGCCATGGACCATCGCCGGGGATACCTCGACCCCCGTTCCGAAGCCGTTGACGAGAAGTCGGCCCGCGAGCAGCTCCAACTGCGAGATCATCGGCGAGGCGGCCCCGATGTCTCCAGCGTCCACGTGCAGGGCGATGGTCAACTGACCTTCCAGGGATCCAACGACCCTTCGCAATTCCTCGTCGTCACGGCAGCGGACGATCAGTCCCGAGGCGCCGAAAACCTCTTCCTGAAGTTCCGGATTCGCGAGGAATGCAGCCGCGGTCGTCTCGAAGAGCGCCGCCGCTGCCTGATGGGGCGTTCCGTCTTTTCCCGCGGCCACTTGCGAGACGGAAGACGATGACGACAGCCTTGCGACGCCATTGCAGTATGCGTCAAAGATGCCACCAGTCAGCATTGTTTGAGCCTGCGATTCCGAAAGCGCTGCGGCGGCACTCTCGATGAAGGCGTCGAGGCCCGCACCCTCGACGGCGATGATCAGGCCAGGATTGGTGCAGAACTGGCCAGCGCCGAGGGTCAGAGAGGATACGAACGATTTTCCGATCTCCGCTCCTCTGCTGCGAAGTGCGTTGGGATAGAGGATGACAGGATTGATGCTGCTCATTTCGGCGTAGACGGGTATCGGCTGCTTCCGCTCCGACGCGATCTTCATCAGCGCGGTGCCGCCGCGGCGCGAGCCCGTGAAGCCGACGGCGCGTATGCGGTGGTCGGCGACCAGGGTCTGACCGACCTCGATTCCCGCGTCGAACAAAAGCCCAAACGTCCCCCGCGGAAGGCCGCATGCAGCAACCGCGTCCGCGACGGCTCTGCCGACCAGCTCGGACGTGCCGGGATGCGCGGAGTGCGCCTTGACGATAACCGGGCAGCCCGCGGCGAGGGCGGAGGCGGTGTCACCGCCAGCGACAGAGAAGGCGAGGGGAAAATTCGATGCCCCGAACACCGCGACAGGGCCGAGGGCAACGTTTCGCAGCCGAAGGTCCGGCTTTGCAACCGGCCTGCGCTCCGTATCGGCCGGATCGAAGCGAAGTTCCTGAAATCTGCCGTCGCGAACCTCCTTGGCGAACAGGCGAAGCTGTCCGACGGTCCTGGCGCGCTCTCCCTCGATGCGGCCGCGTGGCAGGCCAGTCTCGTCAATCGCTCGCAGGACGAGATCGTCGCCGAGTGCGACGATGCCTTCGGCGATTGCTTCCAGGAACCGAGCCCGATCATCGAGCGACGTCTCCTTGTAGATCGGGAAAGCGTCCCACGCCAAACTCGTGGCCTCTTCCACCTGCTCCTTCGTCGCACCTGCGAAGCGCGGTTCCATCGGGTTGCCGTTGGCGGGATTGATTGCGGAGAATGCCGCGGCCGCGCCGCGCACGTTCGCGCCGCCGATAAGAAGGTCGCCGGAGAGTGTCATCGTGGATCCTTTCAAAATGAGAAGCCATGGCCGCCCTCGCCATGCTGAATGGAGGCTCTGCGTAACCGTCGGCGTACGGCTGTCGAACTCACATAGGCATCGACGGCGGGCATGCCAACCCTTCGCTCGTTAAAAGTATTACTTTTCAATTCATGCCAAATCGGCGCGCGCATGGCGACCGCCGGATGCTAATGGCTTGACCGTCCCGCTCCGATTCCCTGCGAAGCCCCGGGATAACCACGGTTTTAAGCACGCTCATGCCTGCCTCCGTTTGGGCGACGCGGGTGGCCTTCGTTCACCTAGCGGCGCCATGCGCTGACCGGTTGTGTGCGGAGGCAGCCGGACACGGTTTGCGTCGTCTTCCGCTTTGCCGGGACAATCGCGCCGAAAACCGGGCCACGATATTGTACGAAGGTGTCTCCGATACGTTCGGATCGGGTGCCGCCTTGGGCACACCAAGGTACAATAGACGTGAGGAATGGCCGGAGGTATCACCCGAGCAGCACCACGGATGATTGGAGTTCACATGACCCGCTGGCCGGATCGTCCTCGATCGGCGCGCGTCCGCCTGACATCGCCTTCCGGACGACGCCGTGGTTGGTGCGCAGGGACGGGGGTCCGGCGACAGCTTCACCATCACGGGTCGGTCGAGCATTCGAAGATAGCGGCGCCGATCAATGTAGGCGCCTCAATGGCTCTAGCCGAGACGGTGTCCGCAAACGATCGGAGCGACATCGGTGCCAAGGAGTTCGATCGAACGGCGCATTGCTTCGGTCTCCAAGGCGGCTGTGCTCATCTGAAAGGTGAGGCGAGAAATCCCTCCCAACGTTCTGTTAACATGCTCGATCTTTGCCGCAACCGTCTGCGGGCTGCCAACCAGAAACGCACCGTTCGGGCCGCACATGAAGTCGAATTGCGCCTGCGTTGGCGGTGGCCAGCCCCGTTCCCGTCCAGCGTCCGTGAACATCTGGAACCAGCCAGGGAAGAACGCTTCCCTGGCTGCTTTGTCAGTTTCCCCGACAAAGCCGAGAGCGTGCACGCCGACCCTCTGTTCCTCGCTGGGGTGGCCCGCGGCGAGCCATGCACGTCGATAAAGTTCGACCAACGGCAGAAACCGCTCGAAGCTACCGCCGATGATGGCGACCATCAGAGGCAAGCCAAGTGTTCCGGCGCGGATGAAGGATTCGGGCGTCCCGCCGACACCCAGCCAGATTGGCAAGGTTGGCTGGTGCGGACGGGGAAAGACACCCTGGCCGCCGATGGGCGCTCGAAAGCGGCCCTGCCACTCGATACTTGGCTTTTCCCTGATCTTCAGCAACAGGTCCAGCTTCTCCGCGAAGAGGGTATCGTAGTCCCGAAGGTCGAATCCGAACAGGGGATAGGCCTCAATGGATGAACCTCGGCCGACCACGATTTCCGCTCGTCCGCGCGATATCAGATCCAGTGTGGCGAATTCCTGAAAGAGCCGCACGGGGTCGGCAGCGCTGAGGACGGCGACAGCGCTTGTCAGCCTGATCGACTTCGTGCGCGCCGCAGCGGCCGCAAGGATCACGGCTGGCGCGGAATCAAGTGCGTTCTCTCGATGATGTTCGCCCATGCCAAAGACGTCGAGGCCGACTTGATCGGCCAGCTCGACCTCCGCAAGTACGCTCTCCATGCGATCGATGGCTGACTGCAGTCGTCCCGTAGCGGGGTCGTTCAGCAGCATGGCAAAACTATCGATACCGATTTCCAACGAAGGATCCTTTCGAGGCACTGTCGCCACGCAACCGCGGTGGTCGCTGTTTCGGCGCTTCCTGCTTCTGATAACTCGCCCCGCGATGGAGCGGACACGGCTGTCTGGCAGAAGCGCCTCCCGCTTCATCACACGATGACAGGCGTCCTACTACCCGTCATTTTCTGATCGATACTATCCAAATATCCGATAGGTGAGTTCGTTTGTACCTGATGGCTGGCGAGCCTCGGAAGAACCGTCCAGCAATGCTGGTGCTTATGCCCATGCATCCGCGTCGATGACTGCCTGAGCGAAAGCCTCTGGTGACTCCTGCGGGAGATTATGGCCTATACCGCCCTTGATCAGACGGTGTTCGTATTTTGCCTTGAATTTTCCGGCGTAGGCCTTCGGATCAGGATGCGGTGCTCCATTGGCATCGCCTTCCATCGTAATCGCAGGCACGTGGATGTCGGGAGCGGATGCGAGCTTGGTTTCGAACTCGTCGAACCGCTTCTCTCCCTCCGCGAGACCGAGCCGCCAACGGTAGTTGTGGACGACGATCGCCACATGGTCCGGATTGGCGAACGCCGCAGCGCTTCGTTCAAACGTTTTGTCGTCGAATTTCCACCGAGGAGAGGCGAGTTGCCAGATGAGTCTGGCGAAGTCGTTCGTGTATTTTTCATAGCCGTCGCGACCGCGTTCTGTCGCGAAATAGAACTGGTACCACCACTGCAGTTCGGCCGACGGCGGCAACGGCGCCTTTCCGGCGGTCTGGTTCCCGATGAGATAGCCGCTGACGGAGACCAAGCCCTTGCATCGTTCCGGCCAGAGCGCGGCGACAATGTCGGCGGTCCGCGCGCCCCAGTCGAAACCCGCGACAGTGGCTCGCTCGATCTTCAGAGCGTCCATCAGCTTGATGGCATCGACTGCCAGCGCCGACTGTTGGCCGTTGCGCATTGTGTCGTCGGCGAGAAACTTGGTGCTGCCGTATCCTCGCAGATGGGGGACGATTACACGATGGCCCTGGTCTGCAAGCAACGGGGCGACTTCGGCGAACGCATTGATGTCATAGGGCCAACCGTGGAACAGAAGGACGGGCGATCCGTCGTTGGGGCCAAGTTCGGCGTATCCAACAGTGAGGTCTCCCGCGTCGATTTGTCGGTCAGCGACAAGCCCGTGGCCATTCTTTCGGCCGACCATCTTGCCCTGGTCAGCACCCGCGGCATGTCCCGCGAGGATCCCCGCCGCCGTAAATCCGAGTGCGACCCCGCCGAAGGACCGACGCGTGAGGCTCCCAGTTCTAAGATCGCTCATGATTGCTTCTCCGATAATGGACGATGGATGGCCGCCTCGAGATCATGCTCAGAGAGCGTTGGCATCGGGAGTTTGCGACTGATGACTGGGGTCCGCTAGTGGACGAAGGTATTGGGCATACTAACGTGTCGTCGATACCTAGGTGCAACAGCCGCCTCTTTTGCCGTTAGCCATACTGTTCTCCAGGCCGCGGGCGTTCCGCCGGCGCGCTTTAGGAGAGGATGATGAGCTACCGAGACAACGACAACGATACGTCGGGGAGTCATTTTCCTTGCGTCGCAATCCTTCTCGCCATGGCGGCTTTGGCTGGCGCCTTGGTATCGGTCAGACAGCCCGTCGTGCCAGCCCGCGTCTGGGTACCCGTTCAGTCAGCCGGATCATCGACCGTTAAGCCGGCGGCGGCGTGCTCCCCAGCACGGGCGGGCTGCAATCCGACGGACGAAGCCTCGTCCGAAAGCATTGCAAAAATCGCTAGGATCGACGGTCACAATCCCTCGTCCGGTATGTTCAAGACCTCTCCGCACGCCTTGCAATGAACGGCGTCCGCGTCATGGCGCTGAAGGCCGCATCGGTGGCAGGAATAGGTCACCTTGTGAGGGCGGACCACTGCCTGAGCAAGCCTGACGAAAAGGGAAATGCCGACAATCATCGTCACAACGGAAGTGAGCTTGCCCAACGTTCCCGGAAGCGTGATGTCTCCGAATCCCGTCGTCGTCACCGTCGCGACCGTGAAGTATAGCGCATCGACGAATCCTTCGCCTCCCTCCCTGTTATAGAAGAACGACGTATAGACGAACCCGGTTGCCATGAAGAGGAACACAAGGAAATTGATCACCGCCCGGACGACGTCGAGAAGGTATGAATAGCCGGCCTTGCGCAGCAAGTCCCTAAGCAGCGGACTCCTGCCGATCGCCCAGAACCGCATGATCCGCAGGAAAGCGAAATTGAAGAGCAAATCCGGCAGCAACAGCGTGGCCAGCACCACAAAGTCGATCCAGGTCATCGGCCGCCGAATCCACTCGCGCAGAGAGAATGCGGCAATCGCCCGGCCCGCCATCTCGGCAGCGATCCACACGGCTATCGCATAGTCGATGATCAGATAGGACGGACCCGATCGCAGGTACGGGCCGAGCAGGAAGAAGGCGAGAATGGCGACATCAATGGCAGCAAATACCACCCGAAAGGCGACCGCCTGCTTGCCGTCGGCCCTATCGAGCTTTCGCAGCACCTGACGAAGCGAATTCTGCCGAGAGCCGTTGTCGGATTCGAGGGTTTCCATCCAGGGAATCTAGATCCCTCATTGGCGTCTGCAAGTCGCCAAGAAATCGACTCCTCGGTGACAGTCCGTCTGCTCGACCGACCTTCCACTCCGAGCCGAATTCATGGCCAGTTTGCATGAGAGCTATTGATCCTGGCCGAAATCTTATGACCAGCGCCTTTGCCGATGACGTAGGGCGATCCTTGTCCGGCAAATCGTTGTTCACTTGCACAGGACTTGCGCTGCAAGGGGGCTCAATCTCAGGCGACGGACCATCCACCGTCCACCAGCAGATTAGTGCCGGTGATCAGGCTCGCTGCCGGTGATGCAAGGAAGATGACTGCACCCACCACATCATCGGTTTCTCCGATCCGGCCGAGCGGAATGTGATCGAGCGTCGCTTCGCGATTGTCGGCATCGGATAGAAAAGGTGCTGTGCCATCGGTGTGAATGAACGTTGGCGATACGGTATTTACGGTGACATCATAGCGTGCCCATTCGGCTGCAAGGCAACGCGTGAGGTGATTGATGGCCGCCTTGCTCATGCAATAGATTGCCTCGCCGCGCAGTGCCACGGTACCGGCCTGTGAGCTGATGTTGATGATCCTGCCGCCGTTGCGCTTGATCATGTGACGGCCCACAGCCTGCGTCATCAGAAAGGTACCCTTGATGTTGACATCGAGTATCTCGTCAAGATCCTTCTCCTCGACCAGTTCCGCGAGGTTGCCCGGAGCCACGCCGACATTGTTGACGAGGACGTCGATCCGCCCGAACGTCGCAAGCGCCGCGTCGACGGCTTGTGCGATATGGGCTTTGTTGGGAATGTCCAGTTCAACGGGGAGAACTTTTCGCCCCGCTCCCTCGAGTTCGGCAACCAGGCCCGCCGACGCTGCGACATCGCGGACACCCAAAACGATATCGGAACCTGCTGCGGCACAGGCAAATGCGCAAGCTCGACCGATGCCACGGCTCGCTCCCGTCACTAAGGTCACCTTGCCCTCAAGGCTGAAGTCCGGCGCATTCTTCTGCATCACGATGCCTCCCTCGATGAAGCTCATTTATGGCAGCGTCGGCGTGCGGATGCCAGATATTCTCAGCATACTGAGGAGTGTCCCCTTGACCAATGGGCTATCCCGCAACGTGGGGCGCTTTTCCCGATAGGCCGCGCAAAGCCGCATTGCCCGTCGGTACCGGCGACGGACGGCGCAGGAGGAAGCGGAGGAGCCCACGCACACCTGCACCATGGCCAGGAAAATCGGCAGCCGGTGGCCTAGCCGATCTGCATCAGGATCGGAAAGGTCTGCTGGAACCAGATCGCCACATTGCTGACCCATCCGAACAGGAAGGCGAGGCCGGTCAGCACGAGGAACAGACCCATCACCTTTTCCACCGTGCCGAGATGGCGGCGGAAGCGCGACAGGAAGCGCATGAAGGCGCCGGAAAAGCCGGCGGCGATCCAGAACGGGATGGCAAGGCCGAGCGAATAGATGGCGAGCAGCCCGGCGCCGGAGCCGACCGTCTCGCGCGAGGCGGCAACGCCGAGAATGGCGCCGAGCACCGGGCCGATGCAGGGCGTCCAGCCGAAGGCGAAGGCAAGGCCCATGATATAGGCGCCTGTCAGCGTCGCCGGCTTGCCGCTGCTCTGGAAGCGCGCCTCACGCGCCAGCACCCCGATTCGAAAGAGGCCAAGGAAGTTCAACCCCATGACGATGATGATCAGCCCGCCGATCTTCGACAAGAGGTCGAGATGCTGGCGAAGCGCCATGCCGATGCTGGAAGCACCGGCGCCGAGCGCCACGAAGACGGTGGCAAAGCCGAGCGTGAAGAGCAGTGCCGAGAAAAACACGCCGCGCCTGACGTCGGGCGCCACCGCCACCGCACCGCCTCCGCGGAACTGCTCGACGGAGACGCCGGCCATATAGCAGAGATAGGGCGGAACGAGGGGGAGCACGCAGGGCGACAGGAAGGAAAGCGCCCCGGCAATGAGCGCGCTCCACAGGGAAATATCGGCAATCGACACGCATTCTCTCCGGCTGCAATCTGCGTGATGTTCCTAGCTTTGCACGCAAGCGATTGCCAATCACCTTTTTGCGCGCGCAAGAAATCTGTCTCTGCACGTAAGATATTTGTCTTGGCGTGCGCAAGAAATGTGCCGAACGTTTGCAAAAGGCAAAATTTTCGGTTGACCGGCATGGGTCGCCTGCCTATGTTCCGCCCACTTCCAGCCGGGGTGGTCACACCCGCGGAGAGGGAGAGCGTAGCTCAGCTGGTAGAGCAACTGACTTTTAATCAGTAGGTCTCGGGTTCGAACCCCGACGCTCTCACCATTTCTAGTCTTCAAGATTGCCGCCGCGCTCTCAGATCAGCAGTCGCATTAACGCGGCCTCGTCCTTCACCCCATGCTGGTACGAATGGATAACCCGCTGAGCCAGATCTTCGCGCTCGGTGTCTGTCGTGATTTCTCGCACCGAGCTGATGTGGTCAAAGACTCTTTGGCAAAGCGCGACTTCTTCGTCGCTCAACGCGGTTTGTGCGTCGGCTATCTGGGATCGGATCATGATCGCCCTCACTTCCTTTGGAACGATAGAGAATGAACATCTCCTTTTTCAGCGCATGAAGGGAGACACAAGCTCGTGAGGTCTCATCGCAATCTTCCGGATTGGCCTTTGTCCCATCTGACAACTAGCGTTCGTTCGGACCGCTCCGCACACATGCGGAAGCTTGCTTTCTCCGGGCATTCCAGATCACTCGTACCCTATCTTCTCAAGAGACAGTAATGCACCAAGCATTTCTTCATCCGACAGGCTCCGCAGAGAAACGTTAAGTGCGTCAAGGCCGCCTAGATTGTAGAGATAGACGAATATATTGAGTGACATTGTTTCTCTCCCATTGACATAGTATAACACTGGAAAAATGATTTGCTTAACGCTTGGATTAATATTTTCACATCTATTATAGTTTCAAAAATTGTTTGCGATTTTCTTGATTGGAGTCTGGCTTTGATTGGACGCGGGCAGAGCCTTGCGTCTTTCGCTCTGTCCTATACCGCACATTGAAATCTCCGGAATTTGGCATAAAATCAGTGCGTTGTGGTTACGTGTCACGTCAGCATCTGGGAGGATTGCGATGTTTCAAGGTATGCACGGCTCCAAGTCGGCTCTGGGTCCAGAAGACCTCACAATGATCAAAGACATCTATGACGAATGGTGCGCCGCTCGCTGCTGCTCCAAGGATAGCCCAAGTGCAATCAAAGCAGCTCAAGAGTTGATCTCCATGTTCGAACATGGGGTACGGTCGAAAGATGATCTCCGCACTATGGTCGGCACAATAGGTGCCCATTTGCTCAAACACTGAACTAAGCCGATGGCGATCGACTGCTGGCGAGCACTTGCGCGCATGGCCTGGGCTGTCGTTTACGTGCGTCGGCGCAGGATCACGTGACGGTTTATGAAATCAGCTAATACACAGGAACCAACTTCGACTGCGGTCCGTTTCCTGCTCATCAACAATAGGAGAAATCGACCATGGATTGGAATCGTGTCGAAGGAAACTGGAAGCAGGCGAAGGGCAAGATCAAAGAGCAGTGGGGCAAACTCACCGACGATGATCTCGACCAGATTGCCGGCAAGCGCGAGCAACTGGAAGGCAAGATCCAGGAGCGGTATGGTATCGAAAAGGACCGTGTTAAACGCGACATCGATGACTGGACCAGTCGCCAGACTTGGTAATGCCTGAACAAAAACCCGGTGAAAGCCGGGTTTTTGTTGCCGAAGGAGCTAAGACGCCCAAGGAGTGTCGGTCATGAATATCCCCCAAAAGCCAAGAGAAGTGCGCCGATGGCGATAACGGCCAACGCCGGCCAGTTTTGGGATACGCCGAGGAACCTGAGGCCTTGGCGCCGTGGTTCCAGCGTGGTGCCGCCTTGCGGCATTTGGTGCGGATTACTCGGTTTTCGACCAAGCGCCGACGTGAAAAGAAAAAGAAGTCCGCCGATGATGAGAGCGGCTCCGGTGAGGATTGCCCACATGATGGCCTCCGCTAGCGATGAGGATGCAGGTTAAACCAAATCCGGACCTGATCGTTCCGTGAATGCTACTCACTTGAACAACCGCCGCGTCAGAACCAAAAGCGCTCGCATTGAATTTGACCGCTGAGCAATCCTGGAGATCCCTCATGGATAAGACACCGAAGGCGGCCATCCGCGGAATGATGTTGTACGTGCTCGCTCTTCTCGTCCTCGGGGTGCTGGCAGGCGCCGCCTACATGATCTATGGCCATCCCGCCGATCCGTCCGAGCGACCGGCGGCTGAGACGATTCCGCAAAAAGCTCCGGCTCCGCAGTAAGATACCCTTCCAAGGAATTGATCGATCGCTGTTCGAGAACAGACGATGACCGGGGAAGATGCCTGTCAAAATCCGGCGCCCACCCGGTCAGGTCGTGCTGAAACGCCTGAGGTTCCACGGCACCAGATCAGCAAATGGCAAAGAATATGGCTTTAGAGAGCAAGGCCGATATCCTGTCGCAAGTCCTTCCAACCAGTATGGAACTCTTATTATAGGGAGAACAACCTGCGACAGAGAAAATCGGCATCTGCGCAGGACCGATTACTAGTGGGGCCAGCTCTGTCTGGAATCCTGAAGGAGCGGCGGAATAGGGAGTTTGCGGATGAGGGAACATGCAGTCGTGATATCAGGGGCAGGGCCGACGGGCCTGATGCTGGCAGGCGAACTGGCCTTGGCGGGCGTCGACGTCGCCATTGTGGAGCGCCGCCCTGACCAGGAGCTTGCCGGTACGCGTGCCGGCGGACTGAGCGCACGCACGCTCGAGGTTCTCGATCAGCGCGGCATCGTCGACCGGTTCCTCGCGGAAGGGCAGATAGCCCAGGTCACGGGTTTCGCGGTGACGCGTCTGGATATCAGCGATTTTCCGAACCCGGCACAATTACGGGCTGGCGCTGCGACAGAAGCATGTCGAGCGCATTCTGGCCGGCTGGGTCGGCGAGCTGGCAGTGCCGATCTATCGCAGCCTCGAGGTAACGGGTTTCGCGCAGGATGAGAGCGGCGTCGCCATTGAACTCTCCGATGGCGCCTCGCTCAGGGCGCGCTATCTCGCCGGCTGCGATGGCGGCCGCAGTCTGATCCGCAAGGCTGCCGGCATTGCGTTTGAAGGATGGGATGCGACGACCGGCAACATTCTCGCTGAGGTGGAGATGGAAGAGGAGCCGCCATTGGGCATCCATCGCACGGCCCTTGGCATCTATGCCTTCGGCAGGGAGGAGTATGAAATCCACGACGGCAAGATCGTCTTTGCCAAGGAAGGTCCGATCGGCGTGATGGTGCCGGAGAAGAATGCCGGCGCCACGACCGAACCGACGCTCAGCGATCTCAGGGAAGCCCTCCTCGCCGCATTTGGAACGGATTACGGACTCCATCGCGTCAACTGGATTTCCCGGTTCACCGATATGTCCAGGCAGGCGACGGCCTACCGCAAGGGGCGGGTACTCCTCGCCGGCGATGCCGCCCATGTGCACTCTCCGGTCGGCGGGCAAGGCCTGAATACCGGTGTGCAGGATGCCGTCAATCTCGGTTGGAAGCTGGCCCAGGTGGTAAAAGGAAGATCGCCTGACGCCTTGCTCGACACCTATCACGCCGAGCGGCATCCGGTTGCCGCCCGCGTGTTGCGCATGACGATGGCGCAGGTGGCATTGCAGCGCACCGACGATCGCACTGAAGCCTTGCGTGACGTGGTAAGGGAGCTGCTTGGCATGGAGGAACCGCGCAAACGCATCGCTGCCGAAATGTCCGGATTGGCGATCCACTACGAGTTTGGCGAGGGGCATCCGCTGCTCGGCCGCCGCATGCCTGACCTCGATCTCACCACGGCTGATGGTCCCACGCGCGTCTATAAGCTACTCCAAGATGCGCAGCCCGTGTTCTTGAACCTCGACGCGCCTGGCAGCTTCGACATCGCGCCGTGGTCGGACCGCATCAAGTTGGTCGACGCCGGATATGACGGCGCATGGGAGCTGCCAGCGCTGGGCTTGATCTCCGCGCCAACGGCCGTGTTGATCCGGCCCGACGGATATGTGGCGTGGGTGGGTGACAGGACGCAGGATGGTCTGCAAGAGGCTGTGAATAGCTGGTTCGGACCACCCGGCTAAAGCTGACGAAAGCGCTTGCCTGAGCATGATGCCGAAAAGTGTAAGCGGTTTTCGGACGACATCCTGTTCTAAGCCGCGAGCGAGATCGGGTCGCAAATCGATATCGTCGCGGGATCGAGCATCGGTTTGCCGCGGCGTTCCCACGTCCGGCGGCTGATGCCGAAAGCCTCCCAGGGGCGCGCTTGGCTGAAAGAATTGGCGAGATAATCGGCTCTGGAAAGCGCGCCGGCGGCACGGCGCTGCTCCTCTTTTCGGCTCCGGTCCCGCTGCCGCCGCTTTTCCTTTTGAAGTTTTGCTCGTTTCTGTTTCGGCACATCGAATGCACCAATGGTGCGGATATCGAGGGCGCTCCGTTCTGCGTAGCTGAGGTGTAGAGCATGGCCGAGCGCGTCGGCGGACAAGTCAGAAAAGCGCACTTTTGTCCGCTCGTAGATCACGTCTTCTATGTCGGCTTTCCTAGCCCAGGGAAGCCATCGCGCCGCCCAGCCGAGGACCACCTCGACAAACTCTTCCTTGAATTCGACAAGAGCGAGGCCGGCGATCACCTCGACGTAAATCAAGGCGTCATCGGCCTCGGGCACGATGTCTCCGTGACGGTGCCTGATCAATTTTTCGATCTCGCGCATCCGGCCGCGGAAATGGCTCCAGCGGCCGGTCCGCATGCGGCGCTGGACGGCCTTGTAACCGAGCAGGCAGTCGCCGACCTTGACGGCTGTCACATCACGGGCCAAGCCCTCCAGCCGATCAGCTTTTGCAGTCCGCTTTTCCGATTGAGCCGCTTGATCCGGACCCATAAGACGAGCCATCGATTTTCCTTTGCCATCTGCCTTGGAAGGCCGAAACGACTGATTGTAAAGGAAGGCCGAGGGGGTGATCATCCACTTTTTGCGATCGGCGACCATCGTCGCGCAGGAAAGTTTCAATCCTGGGGCAACGCCTCGTAATAGGCTGCGAGCGCCTGAATATCCTCGTCGCTCAGACCTGCAGCAGCCCTGGTCATCACATCAGCATAGGCGCCGCCGCCACGATTTCCGCTGCGGAAAAGACCGAGTTGGTTTTCGATATAGGGCACCGGTTGGCCGGCAAGGCGTGGATAGGCCTCGTTGACACCGGCAGCATCATGGCAGGCGGCGCAGGCCGCGACGCCACGCGTCCAGTCACCGCGTTCCGCAAGGACCTTGCCGCGAGAGATCATTCCCGAAGGCCGGCCCGTGTCAGTGACTACGCTCTGGCTGGCGAAATAGCTGGCCAGCTTTTTCCGGTCTTCGCTCGATGTCTGCGAGAGCGCAACCTTCATGACACCGCTTGGACGCTTGCCGGTCGCGTAAGCCTCGAGACTGTCACGAAGGTAAGTCTCCGACTGGTCTGTGAGACGCGGAATGAGGCTGGTTTCATCGGGGCCTGCCGGCGAATGGCAGCCTTCGCAGCTTTTCACGATCGCATCGAAGTCCCGGGATCCCGTCGCGGAAAAGCCGGCGAGCCGCTGATAGGCGGCTTGGTCGAGGCTTGGATATTCCCGCAGGAAGGCGACCATGGCCCAGACCTCGTCATCCCGCTTCATCGACGGCCAGGCGGGCATGCCGGTATAGCGCACGCCATGTTTGACGACCTCGAAGAGCTCGGCATCATTCCATGTCGCGTTGACATGCTGCAGGTTGGGCGGAGGAGGAAGCATGTTTTCGACAGCGGCGGGTCGCGGCATCGCCGGTGAACCATGGCAGCCCGCACATCCGGTTTCGTAGTGACCTGCGGCAAGCGGCAGCATCGCCGCCGTAAACCGTGGCGCATGCCCGCCGAGCGCTGCCGTGCGCACGGATGACCGCATCACCCAATGCAGGAACCAGTCCGTGATGCGCCAATGCCCGGTGCTTGCACGGATGTCGATGATGCCGGCCCAGGCGACGAACAGGCCCACTGCAGCAAGTACTGCGGTGCCGGCAGATATCCGTCTCCACCTTATCCGCATTGGCTGCCCCTTGAAGACGTAGGCTTGAGGACGTCGGCAAGCAGGATGATGGCGCCGAGCATGTAGGCGGCTGCGCCGACCAGGAGCATGACGACACCGCCGAGTTGCTGATCGGTGTCGCGGCCAAGGACGAAGCCGAGACAGGTGACATCTCCGACCCCATAAAGCGGGCGGGGAGCAAGGGTCAGCAGGACGCCGAGCAGCGTCATGTGGATCGAGGTGAAGAGCAGGCCGATGATGCCCGCCAACCGCTGGGTGCCTTCCTCATGACGCCGGAAACACGCGGTCCACAACAGAATGCCGGCGAGAAGAAAGCTTGCCTGTTCGAGAAGCATCGCATCAAGCCGCGTTTCCGCCAGCCGACGGAGCGCCGGCATATGCCAGAGCCAGACGACGAGGAGCTCGGCGACTGAGGCGAGTAGCGGCCCGAACCAGGGGAGATGGACGGCGGGATCGAGCCGCCTGCCGCCGACCGCTATCGCCAACAGCGGAGCTGCAATGGCGACGGTCGTCATGTGAACGATCATATGCGCCGTCAGCGACCCGCCGTTCCAGGTCGTCGCAAGAAGCGCCAGCGCAAGACAAAGGGCAAAGATGCCGGCGACAAGAGCAAGGTTCTTCATCGGGCACAGGCCTCGATAAAAAGCAGCGGGACGGATACGAAGATGACCGCGACGAAACTCAGGCCTGACAGCAGCAGTGTTGCAAAGCCCTGGAACAGCAACCGGTCTTGCCTCGTCGGTTCGTCATGGGGCGGATCGCCGCTGCCGAAGCCCCATTGCCGCCAAGCGAGCCAGGCGGCACCGAGAATGGCAAGCAGCGCGAAAACCGTCGCAATGGACAGGGTAAAGCGGAGCATGCCGAAAGAGAAAGCAACTTCCGATGCTTTCGCGCAATAGACAGCGGCTGCGACATAGCAGACAAGAAAGTGCAGAGCCCAGACGGCGGGCCCGGTAAACAGGGTCCAGAGCGTTTCCACCTCTTTTGGGATCAGGCGCATCTCGTCACCTCAACTCTGGAAACAGGCCCAGCACTCCGAAGGAGGTGAGGGCAGTGATGACCAGGAAATGCCAGTAGAGCACGACATTGTGCAGATCGGCGTCATATTCCGCCGTCAGACGACCCGCAAAACTACTCGCCAGACAATAGAACTGCATGATCACGGCAACTAGGCCATGAAGGACCGTCCAGAGCACGATGACCCAGACGATCGCCGGATAGACATGCGCCGTCGGCTGCATGTCGTACAGATAGGGACCCGCTAGACCGGCGGCGCAGGCCGCAAGTGTGAGGATCGTGGAGGTGAGGAGGCAAAGGCGGACAGATGCCATCCGGCCATTCGTATTGATCGATCGCGCAAACAGCATGGCAAGCCAGGCAAGGGCAAAGAGCGCGGCCGCCATCAGCGGCCAGATCCTGCCCGGACCAGGCAATCCTGCTGTAAAATCGGGATGGATCGTCCAGTAGAAGAAATAGCCGAACATCAAGCTGGCATAGGCCGTGCCGTCTCCGGCCATGGTGATGAAGACCGCCCACCAGCCGACCGAAGCCGGGCCGGAGGCATAAAGGGGAACCTGCTTGTCAAGCCCGATATCCCTGAGGTTTTGCCTTGGTATCTCGTTGGTTCCGGTCCAGAGCCAGATCAGGATGGCGACAAGTGTCACGGCGGCGCATAGCGCCGTCAAGATCCACCAATGGAAGGTCAGTGCGATGAATGCGCCGCCAAGTGCCAAAGCGGAGATTATGGTCAGAAGCGATGTGCCGCCGACCCGCAGGCATTGCAGCGGTTCGGCGTCCAGAACCGACGTCACGAGCGTTTCGCGCCGACCATCGGCCGCGTCCGGCAGATAGTACCGGCCCGCCTTGATGCCGTCGATCAGCTCCGGCTGGTCCCAGAGCGGATACCGGCTTTTGATGATCGGAATGGACCGCACGCCCCAATTTTCTTCCGGCTCGCTGATCCACTCGAGCGTTCCGGCATTCCAGGGGTTCATTTCGCCTTTCGGCTCGCGATGTTTAGGACGCAGAACATCGACGACGATGATGGTGACACCTGCGGCAAAAATGAAAGCACCGATGGTGGAGACGAGGTTCAGGAGGTTCCAGCCGACATCGGAGGGGTAGGTGAAGACCCGCCGCGGCATGCCGCGCAGGCCGGTCAGGTGCATGGGGAAGAAGGCGGTGTTGAAACCGACGAACATGAGCCAGAAGGCGATTTTGCCCCATCGAGCCGAAAGTTTTTGTGCGTTCACCAGCGGATAATAATAGTAGATTCCGGCAACCACCGGAAACAGCATGCCGCCGATCATCACGTAATGGAGATGGGCGACGACGAAATAGGTGTCATGCGCCTGCCAGTCGAAGGGTGCGAGCGCCACCATGACGCCGGTCAGCCCGCCAATGATGAAGATCGCCAGTCCCCCGGCGCCAAAGAGCATGGGAAGGGAAAAGATCACCCGGCCGGCCAGCATGGTGGCGATGAAGACAAAGATCTGCACTCCGGTCGGGATTGCGACGGCCTCGGACGCTGCCGAGAAGAAGGCCAGTGAAATCTGCGGCAGGCCCGTGGTGAACATATGGTGGACCCAGAGCCCGAAGCTCAGGAACCCAGTGCCGACCGCAGCCAGCACGATCCAGGAATAGCCGACGATCGGACGCTGCGCGAAGGTCGGAACGATCATCGCCATCAGCGCGATGGCGGGCAGGAGGATGATGTAGACCTCGGGGTGGCCGAAAATCCAGAATAGATGCTGCCAGAGCAGCGGATCGCCGCCACGTGCTGCATCGAAAAAAGGCCAGTCGAACATCCGCTCCATCTCGAACAGGATGTCGCCGGCAATCAGCGGCGGAAAGGCGAAGAGGATCATGCCCGCCACGATCAGCAGATACCAGGCAAAGAGCGGCATCATGTTGATCCGCATGCCCGGCGCCCGGCATTTCATGATGCCGACGATGAGCTCGACGGCTGCGGCGATGGAGGCGACCTCGATGAAGGAAAGGCCGAGCAGCCAGATATCCGCGCCGATGCCGGAATATTGCTTGTCGGTGGCAAGCGGCGGATACATGAACCAACCCGCATTGGGCGCCGCCCCGAAAAATATCGACCCGCAGACGAATACGCCGCCGAGCGCAAAACTCCAGAAGCCGAAAGCGGAAAGCCGCGGAAACGGCAACTCCCGCGCGCCAAGCATGGAGGGCAGGAGGAAGATTGCGACGGCCTCGAAGATCGGAACGGCAAACAGGAACATCATCACGGTGCCGTGCAGCGTGAAGGCCTGGTTGAAGAGATCGGCGGAGAGAAAGTCGTTGTCGGGGACTGCCAGTTGCAGGCGCATGAGCAGCGCAAGGATGCCGGCAAACAGCATGAAGATGAAGGCGGCCGATCCATACCAAAGGCCGATCTGAGTGTTGTTGACGGAGGTCCAGTAACGCCAGCCTTTCGGATTGGCCCATACGCGCCGAAGTTCCGCTTCCTGCGCGGTGGATGTTTCGGCTGAGACCGAAGCGAGTGGTTCCGTCATTTGAGCCCCCCGAGATAGCGGGCAATTTCTTCGATATCATCTTCGGGAAGCATGTTGAAAGCGGGCATCTTTGCGCCCGGTTTCACCGATGAGGGTGAGTGAATGAAGCGGGCGATGTTTTCCGGCGTGTTGGCAAGCGCACCTGCGCCGATCGAGAGGCGGGCGCCGATCAAGGTGAGATCCGGGGCGGTCTGGCCGGCGATCTGCAGTCCACGGAGTGAATGGCACCCCACACAGCCATGGCGCTGCAGGAGTTGTCCGCCTTCATTCGCAGCGCTTGCCTGGCCATCGATCAGCCTGCTGCGCCAGGCGTTATAATCGTCCTCCTCCATGACGACGACCGACAATGCCATATAGGCATGCGAGGCTCCGCAAAATTCGGCACAAGGGGCACGATAGCTGCCGGTGCGCGTTGGCGTCAGCGTGAGGAAATTGGTCCGGCCCGGAATCATGTCCATCTTGCCGCCCAGCGCCGGAATCCAGAAGGAATGAATAACGTCGGTCGCTTTGAGGGAAAAAGTCGCCGGTCGGCCGAGGGGCAGGCGAATTTCGTTGGCGGTCTCGAAAGCAGGCTGGTCACCGACGGCCGGATAGCGAATACGCCACCAGAACTG
This sequence comes from Rhizobium sp. 25PS6, assembly GCF_032464655.1. NCBI lineage: Bacteria > Pseudomonadati > Pseudomonadota > Alphaproteobacteria > Hyphomicrobiales > Rhizobiaceae > Rhizobium > Rhizobium sp. 25PS6. The sequence continues at coordinate 261,306 of NZ_JAWDIV010000003.1, forward strand.
CTCCCCCGTCACCTCGATCGCCCCATCCTTTGCTGCAAGCGGGTTCCAAGGCCGTATCGCCGGCATCAACCAGACTGCGTAGCCCAGCAAAAGCAGAAGGACGACAGTCGGAAATGCAACGCCACCCCAGGCAATGAGCGCGCCGGCCTTCTCCGCCGGCCATGCTTCCCGTCGATGGCGCGCAGCGTGAAGGAGCAGGGAGGTTACGCCGACCCAAATCGAAATGCCGCCAATAACCATGACGACGAACAGCCGACAGACCGCCTCCGATTCCTCGCCGGCGGGACTAAGCGCGGACTGCTGACCGCTGCAACCCGCAAGAACGAGTGCACTGAAAGGAACAAGACATCGCAGGATTGTCGGTCTCCCTTTCCTCCAATGCTCAAGATCTCCGATATGGAACGCGTATGTCCGGTGGCAAGTGGCTGGTGTTTGTTAGGCGGCAACTGGGCGGTATCGCCAATGCTGTGAATACGTCACAACCGACGACCGAAAATACCTTCGGCGAAACAGCCGGTTCGGCCTTCTCGAAACCTGTCAGGAGGCGTTGGCGGATCAATCGCGTTTCGTGAAGTGTTTTCAACCAGGCGCGTGCTCCGGCTTCCCCTCGTCCATACGATCGCCGGGAGAAGAAGACGCGGTTGAGCCGCCGCATGCCATCAGCACGTCTGCAATCAGCGGAAGCCGAAGAAACTCAAAATCGCGAGCACGATAACGACAGCGCCGACAAGCCAGATCAAATTGTTCATGGGAAACCGTTCTCCTGTTTAAGGGTCGGGCCATTGTGACCCGATCATCTAACGGTGAGGCAGGGCTTGGAGTTCCCAACCGGTCCAATTGCTGCAGCGTGCCGCCCAATTTCCGGCTCTATGCCTTTCAATAACTGCACGAGCGAGCATTGCTGGGTCTGAACCCATCCGCACATGCCGGGTTTACCGATGTATTCCGCTGATACTGAAAATCCTGGTGATCCTGCCTTGCAGGCGACGTGCAGGAAGACGTGAACGCGGACACACCGATCAGCACTGCCGCCACCAATGGAAAAAATCGGTTCATCTGAACGTGTCCTCACAAGCTTGTCATGGTCGCAATCTACCATGCTAACGCGAGCCTATACGAAAACTTCTTGCCCGCTAGATCACGCTCACCTGAGCCGAAACATTCGCGCGATTGATCAATCAATCTATAATCGTGATGCGTCGCGGCCTCAGCCGATGACTAAATTCACGTAAGTCTAAGCTGATCGGGCTATTCCGTCGCTATGGAAGTAGTTCCGCGACGTTAATAGTCAAGCGGGCGCGATTTCGACTTGAATAGATTGCGGTTCTTGAGTAAAATTACACCATAAAAAAGTAATATAAATGGGAGGATACTATGTCGTCAACTCGGTTTGATCCGATTCTGCTTCATCGTCAACATTTCATCGATGAGGTCACATGCCTCGATGAAATCTTCGATGTTCTGGACGGGTGGCCGGAGGACAAACGGGGTTTGGCATATGAAACGCTGTTGAAGGCGTGCAGAGATACGGCCAACGGGCGTTTCCCGCTGAGCGCTGCGCGCGAGAATTTCCGGCGCTTTCTGAAGATGTCGGGCGTGCTTGCCAAGGTCGAGGGTGGTCCCAGGTTCGACGGGCTGATGAATCATCAAATTGGTAATGCTTAATCAGACATGGCTGTTGGGGGCCGCCTGCATGGCAGGTGAGGGCGCGCCGTGACATCAGTTGCGGCGCGTTCTGGTTTCGGTACCTACAGATCGGATGATCGCCTATTTCTTGGCCACAAAGCGCCGGGCAAGCCCTGCCAAGAGGCAGCCGGCTATTCGGGTGTCGGATCCAGCAGATATTGGGCCGTGAAACTCATAAATTGAGTAGAATCGGTCATGCAAGTCGGCTAATCGCAGTCCATGCTCAAGTTTGTCAAACTACAACTCGGCCAAGATTGGGTGGCCGAACCAAATGCGCCAGAGCCCCAGGTTTCAGTTGAGGGCTCCTCCGTCAACGTCCGTTTCCGCTCGTATAGGCCCGTGCACGAAAAAAAGCCGACGGGTATTCTCAGGTCGTTGAGCCTGTTTTCGAAGACCCGTCCGAAATTTGATGAGACATGGGGCACTTTGAGATTTGTGGGTTGCAGCCGCTGGCGCTGGGACAGCACCAATGATCATGAATGGTATAAGGTAGACGGCCATGGTCGCTACAGCGGTGTGGCTCCTCGTTGGGGCGAGTTCTATGAGCTAGTCGGTCTCGACCCCGACCGCGATGCCGTGTCTTGGGAAAAGATCGGGACAGACACCGTTAGCTCTCGGCATTTCCTATATTATTTTCGCGATGAAACGCTTGAGTTCATGGCCGAAGAATGGTCGTTCATCCCCAATCTGACGGCCTAAATCGGCGCTCGTTGCCTACGACGCCGATTGGCTCCGCGCGAAGGTGAGAACCAAGCGTTCTTGGGCAAACATTCCGCCAAAATCCAACCGGAAGATAACGCTCGTCTTCTGCCCATGGCTATACAAAAAGCGGAACCTCATTGAGCGATTCTTCAGTAAACTGAAATGTTTCCGACGGATTGCAACCCGCTACGACAAACTCGGCATGAATTTTCTTGCTATGACCAAGCTGGCTTGTGTTCGTCTCACTCTCCGCCATAACCAGTCCACGGCCTAGTTTACGCCCGCACTCGCCCACTCGCATCGGAAGACCAGCATAGGCTTCGAAAATCCCTTGAACCGTCGGCGCGTCGCGTGAGCGAAGAGATCGGCGGCGCCATATTCCCGAAAGATATTCTCCGAGACGAGGATCTGGTCGCTGGAGGCTGCCGCGCAGAGACGCGCGGCAAGTTGCACGGTCGAGCCGAAGAGGTCGTTGCTGTCCTCGACCGGCTCGCCGCAATCCACTCCGATGCGGATATGGATAGGCTCGGTGTTTCCGCCGTTGTAACGTTCGAATTCCCGCTGGATCGCCATGGCGCATGCGACCGCTGCCGTTGTCGCAGCGAAGGCTGCCATGATGCCGTCGCCGGTGTGTTTCACTTCTCGGCCTGAATTCCGGCTGAGGCATCTGCGCACGATAGCGTCATGGGCCCTGACCATTTCGGTCGCAATGCGGTCGCCGAGGCGCGATGTCATCGCTGTCGATCCGACGATGTCGGTAAAGAGGATTGCCCGGTGGCCGGAATCGACGTCGCTGGACGACTGACCAGGCGCCGGCTCAGGATCGTGAATTCGGCCAAGAAAAGCTTCGACCGCCGATAAGGCGACCTCGACGACCTCGCCGGCGACGAAACCGTGCGCCTCTCGATGCACGCATTGCGCCGTTTCCGCATCCGGCGCATCCACGAGGCAGAAGGCGGTACCGCGCCGCTGGTCGAACCAGTAGGTCAAGAACTTGACGCCGTATTTGTCCTGAATGTCGAGATCCATGCGATGCGCCCGGGCAACGTCGGCGGCTGTGATTCCTTCAAGAAAGTGCCGGTCCATGAAAATAGGCATCGCGCGCTCCTCCCAGATCCGCCGCGTGCAGGATAGATGACATTGTACGACCGGGACGAAACTCCGTCCACCTCTGGGACAATCAATGAGTGATTAGAGAGGTTCTTGCTTCCAGCAATGCATATGAGTTGCTGTAATCCTTATAGAGTATAAAAAGGAAAGACTGAGTTTTAATCAGCAGGCGTGGGATCGAAGCCCGATATTTACCACAATCAGTCGCTTAATGACTGGTCGGGGGACCCAGTTCAAGCTCCACGTTCGCAAACGCGCCGGCTGTAGGGGATCTGGAGGGGACGAAGAGGAACGTCTACACTGCGAGCATCGCTGACCAAGATCAAATCCGTGAAGCCACGCTTCTGCTGGTGACGCGGCCTACCAACGGCACGTAATTTGCATCGTACCCATGAGCTCCACTGAAATTGGGAAAAGCTGTAGCAAAGTGAGACAGACGGCACATTTTCGACCGGTTGGCTTGGCCTCAATGGGGCTTGGTCATTATGCCGTTATTAACTCTGTGTGGGACGCCGCGCGCACGCTCCTGCGCGACTGGCCGGTAGATGACGGCGAAGAATATTTCGAGGCCGTCAAGTCGTGCCTGGATGCGATTATCGGCGATCTCCCACCGGAACACGTGCGGGCGGCCTTCATCAGGGCGGCGCAGGAGGCCGGCATCGCCGTCATAGAAGCGGCGGACTGAGTATCTGCCTCGACTCGACGCCAGCCTGCGGCTGGCAATACCTATCCTCAAAGCCAGATCGTCCCGACGCTTGACTTTTCCTGCCGAAGTTCTAATCTAGAACAAAACAGGAACATTGGAGATGATCATGACGCATACGGAACAGGTGATCGCCAACGCCCTCGCGCTTGTCGAAGCGTCCCGCGCAGCCCGCGAGCGCGATCAACAGCGGCGTGCCGCCTGGCAGAGAAAGGTCGAACTCAGCCGGCCGCTGCCGCCATTGCCGCGCCCGGTTCAATTGCCGTTGGCGCTGAACTGATGCAGCCGGCAAAAGCCTTGGAACCCCATCGGACACGCCCCGAACAAACTGGACCTGGTCAAGCCTGGGCGGATCAAACCTGGCCCGATCAAGCCTGGCCCGATCAAGCCTGTCCCGATCAAGCCTGGGAAGTCGAAGCCGTGCTTGCCTGGCATGACGACAATGCCAAGGCGGCGATACGCTCGCTGCTTGATGACTGCAAACATCTCCGCCAGCAACTGGCACTGGCGGAAAGAGTGATGAGCCGCGGGATGGCCCGCGGATGGGCGCCGCGATACGAGCGCGACGCCCTTTGAACGGCCGACCTTCGCCAAGGATGTCGAGCCGGTTAAATGACGGAACTGGAACAGGTGTCAGCCACCAGCCACACTGATCGGCCCTCCATCCTGGGAAGCCGGCTTGCGGCCATCAGCATGTCCGCGCCGTGACTTTGGAACGGCAAGTTTGGTTCTGGCTAGTCGGCCGGCGTCACGCGGGTCCAGAAAGCGTTGAACACGACCGAATCGAAGAACGCCGAGGCGCGGACGATACGGCCGTCGCGCATGTCGAGAAACCAGGCATAGGTGTTGGCGTAGGGCTCCCCGTCGCGAGCGATGCCGCGGGCATCGAAAAAGACGATCACAGTGTCGCCGACGGCATAGACGTTGCGGATCGCGGGCTTCAGCGGCGCCTTCATGCGGGCGTTAAACGGGCGGATCACCTCGCGCAAGAACGCCTCGCGACTGGAATAGGTCTTCGATGCCAACGAATAGCCCTCGATCGTCCAGCGGGCGTCGTCAGCGAGGAGGTCATAAGGGCTGCCTGTGCCGGCCGCCCACGCTTCAAAGCCGGCCTCGACAGTCGTCTTGTTGCGGCGTTCAGTCTCGGTCAGCGTCTGCGGTGCGGCGCGCGCTTCCAGCCCACCCATAGCCAGAATGGTGGCGGCGATGCCGAGGGCGGTGTTGAAGATGCGGCGGACAAAGGATTGCGGGCTGCGAACAGTTGCGGTCGCGGTGATGGACATGGTTTCCTCCAAGGATCGGGTTGGTGGCGCGACACCCGCTGGCCGGGTGCCGCTTGCAGCGCTCGCCGCAAAAAACACTGATCAGATCTGGTTTTCCCAGGCTCGCAGCTGGTGCTCCTTCAGCATGTCCTCGACCACCTTCGGAACCACGTTGCGGAACCTGCCGGTGTCGGCCGGAACGACATCGATCATACGGTCGATCATTTCCTTCGGGTCCATCTTACCTTCGGGGGTGGCGAAGAAATCGTCGAAGCCCTTGCGCAGATCTGCGCGCTTGGTGAAGTTCTTGCTGTCGTCCAGCCAGCGGAACGGATTGTCGGCCATCGTCTCGTTGTAGCCGGTGTAGTAGGCGCCCGGATTGATCGTCTGGATCTTGATGCCATAAGGGGCGAGTTCCTGCTGCAGCGCTTCGGCGATCGATTCCAAAGCGTGCTTGGTGGAGACATAGGTGCCCCAGTTGGCCGGAGTGAAGAGGCCGCCCATGGAGGACGTGAAGACCACCTTGCCCTTCTTGCGTTCGCGCACCCATTTCTGGACGACGCCCTGGGTCAGCAACAGCGGCAGGAAGACGTTGACTTCGTAGTTCTTACGAACGAGCTCGATCGGGATCTCCCAGACCGGGCCGGCTTCGCCCATGCCGGCATTGTTCCAGAGGACGTCGAAGTCCCAGCCCTGCGCTTGCTTGATGTCGTAGGGGTCGGTGAGGTCGAGACGCTCGACGCGGAAGTCCTTCAGTCCGAGGGCGGAGACCTCCTCACGCAGCGGAGTGACCTGCGACGAAACCTGTGTGGTAGCGATAATGCTGTGGCCGTTCTTGGCCATGCCAATGGCGGCAGCCTTGCCGAAGCCGGAGCCTGCACCAGTGATCAAAATGGTCTTGGTCATGCGACATTCCTTTCGATACTTTAGGGTTGGTCAAAAGCAAGGGTTGGCACGTCACGCGACGGCTGCAGCGGCTGCCTGCGCGATTTCCAGATCCTGCGGAACCGCTCCGCCGGAAACGCCAACGGCGCCGATCACCGTGCCGTCGTGGGCAAAAAGCGAGATGCCACCGGGAAAGGGAGCCAGGCCGCCGTTGGATAATTCGAGGGCATGGGCGGGAGCGCCGGGCTTGCAATATTCCCAGACGGCCTCGCTTGTGGTTTGAAACAATACGGCCGTCCGGGCTTTGCCCATAGCAAGGTCGATCGAGCCGAGCACGGCGCCGTCCATTCGGCTGAACGCCTTGAGATGGGCTCCGGCGTCCAGGACCGTGATATTGACCGGCACGCCGATTTCTTTAGCCCGCGCCTCGCCTGCGGCGATGATCTTGCGCGCTTCGTCAATGGTAATCATCTCCCTGCCTCCTTTTTCGTTCGAGGATGAGTGCTCCCCGTTCGATAAGACAGGTGTAGGCCGGAAATGGTTTTGCGGTATTTTCAGCTCTTGCTGCGCTATGCGCAAATCTTGCGCTCCGGCGTGCGTGCACAAACGTCGAACTCTGTCCGACAGGCGGAAACCGCTAAACGGTGACGAGTGCGCGGTATTGGCCGGGCGTCAAGCCGGTCATCTTGCGGAAGACGCGCGTGAAATTCGCCTGCGAGCCGAAGCCGGTATCGAGCGCGATCTCCACGAGCGAGGATCCCGCAAGCCGCAGCTTTTCCTTGGCCGCCTCGATCCGTCGCTCGGTGACGTAGCGATGCGGGGTCAGGCCGGTGGCCTTGCGAAACATACGGGCAAAATGAAAGGGGCTAAGGCAGGCCTCGGCAGCAAGGTCATTCAGCGAGATCTCTGCGGCGATGCGGGCTTCGATGAAATCGAAGACGCGTTGCAGCCTTTTTGGATCGATGGTCGGGACCCGCACGGCAGGATGCCACCGACCAGACGAATAGGTGCCGAGCAGGTGCGCCACCAGCGCCATCTGAATGCCGTCGAGGAAGAGTCGATCGGTCGGCTCCAGGCTTCTGTTCAACAAACCGCGAAAGAGTTGGCCGATATGCAGCACCATGGGATCGGGGACGCCGCCCGCATAGGCGAGCTGCACCTTGGCCGGGTCGATGTCAAAGTTCGAAAGCGCGCTCTCACCGACGAGCGACGGCGGCAGGAAGATGTGCAGGGACTCGGGCATGGTGCCGATGATTTCTACATCGCTCTCATGGACACCCGCCGGACATATCCAGGCGACACCGGGGCGAGCGATGGCCTCCTGCCTGTGACCGTCACCGGTCCACCTGATCTTCGACTGACCCGAGAGCAGGACGGCTATTTCCGTGCATTCGAGTGTAAGGTCGACTTGCCAGCCCGGATCGAAACGCCTGAGCTCGACCTGCAGCGACGAGCATTCAACGAGCCCGCCCACTCGCTCGCTGGTCCGATACTTTCTGTCCCCTTGCGATTCCACGAAAGTCATGTCGCATCCACGCCGTGAAGATAGATATAAATTCGAATTGTTCAGTCTCGGCGGGTCAATCACGACCGCCACGCCACTGTCAATCTGCAATCATCCTTGATGTATTAAATGAATAGCTTCCAGGCGCGCCGCGTTGCTGTCAGGAGCCTGGGTATTACGATCAGGATTTTGGCTAAATTTCAGGGGAGCGCAAGTCTTATGGAACAAAAGCGATACCGCAGCCCCTTGTGCCTTCAGTCAATTCACGCCTGCACTGACGCCTTTGCGGATGACCGAGCGCCGACGAGGGCAGGGACCCTCCTCCGGGGAAAAACTGGAGTTGAGGCGATGAACTGGTGGCAGTCTTGCGCAGGCGCGCCCGCAATGGTTTGGTAGCGTCCTGCATTCGCAACACTTCCGGTGATTCCCGATGTTCGATATTCTATTGCGTGGTCTGGCGCTCGGCGCCGGCGCAACAATCCTGATGGACCTCTGGGCAATCGTGCTCACCCAGCTCGGCCAGGCGGCCCCAAACTGGGCACCTGTGGGTCGCTGGTTCTGGCACCTCGGCCGGGGCAAGGTTTTTCACGAGAGCATCGCCGATGCCGAACCCTATAACAACGAACTGGCGCTCGGCTGGATCAGCCATTACGCTGTCGGCATCCTCTATGGGGTGATCTTCGCCATCATCATGGGCTCGGCCTGGCTGGCGGCCCCGACATTTCTTCCCGCCTGGATCTTCGGCATCATCACCGTCGGGGCAGGGTGGTTCCTGTTGCAGCCCGGCCTCGGCATCGGCTGGGCCGCCTCCAAACATCCGACGCCGAACAAGGTGCGGTGCTTCAATCTGCTGGCCCATACGGTTTTTGCGCTGGGGCTCTACGGGACGGCATTGATCATCGGCTGAGACAAGCCCAAACCCCTCCCCAACCCCTCCCCACAAGGGGGAGGGGCTAAGATGCCGCATCGCCTCACATAACCTCCAACGTACCAATCGGTAGAACGGTACCAGCCAGGAAGACCTCTCCATTTGGTCACTGCCGGACACCGCAGCTTAGCCCCTCCCCCTTGTGGGGAGGGGTTGGGGAGGGGTCTTGGGCAGCCACGGTGTCTGAACTTCGCCTTACCGCGCCGCCCAGTTGGCGCCGCGGCGGAAGATGGTCTTCATCTGGGGAACGTCGAATTCCTTGGCCTGATGGCCGAGCGAGGAATAGAACACCCGGCCCTTGCCGTATTTCCGCTTCCAGACGACGGGCATGACGACTCCGTCGATCCAGTAGGCGTGTTCGCCGGTGAACTTGGTCGTCGCCAGAACCTCGTTCGAGGGGTCGACATGCATGTAATATTGCTCTGAGGTATAGGGGAAATCGGCAATACCCTCCATGAGCGGATCGTCGGGACGGGTGATGTTGACGGTATAGTCGATGATGTTGCCAGGGTGAGCCACCCACTGGCCGCCGATGATGAACTGGTAGTCGACGGAGTCGCGGAAGGCATCGCCCGCGCCGCCGTGATAGCCGGCGATACCGACGCCGCTTTCGATCGCGGTCGCGAGGTTCTTGACCTCTTCCTTCTCGATCTTCGACATCGTCATGATTGGCACGACGAGGCTGAGATCATGGACGGAAGGATCGGCAAGCGCCTCGGTGCCGTGCTCGAGATAGACCTTGAAGCCGTCTTCCTCGAGCATGGTCTTGATGATTTCGGCGCACTCCTGCGGCTCATGCCCGCTCCAGCCGCCCCAGACGATCAGTGCTTCACGCATAGTCTTTCCTCCTGAAACTTATTTCGCCAACCGTCCGTCGACGATGGAATCGGACAGCGGGGCAGGGCGCTCCGTTGCCGTGGTGATCGCGACCGTCCGGCCGGTCGCGGCGGCGGTGTGGAATGCTTCCATGACTTCGAGCACATGCAGGGCCAGATCGCCATTGGCGCGGTGCGGCCGGTTGGAGCGGATCGCATGCGCCATGTCGGCAACGCCGAGCGAGCGATAGTTGCCGTCGGCATAGGGTGCTGTGACCGGCTGGTCCTCGAACGAACCGCCCTTCTTCAGATATTCCACCGGGCCGCCAAACTTGTTGGGATCGGGAACAACAAGCGTGCCCTCGGTGCCGTAGACTTCGAGCGGCACATGTTTGTGGCCGGCAACATCGAAGCTCATGGCGATATGCACGACAGCGCCATTGGCAAGGGCCATCATCCCGGCGACGTGGGTCGGCACATGCACGGGAATGCGTTCGCCGTTTCGCGGTTCGCTGGTGATCAGCCGCTCGGCCCGCGGCGTCGTCGCAAAGCCTGCAACCTGCGCAACCGACCCGAGAAGATTGACGAGATCGGTGATGTAGTAAGGACCCATATCGAGCATCGGCCCGCCGCCGACTTCGTAATAGAAGTCCGGGTTCGGATGCCAGCGCTCATGGCCCGGGCACATGAAGGTCGCCGAGCCGCCGACCGGCTGGCCGATGACGCCCTGGTCGATCAAGCCACGCGCCGTCTGGTGGCCGCCGCCGAGGAAGGTGTCGGGGGCAGCACCAATGCGCAGATTCCTCGCCTTGGCGGCCTCCGCCAATTTTTTCCCTTCCGCGAAATTAATCCCGAGCGGCTTTTCCGAATAGGTATGCTTGCCGGCATCGAGCGCCTGCAGCGCTACGGCAACATGGGCCTTCGGGATCGTCAGGTTGACGATGATCTCGACCTTGGGGTCGGTGAAAAGCTCCTCGACAGTCTTGGCCGGAACGTTGAATTCCGCGGCCTTTGCTTCCGCCAGCTCCCGGTTGAGATCGGCGACGCCGCGGATGTCGAGGATGGGAAAGGATGCCATCGCCTTGAGATAGGCGCCTGAAATATTGCCGCATCCGATGATGCCGATACCGACCTTGTCCATGAATTCCTCCACTGATCTTGCCATTGATCTTGATTGGGGCGCTCGTCAGAGCGCCGGCCCCGTCGTACTCCAGGGCGATTCGTAAAGCTCATAGAGCGCCACCGCCGCGGCACCCTGCGCCCAGAAATCGTCGGTCGAATCGTCGAAGACGAGTTCGCTCACCCCGCGCAGCGATGGCGGAATGGCGAGCGCATAGGCATCGCGCAGGCTGTTGAGAAAGGGTTCGCCGAGCGCCAGGCTCGACCCCACAAGAATGACCCGTGGCGGCGCAAACAGTGTGACGATGTTGGCAATAGTCAAACCCACCGCTTCGCCGGCGCGGATCGCGGCGCTAATCAGCCGGTCGTCGTCTGCCTTGATCAGCGCCTGGGCATGGTTCATGCCGCGGCCGAGACGGATCGCTTCGGCAAAACGCCCGTCGGCCTGCTGTTCGCCGAGGATCGCGCTTTCGCCGGCCTGGCTGAAAAGCCTGACGATGCCGTTCGGCCCCATGCCGAGCACGAGGTCGCCGAGATTGTGGCTGAGGCCGCCGGCGCCGCGAAACAGGCTGTTGCCGTGCAGAACGCCCAGCCCCAGCGTCTGCTCCAGCGAAATCAGCACCATATCTTCGAGATCGCGCGCCTTTCCAAACCAGTGATGGCCAAGCGTGATGGCGTGGGCGTCGCTTTCGACAATGGTCGGCGTTGCCAGCCGCGTCGACATCTCGGCGGCGAAATTGACATTGGTGTCGCGAAAGATCGGGCTGCTTCTGATGTAGCCGGTGCGGTGCTCGATGACGCCGGGAAAGCCGAGGCAGACGCTGTCGACATCCTCCAGCGAAAGTCCGGCATCGACGACGCAGCGCCGGACGCCATCCTCAACCAGATCGGCGATGACGCCAATCGGCTGCCGGTCGATGCGGATCGGCAAGGCGAGCTTCGACAGCACATCGCCGCGGAAATTGGTGACGACAAAGACCATCCTGTTGGCAGCGATCTTGGCGCCCACAACGCGTGCGGCATCGGGATTGAGCTCCAGCATGACCCGCGGCCGTCCGCGCACGGCCTCATTGCGGATATCGCCTTCGTGACGCGGCAGGATCAGCCCGTCGTCGAGCAATGAGGCGGTGATGGCCGAAACGGTCGTGGTCGAGAGTTCGGTACGCTCGCTGATCTCTATCCGCGAGATCGGGCCATGGCGCCTGATGGTATCGAGCACGTTCAAGCGATTGATCGCGCGCATTAATTCGGGATCTGCGGTCTTCATGGGAACTAGCCAGGCGAGCGTTTCGTTGGGGCGGAACCCAAATATTTTTAACGGGTTACGAAATAAATAGCAGGGAATTCAGCGGTCCTGTCAAGCGCATTTGATAAAAATAGAGGCATTGGGTTGACAATATGCCAAAGCTCCGTTGAATTAATCCGCATAGGGGAAAAATTGTGAGGACAGGACCCCTGGGAGGAAAAATCATGACTTTTAGGTTCAAGAGCACTGCTCTTCGCGGCAGGCGTATCGCATCCATGGCCGCGGCTGCCGGCATGTTGCTGGCCGGAGCAGGTGCTGCTTCGGCGGCGACGGTCGTCAAATGGCTGCATCTCGAACTCGACCCGAAATATGTCGCGGCCTGGGAAGAGATCGTCAAGAAATACGAAGCCGAGCATCCCGACGTCGATATCCAGATGCAGTTTCTCGAAAACGAGGCCTTCAAAGCCAAGATTCCGACATTGCTGCAATCCGACGATGTGCCGGATTTCTTTTACAGCTGGGGCGGCGGCGTCTTGAAGCAGCAGTCCGAGACCGGCGCCCTCCAGGATGTGACGCCGGCGCTCGATGCCGATGGCGGCAAACTGCGCGGCGCCTATAGCCCGGCTTCGGTCAGCGGCCTGACATTCGAGGGCAAGACCTGGGCTATTCCCTATAAGGTCGGTCTGGTCAGCTTTTTCTACAACAAGGAACTCTTTGCCAAGGCCGGCGTGAAGGCCGAGGACATCAAGAACTGGGCTGATTTTCTGGGTACCGTGAAGAAGATCAAGGCGGCAGGCATCGTGCCGATCGCCGGCGGCGGCGGTGAGAAATGGCCGATCCACTTCTACTGGAGCTATCTCGTCATGCGCGAAGGCGGACAGAAGGTCTTCGAAGCGGCAAAGACCGGCCAGGGCGAAGGTTTCCTCGATCCCGCGATCATCAAGGCCGGCGACGATCTCGCCGAACTCGGCAAGCTCGAACCGTTCCAGCCCGGCTATCTCGGCTCGACCTGGCCGCAGGCGCTCGGCGTTTTCGGCGACGGCAAGGCTGCAATCATCCTCGGCTTTGAAAACACCGAGGCCAACCAGCGCAAGAATGCTGGCGACGGCAAGGGGCTCGCACCCGAAAATATCGGCCGTTTCGCCTTCCCGGCGGTTGATGGCGGCGCCGGCAAGCCGACCGATACGCTCGGCGGTTTGAACGGTTGGGCCGTTACCAAGAAGGCATCCAAGGAAGCGCTCGATTTCCTCGCTTTCCTGACGAATGCGGACAATGAGCGGGCGATGGCCAAGGCCGGCATGCTTCTACCCGTTGCCATCGGCGCCGGCGACGGCGTCACCAACCCGCTGCTTGCCGAATCGGCAAAACAGCTGGCCGGTTCGACCTGGCATCAGAACTATTTCGACCAGGATCTCGGCGCTGCGGTCGGCCGTGTCGTCAACGACGTGTCGGTGGAAATCGTCTCCGGGCAGATGAATTCCAAGGACGGCGCCCAGATGATCCAGGACGCTTTCGAGCTGGAACAATAACCAGCGCCTGCAGACCCATCCTGGCGCTCCAGTGAAGAGCGGGAGCGCCAGCATTGCTGCCGACGAGATGCGAAAGCAGGACCCATGGCCAATATTTCAGTCCCATCGATCACCACGGCCGCCAGGCCGGCAAAAAGAGCCGCAAACAGCAAGAGCTCGGTCGCACACGACCGGCTGGCGGTGCTGTTGATCTTCCTGCCGCCGGCGCTGCTGCTTTTCACGCTCTTCGTCATCATGCCGATGGGCGAGGCGGCCTGGTACAGCCTCTACAAGTGGAATGGCTACGGCACGCCGACCGAGTTCATCGCACTGCGCAATTTCCAGGTTCTGTTCCGCAATGCGGCCTTCACGCAGGCGCTGGTCAATAACGGCCTGATCATCGTCATCTCGATCTGCATCCAGGTGCCGCTCGCCATCTGGCTGGCCACCATGCTGGCACACCGCATTCCGGGTGTCGTCGGCTACCGCCTGATCTTCTTCCTGCCCTATGTGCTGGCGGACGTCGCCGCGGGCCTTATCTGGCGCTTCGTCTATGATGGCGATTATGGCCTGTTTGCCGCCGTTTCCAACTTCTTCGGCTTCGCCAACCCTTACGTGCTCGCCGACAAGGATGTGGCGATCTATGCCGTGCTTGGCGTCATCGTCTGGAAATATTTCGGTTTCCACATGATGCTGTTCATCGCCGGCCTGCAATCCGTCGACAAGAGCGTGCTGGAGGCCGCCGAAATCGATGGCGCCACCGGCTGGCAGAAGTTCCGCTACGTCACGCTGCCGCTCCTCGGCTCGACCTTGCGTCTTTCCATCTTCTTTGCCGTCGTCGGCTCACTGCAGCTCTTCGACATGATCATGCCGCTGACCGGCGGCGGGCCGTCCAACTCCACCCAGACGATGGTCACCTTCCTCTATACCTACGGCGTCATGCGCATGCAGGTCGGCCTCGGCAGCGCCGTCGGCGTGGTGCTCTTCATCATCTGCGTGACGCTCGCCTTCGGTTACAAAAGGATATTCATGCGCCATGACTGATATGAGCTCTTCCATCCGCATGAGCACGTCCACGCGCGTCTATCTCTACGTGTCGCTGAGCCTGATTGCAGCGATCGTGCTCGTGCCGCTGCTGACGACGGCGCTCGGCGGCTTCAAGACCCTAGGCGACCTGCGCACCAATCCTTTCGGCCTGCCGACGGAGTGGCAATGGGCGAACTACACCGATATCCTCTTCGGTGAACGCTACTGGCTGCAGATCGGCAATTCGCTGGTGATCGCCTCGCTCACCGTCCTCCTGACGCTGATCGTATCTTCGATGGCGGCTTTCGCCTTTGCCCATGTCCGGTTCTTCGGATCGTCGTTCCTGCTCAATTATTTCCTGCTCGGCCTGATGTTTCCGGCGGCGACCGCGATCCTGCCGCTGTTCATCCGCATCCGCGATCTCGGCCTGCTCGATACCTATTGGGGCGTGGTGCTGCCGCAGGTGGCTTTCGGCCTTGGCATGAGCATCCTGCTGTTTCGAAACTATTTCCGCAACCTTCCGGAAGAATTGTTTCAGGCGGCTTTCGTCGACGGCTGCGGTTATCTCCGCTTCTTCTGGCATATCTCGTTGCCGCTTTCCCGGCCGATCGTCGCCACCGTCAGCATCATCTCCTTCGTCGGCAGCTGGAACAGCTACATCCTGCCGCTGATTATGCTGAACTCGGAATCGAAATATCCCTGGCCGCTCGGCATCATGGTCTATCGCGGCGAGTACGGCACGGAGTGGCAGCTGGTGCTGGCCTTCATTACGCTGACCATCCTTCCCACCATCATCGTCTTTTTCGTCGCCCAGAGACACATCATCGCCGGTCTGACCGCCGGCGCCGTCAAGTCCTGAGCCGAACCGTTGGAGTGCAATCATGGCATCCGTTGAACTCACCGATATCAGCAAGACCTATGGCGCCGTCGATGTCATTCACGGCATCTCGCTTCATATTGAGGATGGCGAATTCGTCGCTCTCGTCGGGCCGTCCGGTTGCGGAAAATCGACGCTGCTGAGAATGATCGCCGGTCTTGAGGAGATCACCGATGGCGAGATCGCCATCGGCGGCAAGGTCGTCAACGCCATGACGCCGCGCGAACGCAACATCGCCATGGTCTTCCAATCCTACGCGCTTTATCCGCACATGACTGTCGCTGAAAACATGGGCTTCAATCTGAAGCTCGCCGGCGTTGTCAAACCGCAGATCGAGGCCCGGGTGGCCGAGGCCGCCCGCATGCTGGATCTCGCCGAGCTCCTCGACCGCAAGCCGGCCCAGCTTTCCGGCGGCCAGCGCCAGCGCGTCGCCATGGGCCGCGCCGTCGTGCGCAACCCCGCCGTCTTCCTGTTCGACGAGCCGCTGTCCAATCTCGATGCCAAGCTGCGCGTGCAGATGCGCTCGGAAATCAAGACGCTGCACCAGAAGGTCAGGACGACCTCGATCTATGTCACCCATGACCAGATCGAAGCGATGACGCTTGCCGATCGTATCGTCGTGCTCAATCAGGGCAGGGTCGAACAGCAGGGGACGCCGCTCGAACTCTACAGGAAACCCGCCAATCTCTTCGTCGCCGCCTTCATCGGATCGCCGGCGATGAATATGCTCGAAGGCACGGTCGACGGCGAAAATGGTGAGCCAGCCGCCCGCCTCGGGGACGGTACGGCGATCCGCATCGCACCCGACCGCAAGGTCAAGGCCGGCCAGGCCGTCACCATCGGCCTGCGCCCCGAACATCTCGTTCCCGGTATCACCGCCGGCACGCCGCTCGCCGGCAGGACGATGCTGGTGGAACCGACAGGCGCCCAGACCCATGTCGTCTTCGACCTCGCCGGACAGCAGGTAACCGCCATCGTCGACGGCGAATATCCCGCCCGGTACGGCGCCGTCTTCGAGGCAAGCATCACCAGCGATCAGGTCCACGTCTTCGACCGCGGTACGGGTGTGGCGCTGTAGACGCCACTTGTCCCACGGCTGTCCGATTTACGTCGACGAGCGGGAACGGGAAGGGTAGGCACATCCTCTTCTCCCCTGCTCAAAAGACCGAAACGGACGGATGAGCGGTTAATCCATCTGGTTTCTCAACGATTTCCGCCGCCACCGGACGTTGCCAATGCCACAAGTTGCACTATTGTCTGTCCGGCACGCGAAAACCTGATGGTGGTTATGCCGGTAGTAACTCGACATCTCATTGACCGGGGTGACGGAGCCACGGTTGAGCTTTTTCAAGCTCAAGCCGCAAGCGAAGCGCCCGCAGGAGCAATCCTATTTGTCCACGGCAATCAGGGTGGCCGTCTGCTTGGAGGGATAGAGGCGGTCGACAGCGGCGCGTTGCTTCGGTTCTGTTCTGGTTTGAATATCACTGCTGCGGCAGTCTCGCAGCCCGGTTTTGGGGCGTCAGACGGCCCTCCAGATTTCTGCGGCCCCAAAACCCAGCAAGCGATCATCGCTGCTCTCGCCTTCCTGCGGGGCCAGCCTTCCGTCGATCCAAATCGAATTGTTCTCTATGGAAACAGTCGTGGTGCCGTTGCATCGGCCATGGTCGCCACCCAGGTTCCTGATCTGCGAGCAGTCATTCTATCCAGCGGCGTCTACGATCTTGAAGCCGCCTATCACGAGAGTTCAGACGGTTTGCGGTGGGCTATCGAGAAAGAGGCGGGCCTATCGAGAGAGGCCTTTCTGGCTCGCTCTGCATTGCATTATGCGCCCGAAGTTCGGTCTGAGACGCTGTTGCTGCATGGAAAGCATGACGACCGTGCTCCTGTTGCCCAAGCCGAACTCTTCTCAAAAGCTCTGTCCAATGCCGGAGTCCTGGCGACGCTTCACGTCTTTGAGTGTGGACATCAAATTCCAAGGAACCACATGCAGGGAGCTCTCAGGCCCTTCCTGCAAAGGGTGTTCAATCCCGTCGTGACGTACCACTAGGGCAGCGTAACAGCTTCGGGAAAGTGACGAAAACCTAAAAGAGATTAAGCCCAAACCCGCCTCTTGAAGGAGGAGAAAAATGAAACGCAACGAGATGGAGGTGAGCGGCGGCTGCCAGTGCGGTGCCGTGCGCTACCACGCAACCGCTATGTTTGACAATTCGCATCTCTGCCATTGCCGCATGTGCCAGAAAGCCTCGGGCAACATCTTTGCCGCGCTCGTCGCCGCGCCCGATGATGCGCTTACCTGGACACGCGGCAAGCCGAGCGTCTGGAAGAGCTCGGAGCTTGTCGAGCGCGGCTTCTGCGCCAATTGCGGCACGCCATTGTTCTTCCACCACCTCGAAAACGGTCGCACCAACCTGATGATCGGTTCGCTTGACGATCCGCACGCCTTCTCGCCGCTTGCCAATACCTGCACCGAGAACATGGTTGGATGGTTTGATACGATCACGGGCATAGAAAATACCGGTGCGACCGAAAACAACGGCGCCGACTGGGCCGCGGCGATCAAGGAGAGCAACAACCAGCACCCCGATCACGATACCACTTCATGGGCGGTGAGGGGGCGTGATGGCTGAGTCCTATTCCGGCGGTTGCCAGTGCGGCGCTGTCCGTTGCCGCTATTCCGAAAGGCCGTCGCGCCGGAAAGCAGCGATAGCAACGGCCTACGTTCAAGAGGATGCACGCAGGGTGCCTGAAAGTCTGCCGTTTAGCTAATTCGCGCCTCGAAGCAGCCCCGTAGCGGTCGTCTAGCCAAGCCGGGCCGATGTCCGTTGTTGGCGAGAGCCGGACAGCCGCCGGGCCACCCCGGCGGCCTACTGCCGCGCTGTATTATTCCGCCGCGATCCGCGTGACGCCGTTGGCCTGGACGATCTTTTCCAGCAGCGCCAGCTCTTCCTGGGTAAGATCCGTCAGAGGCGGGCGCACGGGGCCTGGGTTCTGCCCGAGGACGCGAAGGCCGGCCTTGATGATCGAGACGGCATATCCCTTCTTGCGGTTGCGCAAGGCGACGAAGGGGAAGAAGAAGCCCTTCAGGATCTCATCGACGGTTGCCTGATCGCCGGTGCGCAAGGCGCCGTAAAAACGCTGGGCAAGCGCGGGCACGAAGTTGAAGACGGCGGATGAATAGGTCGTCACGCCTGCGGCGAAATAGGCCTGGGCATAAACCTCATGGGTCGGCATGCCGCCGACATAGACGAGGCGGTCGCCAAGCAGGGTGGTGATCTCGATCACCTTGTCGACATCGCCGACGCCGTCCTTGAAGCCGATCAGGTTCGGGCATTCCTCCGCCAGGCGCGCGATGCTGTCGGCGGTCAGAATGGCGTTGTCGCGATTATAGACGATGACGCCGATGCCGACCGATTGGCAGACCGCCTTGACGTGGGCGATGAGACCCGCCTGTTCGGCAAACATCAGATAGGGCGGCAGCAGCAGCAGTCCGTCCGCACCGGCCTTCTCGGCCGCGACTGCGATCTCGATGGCGAGCGACGTGCCGTAGCCGGTTCCCGAAATGATCGGCGTCTTGCCCGCCGACGCTTTGGCGGCCCGGATCACCTGCGGAATTTCGGCCGGATTAAGCGAGAAAAACTCACCGGTGCCGCCGGCGGCAAACAGCGCAGCCGCGTCATAACCGGAAAGCCACTCGACATGACGGCGGTACTTGGCTTCGTCGAATTTGAGGTGATCGTCGAAATGGGTCACCGGAAACGACAGGAGGCCACTACCGACGGCCTTCTTCAATTCAATCGGATTCATCATGAAGTCCTATTTCTTAGGTGTTGAAAACCGGCTCACTCGCTCTCGAGCACTTGCAGAAGTGCGGCGATATAGCCGTAGCAGAAGGCAAATGCGGTGGCGGTTGGATCCTTGCCGCTGACGGTCGGCACATGGTCGGGCATCAGCATGTATTTGAAGCCCACCTCCTTGTAGATCCTGGCCGAGCGGACCATGTCCATGTCGCCTTCTTCAGGGAAGGTCTCCATGAAGGACAGCTTGCCGCCGCGAATGTTGCGGAAGTGAACATTGAAGATCTTGTCGCGCTGGCCGAACCAGCGGATGACATCGTCGATTTCCTTGCCGGGCTTTTCCAGCATCTCGCCGATCGAACCCTGGCAGAAATTGAGGCCATGATACGGGTTTTCGCGCATCAGCACGAATTTCTTCAGGCCTTCCACCGTACCCAGCACCCGCGTGACGCCGCGATAACCCGGCGGCGTATAGGGATCGTGCGGATGGCAGGCGAGCCGGACGCGGTTGCTTGCAGCGACAGGAACGACGCGTTCCAGGAAATAGTCGATCCGCTCCCAGTTTTCGTCTTCCGAAAGCACGCCGGCAAGGCCGGGCTCGGCCTGCTGGTCCGTCTTGTCCCAGCGGAAGCTCGCATTCAGCGATCCGCCGCGTCCCGGTTCATCCGGCGTGCGGGGAATGCCGATCAGGTTGAGATTGTACTTCACCGCAGGAATGCCGGCGGCCGCGACATTCTCGATCAGCTTGCAGACGGCGTCGATCTGCCGGTCACGCTCGGGGCCGGCAAGCAGGATGTCGGGATAGGACGCCTTCTCGATCGGCTGCGAGGGCAGTGGCAACTGGATCATGTCGAGAATCAGGCCGAAGCTTTCGACCTTGTCGCGATGACGTTCGAGATCGGAGAGCGTCCAGCTGCTCGGCTTCCCCGGCGGGTCGGCATTGATATGCCTCACCCCCAGTTGCGCGAAGATACGATAATCGTCGTCATCTCGCGCTGCGACCTGCGTTCCCAGATACATTTGAGTCTCTTTCGAAATTACACAATGTCATATGACATAATATGAATTTTTGAGAGTGTCGAGCCCTATTGCTGCTCGGCGAGCATGCGATAACGGCGCTGGCTGGCCAGCATATGCGCCCGCATTGCCTGTCGCGCCCGCTCCGGATCCTGGTCGGCAATCGCCGACAAGATCTCGACATGTTCGGCATAAACCTTCTGAAGATAGTCACGGTCGTTGGCCTCGGGAAGCGTCGGAAATTGGCCGCGGGGGATGGCTCTGGGCCCGAACTGGCGCAAGACGGCAACATAGAATCGATTGTTCGTGGCGGCGGCAATCGCCATGTGGAAGGCATAATCCGCCTCCACCGTCTGCTGTCCTGTCTCGATAAGGTTTGCCATTCTGCGGTTGGCTTCGCGGATCGCAGCTTCCTGCTCGGCGGTGCGGCGATAGGCGGCGATCGCTGCCGCTTCACCCTCGGCCGCCATGCGAAACTCCAGCAATTCCAGGGTTTCCGGAATGCTTTTGATTTCCACCGGCGTTAAAGAAAGGACCGAATGCGCCTTCGGATCCGCGACGAAGACGCCTTTGCCCTGGATCGGCTTGACGAAGCCTGCCGACCTCAGATCGGCGATAGCCTCGCGCACCACCGTGCGGCTGACGCCGAATGTCGCTTCAAGCTGCGGCTCGGTCGGCAGCTGGTCGCCGACCCGTAGCTTCCCCGTCTCGATCTGCGCCCGCAACTGATCGATGACCTGCTGCGCCAGTCTTTGTCGGCCGCGGCTGTGTGTCGTCATCTTCGGCTCCCCCAATCCCTTCGCATCAAGTCTCTGCCGCTCGGGCCTTGTCAACCCTACCGGACTTCGTTAAATCATAATACGACATACGGACGACATAATATGTTTCCTATCGTAATCCAGGGAGGAGTGACAATGAAGCATTTTTCTAAAAGCTTGTTCGTCGGCGCTGTCATCGGCGCCCTGACGATATCGGCACCACAGCTGCAGGCCGCTACGCCGCAGGACCAGCTAGTGATTGGCACTTCGCTAGCGCAGGTTCTGTCGCTCGATCCGCACCAGGCGACCGAAGGCAAGGCGGTCGAGATCATGTCGAATCTGTATGATCGGCTGGTTGCCAGCACGGCTGATGGTAAGGTCCTTCCGCAGCTGGCAGAAAGCTGGAAGGTGGACGACAAGGGCATCACGTTTACGCTGCGCAAGGCGAATTTCGCCTCCGGCAATCCGGTCACCTCGAAGGATGTCGTCTATTCATTGGCCCGGCTCCTGAAGATGGATCAGGCCGCCGCCGCCAACCTCAAGCGCGTCGGCTACGACAAGGACAATGTCGAAAAGCTCGTCAAGGCCGTCGACGACCAGACGGTGCGGATCGATCTCTCCAATCAGGTGACGGCAGAGCTTCTGCTCTACCGGTTGACGACGACGACCACCAGTGTGGTCGACAGCGTCGAGGTCGAGAGCCACGCCGTCGACAACGACTACGGAAACGCCTGGATGCGAACCCATTCGGCCGGCTCCGGTCCGTTCACCCTCAATCGCTGGTCTCCGAACGAACTGGTGATCCTCGATGCCAACAAGGACTATATGACCGGCGCGCCGAAGATGCGTCGCGTCATCGTCCGGCATGTGCCTGAAAGCCAGGTCGAGCGGCTGATGCTCGAACGCGGCGATATCGATATTGCCAGTGCGCTCACCGCATCCGATCTCGCGACCTTCCAGGACAAGAAGGGCTTTGCTATCCAGCGTATTCCGACGGGCGGCTTCTACGTGCTGTCGATGAATGCCGGCAACAAATATCTCGCCAACCCGAAGGTTCGCGAAGCCATTGCCTACGGCATCGACTACAAGGGCATCGAAAAGACCATCATGGGCCCATACGGGCGGGCCAGAAACGTTCCCGTTCCGGAGAATTTCGAATATGCCATCCCGAACCCCGATTGGCATCTCGACGTCGAAAAGTCCAAGCAGCTGCTGAGCGAAGCAGGCTTCAAGGACGGCTTTTCGCTGTCGCTGAAGACGATAGCGCAAACGCCGCGCATCGATCTTGCTACCGCCATCCAGGCATCGCTGGCCCAGATCGGCATCAAGATCGACATCCAGCAGGGCAACGGCTCGGAAATCATCGCCGCCCATCGCGCCAGGGATTTCGATCTGCTGATCCCGCAGACCAGCGCCTATATGCCGAACGTGCTTGGTTCAATGGAGCAGTTCTCCTCCAATCCCGACAACTCGAAGGAAGCCAACAATGCCGGCAATTTCGTCTGGCGTTCGGGCTGGGACATTCCCGAGCTGACGGCCTTGACGGCGAAGGCATCCATGGAGCCGGACGCCAAGAAGCGCGGTGAACTCTATGTTCAGATGCAGAAGATGTTCGTCGAACAGAAGCCGGCGGTGCTTCCGCTCTTCGAGCGCTTTGAACCGATCGTCCTGTCCACCAAGGTCGAGGGATATGTCGGGCACCCGTCTCAGCTGACGCGTCTCGAGAACGTGACCAAGGCCGAAACCCAGTAATACTCCAGGACAGCCGATCATGAAGGAACTCTCCGTAGCCGAATTTGGCCGACGCCTGGCGCATTTGCTGGTCAGCCTGTTCATCCTCTTATGTGTGACCTTCGTGATCGGCCGTATCCTGCCCACCGATCCCGTCGGCGCAATCGTCGGCGAGCTCGCCGATCCCGCTGCCTATGCGGCGATGCGGGCGCGTCTGGGGCTCGATCTGCCGATCTACCAGCAGTTTTTCCTCTATCTGAACGGCTTGGCGCATGGTGATTTCGGCACTGCCGTCCTCACCGGCAATCCGGTCTCTGCAGACCTCGCTCAAGCCTTTCCGGCGACATTCGAACTCGCGACGCTGGCGGTGATCATTTCGACCTTCGTCGGTGTCCCGCTGGGGCTGGTCGCAGCACTCTTTCGCGACAGCTTCATCGACAAGACGGCCCGCGTGGTCGCGCTCGTCGGTCATTCGATCCCGGTTTTCTGGTTCGGCATCGTCGGGCTCGTCATCTTTTATGCCGGCCTCAACTGGGTCGGCGGGCCGGGCAGGATTGACGTCTTTTACGAAGGCCTTGTCACGCCGCACACAGGGCTGTTGTTGATAGACAGCCTGCTGCAGGGCGAGACCGAAATCTTCTGGAACGCGCTCGGTCATATCATTCTTCCGGCCGTCATCCTTGCCTATGCGGCGATGGCCTATATCACCCGCATGACGCGCAGCTTCACCCTGGAGCAGTTGAGCCAGGATTATGTCATTGCGGCCCGAGCCAAGGGTGTGAGCCCCCTCGGCACGATCTGGCGCCATGTGCTACCGAACATTGCGGTGCAGCTGATCACCATTCTCGCCATTTCCTATGGCGGGTTGCTCGAAGGCGCTGTCGTGACCGAGATCGTTTTCTCCTGGCCGGGCATTGGCCAGTACATGACCAACGCGCTGATGATCGGCGATATGAACGCCATCGTCGCCGGCACCATCATTGTGGGATTCATCTTCATGTTGTTGAACTTCCTGGCCGACGTCGCTTACGCCGTCTTTGATCCGCGCATGCGGGAGGCGGCCCGATGAGCGATGTCATCCGCAGCGAGATAGAGATCTGCCCTCCAAGTGTGTCGACCCGTATCGCGGCTTCGTTTGCGCGCGCCGGCCGCAAATTGGCTGCCGAGCCGCTTGGCCTCGGAGGGTTCGTCATCCTCGGTCTGCTTTGCTTGATCGCGATCTTCGCGCCGCTGCTTGCGCCTTACGATCCGGTCGTGCAGCGGCTTGGTGATGCCTTGCAGCCGCCGAGCCTCGCGCATCTGGCCGGCACGGACGAATTCGGCCGCGACATCTTGAGCCGCCTGATCTTCGGCACGCGCATCACCATCCAGACCGTATTTTCGGTCTCCCTCATCGTCGGGCCGATCGGCCTGTTGATCGGCGTCGTTGCCGGCTTCTTCGGAGGGCGCACCGATGCGCTGCTGATGCGCGCCACCGATATTGTTCTCTCTTTCCCGTCGCTGATCCTGGCTCTGGCTTTTGCTGCGGCACTCGGCGCCGGCTTGACCACGGCAATCATCGCGATCTCGCTGACCGCATGGCCGCCGATTGCGAGACTCGCGCGCGCCGAGGCGCTCGTCGTCAGAAACGCCGACTACGTGGTCGCCGCCCGCCTTTATGGCGCCTCGCCGATGCGCATTCTTCTCCTCTATATCGCGCCGATGTGCGTCCCATCCGTCATCGTTCGCCTGACGCTCAACATGGCGGGCATCATCCTGACGGCAGCTTCGCTTGGCTTCCTCGGGCTTGGCGCCCAGCCGCCGGCGCCGGAATGGGGCGCGATGATCTCCAGCGGCCGCAAGTTCATGCTGGATTATTGGTGGGTTGCCGTGATGCCGGGTATCGCCATCCTTCTCACCAGCCTTGCCTTCAACATCGCCGGAGATGCTCTGCGCGACATTCTGGATCCTCGCCATGCAAGATCGTGATCTGCAGCCCGTTCTTTCCGTCGAAGGATTGAGCGTCCGTTTCGGCCGAGGCGCCGTGCCCGCCGTCTCCAATGTCAGTTTCGACGTCGGGCGCGAACGCGTCGGGATCGTCGGAGAATCCGGTTCCGGCAAATCGACGACCGGCCGCGCCATCATGCGGCTTCTGCCGCCGGCCGCGGTGGTCTCGGCCGAGCGTTTGGATCTCGCCGGCAGTTCGTTGCTGTCGAAGACCGAACGTCAAATGGGCGCGCTTCGCGGCAAGGATATCGCGCTGATCATGCAGGATCCGCGCTATTCGCTGAATCCGGTGCTTTCGATCGGCAAGCAGATCGCCGAAGCCGCGCGCCTTCACCTCGGTCTTCACAAGAAACAGGCGCATGAGGCTGCCCGCGCCATGCTGGAGCGCGTGCGCATCAGCGATCCGGAGCGGGTCATGGCGCTTTATCCGCACCAGATCTCCGGCGGCATGGGCCAGCGCGTGATGATTGCGATGATGCTGCTGGCGCGGCCGAAGCTGGTTATCGCCGACGAGCCGACCTCGGCGCTTGATGTCAGCGTCCGCAAGGATGTGCTCCTGTTGCTCGATGAACTGGTGCGCGAGAACAATTCCGGCCTGCTGTTGATCAGCCACGACATTCGCATGGTGGCGGCCTTTTGCGAGCGCATCATCGTCATGTATGCCGGCCGGATCGTGGAAACGCTGACCAGTCTCGAGGAGGCGCGCCATCCCTATACTCGCGGGCTGATCGCTGCGCTGCCCGACCCCAGGAATCCGGTTCGCCGGCTTGCGGTTCTCGACAGGACGAAACTCGATCTGGAGATGGCGCAATGATCAATGTGCGTGACCTCGATGTCGTCTTTGCCTCCGGCAAATCCAGCAACCATGTCGTCAGGGGCACCAGTTTTCAGGTCGGCCAGGGGGAAACGCTCGGCATTGTCGGTGAATCCGGATGCGGCAAATCGACTGTGCTGCGTTGCCTTGCCGGCATGGAGGCCGGTTGGACCGGTGACATCGAGCTTGGCGGCAAACCGATCGGCAAGAAACGCTCCCGCGAGGAGCTGAAATTCGCACAAATGGTGTTTCAGGACCCTTACGGATCCCTGCATCCGCGCCATCGTATCGGCACCGCCCTGGCGGAACCGCTGCGCGCCATGGGCCATTCCGAGATCTGGTCCAAGGTCGAAAAGGCATTGATCCAGGTTGGTTTGCCGACGAGCTTCGCAAACCGTTTTCCCCACGAACTTTCCGGCGGCCAGAGGCAGCGGGTGGCAATCGCGCGGGCCCTGATCCTGTCGCCGCCCATCCTGTTGCTCGACGAGCCGACATCGGCGCTCGACGTCTCGGTCCAGGCAGAAATCCTGAACCTGCTGGCCGATCAGCGGGAGGAAAAGGGCCTGACCTATCTGCTTGTCAGCCACGACCTCGCGGTCATCGCCCATATGTGCGACCGGGTGCTGATCATGAAGAATGGCTGTTTCGTGGATGAACTCACCAAAGCGGATCTGCAGGCCGGCACCACGCACGATGCCTATGCGCGAGAACTGTTCGAAGCGAGCTTTATCGAAGCTTGATGTCCTCGATCGCGGTGTGGTTTAGCGGCCCACCGTTGCGGCAGGGATCCGGACGGCGGCGACGCTGCCCCTTTCGACGAGATGGCAGGCAAGCTCGACCCGCCGCCGTGGGGCCGCCAGGCCGAGCATCATGTCGCGCAGCAGATCGAGCGCGGTGGCGCCGAGTTCGCGCATCGGAATATGCACTGTCGAGAGCGGCGGATTGAGAAAGGCCGACTGCGGCAGGTCGTCTATGCCCATAACGGAGATGTCCTGCGGCACGCCATAACCCATCGCCTGCAATCCGCGCACCGCGCCATTGGCAAGACTGTCGCCCGCCGTCAGGATGGCGGTGAAGGAGAGGCCTTTCTCGCGGACAAGACGGGTGACGGCTTCGGCGCCGAGTTCCGGCAGCCAGTCGTCGACCTCAAGCACCAGATCGGCATCGGCGGTCAGTCCATGATGCTGCAGGGCATCGCGCCAGCCCTCGAGGCGCCGCTCGATCGTCCGCCGACCCGGCCTCAGCATGAACAGGATACGTTCATGCCCGGCCTTGATCAGCCGCTCGGCGGCGATGAAGGCGGCCGAGCGGTTGCAGGGCGTCACACTCGAAAGCCGCATATAGGGATCGTCGCTGTTGACCAGCACGACGGGCTTTCCGAGATCAGCCGCAGCTGCCAGCATATCCTCTTCGTCGACGGTCAGGATCAGCATGCCGCCGAAGCTCGGATCGTCACGCATCTCGGCGACGACGCGGGCTTCATCCCCCTTGTCGGCGACCGGGCGCATCGCCAGTTCGATGCCGAGGGCGGCGGCACGCGCATTCAATCCTTCGAGCACATAGAGTGTGAACTGGTTGCGGACATAGTCGATCATCGCCGCGCCGGAGGCAACGAGCATGACCTTCTTGCCGGCAACGCTTGCCGGCAGCGCGTAGCTGACCGCACTTGCCGTTTCCAGCACCAGCTTGCGGATCTCCGGCCTAACGCCCTTTTCGCCGGCCAGCGCACGAGACACCGTGCTGATAGAGACGCCGCATCTGGCGGCAATGTCGTCGAGGCGCGTACGCCTGCCTTTTTTCTCTTCCGCCGCCATGTCGTCTCCTCGCTGCTAGCTACTATGCAAAAATCTTTCAGATTGCGCAAATGGATTGCCTGTGCACAATCGTTGCCTGAGGAGTCCGCGACAAGCGGCAGAGCAGGGAGGCTTTGAAGATGCGGCTTGAGGGTCAATCCGTGCGTCGGCGTTCTGTCCGGCGTACCAAGGCTTGAGCGGGCTGAAGCATGACCGCTGAGCAGCAATCCCATCTCCGCCGTGGAACGGCCAAGGCCAGCCCGATCGTCTACTGGCAGATCGCCGACCTGTGGCAGCAGCGCTACGACGTCGCCGACCGCCCGATGGAAGGCAGCATGGATCCGTTTTTCTTCGTCACCAAGACGAAGAACTTCATTCCGCATGAGTATCCCTGCCGCACCGAATTCAAAAAATCCTTCTCCGACCGTCGGCCGCAACCGGCTGCCGAATTCGAGGCGGTCCGCTGGTGGCTTCCCTTTGCC
Organism: Rhizobium sp. 25PS6; assembly: GCF_032464655.1. NCBI lineage: Bacteria > Pseudomonadati > Pseudomonadota > Alphaproteobacteria > Hyphomicrobiales > Rhizobiaceae > Rhizobium > Rhizobium sp. 25PS6. The sequence goes on from NZ_JAWDIV010000003.1 coordinate 289,052, forward strand.
TCCCCGCGTGTCGATCTCTCTGGCTTCTGGTTTCGCCCGACACGCATCGGCTGCTGGGCGCGCACCTTCCTCGATGCCCGCTCCGCGGGGTCTGCCACGTTTCGGCTATCGACCTGCGGCGGCGCGATCCTCTTCGTCAATGGCCTCGAGCAGGGTTTCATGGCGCCTTACCAGCGCAATCTCGAAACCCAGCAAGACTTCGAGGTCGAACTCACGGCCGGCCTGAACGAAATCCGCGTCTATTTCGACGATCTCGCCGAGCGCGACGCCCGCTTCTATTTCCAGCTGGATTATGTCGAAGGGCCGGAAGTTGAAACTGCCCTGCCTGTTCCCATCGCCGCCGGTGATGCGGATGCGCTGGAGGTCATACTCGAAGGCATGCGCTTTGACCGCACCGCTTATCTCGGCGAGGATGTGACGATCCTCTTCCCCGCGCCGCTGCCGGTGGCGCTGAGCTGCCATGTCGAGATCGAAGGCGACTTCATGTCGATCGAGCGCTTCGACTATGATTTCGAGCTGGAAGCGGGAGCGACGAAACTGGCGCTCGGAACCTCGGCTGATATGCCCGCCGATTTCCGCCATTTCCGCATCACCTTCAAAACAGGTGCGCTTTCGCTCAGTCGCACGCTCGGCGTCGAGATCTGTCATCCTGAGCGACAGGGGGAGGCGCCCGCCGCCCTTGAGGAACGCGTTGCCGAGGCGCTGGCCGAGGTCGCTACCCATTCGGAGCCCGACACGGTCTGTGCTTTCGCGCGCCTTGCGCTCGGGCAGGGCGGCGAGCAAACCGAGGCGATGATCTCGGCGATGCTGCCGGTCATCGAGGATTGTCACGACTGCGCCGATTTCGTGCTGGTGCCGCTGCTCTTTGCCTATACGCGCTGGAGCGATCTGCTGTCACCCGCGCTGCGCGACAGGATCGAGCACGCTGTCCTCAATTACCGCTTCTGGATGGATGAGCCCGGCAACGACGTTCAGTGGTATTTCTCGGAAAACCACGCGCTTCTCTTCCATACCGCCGCCTATCTCGGCGGCAGGCTTTTCCCGGAAGCCGTCTTCGTCCGTTCCGGCCGCACCGGCGCCGAGCAGATGCAAGTTGGCGAGGATCGTGTCCGCGCCTGGCTCGATCATTTCGAGCGCTGGGAAATGGCCGAGTGGAACTCCGTTCCCTATTTCCCAATCGATCTCAAGGGCCTGACGGCGCTCGCCGCCTGCGCGCCGGATGAGACGATCCGCAACCGCGCGAGTGCCAGCATCGTCCGCCTGATGGAGATCGTCGCCCGCTCGGCCCATCATGGCATGCTGACCGGCAGCCAAGGCCGCTCCTACGAACATACGCTGCGCCCCGGCCGTTCGGTCGAACTCTCCGCCATTGCCCGGCTGCTCTGGGGCCGCGGCTGGCACGGCCGGCGCGTCCACGCTTTGCCGCAGCTTGCCGTCTGCATTCGCGATCATGGCCTGCGTTTTCCAGAAACGCTGGCGGCGATTGCGGCGCACCAGTCCGACGACGCGCAGGAATGGACCTTTTCCCAGGGCGAGAACCGTTTCGCCGCCCTCTATCACTATAAAACCCGCGACACCGCGCTCGGCACCATCGCCCATTATCGTCCCGGCGCCTGGGGCTATCAGGAAACCGTACTGCACCTCCGTCTGGGTCAACGCCCGGAAGCGCAGATCTGGATCAATCATCCCGGCGAAACCATCCAGTTCGGTTATGGCCGGCCGAGCTTCTGGGGCGGCTGCGGAACGCTGCCGCGGGTGCACCAGTATCGTGATCTGGCGATCCTCGATTTCGAGATACATGAGGGCCAGCCGGATTTCACCCATGCCTGGTTCCCGCTCGAGGCTTTCGACGACACGGTGGTTGACGGCAATCTGGCGCTCGCCCGTTCGGGCAACGGCATTGCGATGCTGATCGGCAACGGCGCACTGGAGCCGGTAAAGCAAGGCCCGACGACGGATATCGAGCTGCGGCTGGCCGGACGCAAAGGCCGCTGGATCGTCCGTCTCTCCGATCTCGGGCGCGAGGGTAGCCTTGACGGCATGCAGGCGCGTTTCGCCACGCTTTCGGTCCGCTGCGACGACGAGGGCGCATTGATCGTCGTCGATCCGGATTATGGCCGGGTCGTCTTCGAAGAGGACGACACCGTGCATGCCGAAGGCCGTATTCTTCGCCCGCCGGACTGGTCGGTGCGGGGAGAAGCGGTACATCTGGAGATACCGGCCAGGCAGCCTCGGCGCGCGGCCTCGTAGACGACGTGTCCGGCAGGTGGAGGACCGGCCGGGCGCAGGAATTTTTCGGTCAAGAGGAGGAGAAAATGACCAGAATGAAATCGATCGGCGCGGCTTTTGCTGCAATTCTGTTGAGTTCCGTTGCCGCCCATGCCGGCGACGTGCGCATCATGTGGTATTCCGATGGCGGCGAAGGCGAGGTGATCAAGGATCTGCTCTCGCGCTTCTCGAAGGCCAATCCCGACGTCAACATCATCCTCGACGAGGTCTCCTACGACGTCGTCAAGGAACAGCTGCCGGTGCAGCTCGAAGCCGGGCAGGGGCCGGATATCGCCCGCCTCACCAATCTGAAGGCGCCTGCCCAGCACTGGCTCGATCTTCGCCCCTACCTCACCGACGCGAAATATTGGGAGGATAATTTCGGCGCCCAGGCAGACTGGATGCGTCCGGACGGCTCGAACGCCATCACCGGCTTCATGACACAGCTGACGCTGACCGGCGGCTTCGTCAACAAGACGCTGTTCGAGCAGGCCGGGGTCGAAATTCCCGGCCCGAAGGCCACCTGGGACGACTGGGCGGCGGCCGCCAAGAAGGTTGCCGACAGCCAGAAGGTCTTCGCCATGGCGATCGACCGCTCCGGTCACCGCGTCTCCGGCCCGAACATCTCCTACGGCGCCAACTACATCGCCGCCGACGGCAAGCCGGCGCCGATCGATCAGGGCGCCAAGGACTTCCTCAGCCGCTTCGTCAAGTGGAACGAGGACGGCACCATCAACAAGGATGTCTGGGTCAGTGCTGCCGGCACCACCTACCGCTCCGCCGCCGAGGACTTCATCAATGGCGGCCTTGCCTATCTTTATTCGGGCAGCTGGCAGGTCTCAGGCTTTGCCCAGAAGATCGGCGACAATTTCGACTGGGTGATGGCCGGAAGCCCCTGCGGCACGGCCGCTTGCACCGGCATGCAGGGCGGTGCGGGTCTGGTCGCCGTCAAATACACCAAGAACCCGAAGGACGTCGCCAAGGTGATGGATTACCTGGCAGGTGCCGACGTGCAGAAGGAGTTTGCCGAACGCAGCCTGTTCATTCCTGCGCATAAGGGCGTCGCCGCCGGCGAGATGGACTTCAAGACCGACAATCCGCATGTGCAGGCGGCGCTGAAGGCCTTCGTCGAAGCGGCCGGCCAGACGGCGGCACCCGCCATGAAGCTGCCGGGCTGGAAGTGGTCGGATGCCTATTACAGCGCCATCGTCGCCCGCATCAGCCAGGTGATCGCCGGCGAAATGAAGCTCGACGACGCCTATGCCCGCATCGACGAGGACATCAAGGCCAAGGTCGCCGGCAACTGACGGAAGAACAGATGGCGGCGAAGACGGTTTCTTCTGAACCACCGGCGAGAACCGGTCTGCGGCAGGCGCTCTTGGCGCCTGTCCGGCTTGCCATGGGGATCGTCGACATTCCCATGCGCGGCTGGCAGAAGCTGACGGGGCTGAACGGCATGGCGGGCGTCTTCCTGGCGCCCAACATGCTGATCTTCACCGTCTTCGTGCTGCTGCCGCTGGTCATCAACTTCATCTATTCGACGACGAGCGGCAGCGCCATCTTCCTGCAAAACAGGACCTATGTCGGCGCCGACCAGTACCGCATCCTCTTCGATTGCGGCAGCTATCTCGACCCCTCGACCTGTGCTGCCGACACTTTCTGGGCGGCCGTGCGCAACACCGCCGTCTTCGTCGTCTTTCAGGTCACAGTGATGCTGATCGCAGCGCTCGCAACGGCGCTGATCCTCAACCGCGAGCTTTCCAATCGCGGCTTCTGGCGCGCCGTCTTCTTCTTCCCGGTGCTGCTGTCGCCCGTCGTCGTCGGCCTGATCTGGAAATGGATCCTGCAGCGCGAAGGCCTGTTGAACTATGCGCTGAGCCCCTTCGGCTTCGAGCCCTTCTCCTGGCTCAGCGATCGTTTCTGGGCCTTCTTCTTTGCCGTCTTCGTCTCGGTCTGGGCGCATATGGGCTTTTATGCGCTGATCCTGCTCGCCGGCCTGCAGGCGATCCCGCGCGATCTCTACGAGGCGGCGGCGATGGACAGCGCCCGCCCGACCCGCATCTTCCGGCGCATTACCCTGCCGCTTCTGATGCCGAACCTCATCGTCGTGCTGGTCTTGGCGCTGATCCGCGCCGTGCAGATCTTCGACGAGGTCTTCGTGCTGACCGGCGGCGGACCGGGCACCAGCACCATGTACATCACCCAATATATCTATGAGACCGGCTTTGCGAGTTCGCTGCGCAATCCAGGACTGGCGTCGGCCGCCTCGATCCTGATGGGCATCGTGCTCGTCATCCTGACGCTGGTCCAGCTCGGCGTCAGCAGCCGCAACGAGAAGAAGGGAGCACGCCAATGAGCGCAGTCTCTGCCTTCCTGCTCCGCCGCCGCGGCCGCGGCTGGCACTGGACCGATGTGGTCACCTGGATCTGGCTGATCTCGGGCGTCTTCCTAATGTTCGGCCCCGCCGTCTGGCTGGTCTTCTCTTCCTTCAAGACGCCGGCGGCCCTTGCCGAATTCCCGCCGTCCTTCCTGCCCTATGTCACCGAACAGGCCGTGGTGCCGGGCTACGACAAGCCGTTGCCGCTCTATAATGTCGCAATGCCGGATGGCAGCACCCGCGTGCTCGCCGAAGTCCGCCGCATCGGCATCATCGGCCAGATGGTCGATCCGAAACAGCCGGGCGAAATCGTCAAGGCGAATATCAAGGACCGCACGCCGGTGCGCCAGGTCGAATTCGCCGGCGGCAACTACACCGAACCTTTCCAGCGCTTCGATTTCTTCCTGTTCCTGCGCAACTCCGTTTTCGTCACCGTCGTGGCGACGGCGATTACGCTGCTCGTCAATTCCATGGCCGCCTTCGCGCTGTCGAAATACCAGTTCCCCGGCCGCACCGCTGTCATGTTGATGATCCTGGCGACGCTGATGGTGCCGCTCTCGGTCATCGTCGTGCCGCTCTATTCCGTCATCGGCACGCTGAACCTCTTCGACAGCCTTTGGGGCGTCATCCTCCCAACGGTCGCCACCCCGACGGGCGTCTTCCTGCTCAGGCAATACATGCTGACGATTCCCGACGAATTGCTCGATGCAGCGCGCATGGACAAGGCCAGCGAATGGCAGATCTACTGGCGCATCATCCTGCCGCTGTCGGCGCCGGCTCTCGCAGTGCTGGCGATCTTCTCGGTCGTCTGGCGCTGGAACGACTTCCTTTGGCCGCTGATCGTGCTCTCGCGCAAGGAACTCTATACGCTGCAGGTCGGCCTCAACGTCTATGCCGGCGAGCTCAATGTGCAATGGCACTATATCCTCGCCATGACCGTCGTCTCGATGATCCCAGTCGTGCTGATCTTCGTCTTCCTGCAGCGCTTCATCACCACCGGCATTGCCGGCTCGGGGCTCAAATAGGCCAACCTTAAAATAAGAAACAGGAGAGTGCATGAGCGGGCTTGAGCTCAGGAACATCGTCAAGAATTTCGGCGCCGTCGAGGTCATTCGCGATGTCTCGCTTGAGGTCAACGACGGCGAGTTCGTCGCTTTCGTCGGCCCTTCCGGCTGCGGGAAATCGACGTTGTTGCGTCTGATTGCCGGCCTCGACAAGCCCACAGGCGGCAGCATCGCCATCGACGGCAAGGATGTTACCGCTATCAGCGCCGCCGATCGCGGCCTGGCCATGGTCTTCCAGTCCTATGCGCTCTATCCGCATATGAGCGTCAGGGAAAACCTCGCCTTCGGTCTCGAGAACACCAAGGTGGCGAAGGCCGAGATCGAAGCGCGCATCACCGACGCCGCACGCATGCTGGAGATCGAACCTTTCCTGCAGCGCCGCCCGGGCCAGCTCTCCGGCGGCCAGCGCCAGCGCGTGGCGATCGGCCGCGCCATCGTGCGGCGGCCGGATGCCTTCCTGCTCGACGAGCCGCTATCCAATCTCGACGCCGAACTCAGGGTCAGCATGCGTGCCGAACTGGCGGCCCTTCACGCCCGCCTGAAGGCGACGATGATCTACGTCACCCATGACCAAGTCGAGGCAATGACGCTGGCCGACCGCATCGTCGTGCTGAGAGGCGGCAGGATCGAGCAGGTGGGAACACCGCTGGAACTCTACAACAAGCCGGCCAACCGCTTCGTCGCCGGCTTCATCGGCGCGCCGCACATGAATTTTCTCGAAGGTGCGATTGTCGGTCACGAGGACGGTTTCGCTGAGGTCGAAACCGTCGGCGGCCATCGTCTTTCCGTGGTTGCCAAGGAGGCACGCCCAGCGGGCGAAAGGGTCAGCATCGGCATCCGGCCGCAGCATATCACCCTTGCCGATGCCGGCTCCGCGAGCAGGCTGGATACAAGCGTCACGCTTGTCGAGGAACTGGGCTCGGAGACCGTCGTGCACGCCGAGGCGGCCGGAAAGAAGCTGATTGCGGTCTTTGCCGGCCAGCAGCGCATGAAATCCGGCGACAGCCTGCCGCTGCATCTCGATCCCGATATACTCCACCTCTTCAGCGAGGACGGCCAGCGCCTGTCTTAACGAATGTCGCGCAAAAGTGGGCAGCGGTTTTCCATTCGAAAAGAGCGGGATGAGGAAGCGGACCGGGCGGGCAGGGAACTCGTCTGCCACTTCGTTGGCCACCGGGAGAAAGCGGAAAAATCCCGATGTTCTCCAGTACCGCCGCGTCCGCTTGGCGTGGCCCGCAACCTCGGTCCGAAAAATACGCATATCGGCGAAAAGGTTCCAGGAAAACAACCGCATTCCCCAATGCCGGAAGCCTCGATGCGGCTCGTCGGCTCTTTCCAAATCGACAGCTCGCTCTAGCTTAAAAGGGACGTGACGAAAGGAGAAAACCATGACCGACGCACCGAATACGGCGACCCCGGCGCGAAGAGTGTTGCGTGGCCGCCCCTACAGTATCGGCGAATTTGCCAGGAAATACCGCTTGGACGACAAGGAGGCAAAGCGCCTCTACGACAAGTTCGGCCCATCCGCCACCGAACTCGACCTGTTGATGGCGGCAAAGCAGCGCCCGCCGGGCCTGCCGACCAATCTCGACGCCTGACGGTCCGACATGAGGATCCGAACCGGAAGCTGCCTTTGCGGGGCGGTCGCCTACAGGGTGGACGGCGAACCGCTTCGCGTCGGCCTTTGCCACTGCGCCGATTGCCGCAAATCGAGCGGCTCCGCCTTCACCTTTTTCGCGGTCTGGCCGCGCCAGGCTTTCTCCCATAACGGCGAGATCGCTACCTTCGCCGGCCGCAGCTTCTGCCCCGCCTGTGGCAGCAGGCTTTTCTGCCTTAGGGATGACGAGGCGGAAATCCGCCTGGGGTCCCTGGACACTCCGCCGACCGACCTTGCGCCTGGTTATGAGGTCTGGATCAAGCGGCGCGAGCCTTGGCTGCATCCTTTGCCGGGCGCGGGCCAATATGCCGAGGACGCGGATTGATAGACGCTTCGGGCGCCTGAACCAGCCTTTCCTTACCAATATTTCATTTCACCCATCCGCAATTCCGTGCCAGTTCGGCGGCACGCTAATCGCCGGTTCATCTGCGTTGTGATTATTTCACCGCAGAGGCCGCAGGCGGCCACTGACGGATTGAGGACGACATGAACAAAATCGTAAGCGGCAGCGAGACCGGAGCAAAGACAGGCGCAGCATCCGATCTGGCAGCGGTCCTTGCCGCATCGGGACGGCAGGGCAAGCGTGGCCGCTGGCGCGGACGCCTGATCATCCTGCTGATTCTCATCGTTGCCGCAGCAGTCGCCGCTTATTTCTATATGGGCCGTGGGCAAAGCGAAGTGAGCTATGCCACCCAGCCGGCAAAACGCGGTGATCTGACGGTGCTCGTCACCGCCACCGGCTCCGTACAGCCGACCGAGCAGGTGGATATATCGAGCGAGCTTTCCGGCACGGTCCGCGACGTCAATGTCGATTACAACAGCACGGTCAAATCAGGCGAAGTGCTCGCCCTCCTCGATACGAATAAGCTCGAGGCGGATGTGAAGAGCTCGCGCGCCAAGCTCAATTCGGCTAAGGCGAATGTCATCAAGGCCAATGCCGATATGCAATCCGCAAGCACCTCTCTCGAGCGGTTGAAGAGCCTAGTCAGAAGCAACGTCTCCACCCAGCAGAGCCTCGACGACGCCAGCTACAAATATGATTCCGCCGTCGCCGCCAAACAGATCAACGAGGCCGAGGTCCTGGCCTCGGAGGCCGACCTGCAGCTTGCCGAGGTCAATCTCGCCAAGGCAAAGATCATCTCGCCGATCGACGGCGTCATCCTCACCCGCTCCGTCAATCCGGGCGCCACGGTCGCAGCCTCGCTTTCGGCGCCTATCCTTTTCACCATCGCCGGCGACCTGAAGAAGATGGAGCTGCAGGTCGATGTCGACGAGGCCGATGTCGGCCAGATCGCCGTCGGCCAGAAGGCGAAGTTCACGGTCGACGCCTATCCCGACCGGACCTTTCCCGCCGAGATCGAGCAGATCCGCTTCGCCTCCGAAGTGGTCAACAATGTCGTGACCTATAAGGCGGTTCTATCCGTCGACAATGCCGACCTGCTGCTGCGCCCCGGCATGACGGCGACGGCCGATGTCACCGTCGAGGCCGTCAAGGACACGCTGATGGTGTCGAACGCTGCGTTGCGCTATGCCCCGGCCCAGGCCGAAAGGCGCGGTCGCGGCATTTTCGGCATCTTCGGCCCGTCGCGCCAGCGCAACAACAATGCCGGTTCGGCGCTGACAGGCACGCAGCGCCGCGTCTGGGTGCTGCGCAACGGCCGGCCAGTGCCTGTTGTCATCCAGGTCGGCTCATCCGACGGCCAGTTCACCCAGGTCGTCTCCGGCGACATCAAGCAAGACGACGCACTGGTGATCGACGCCACGGCGCGTGCGAACTAGGCGGAGAGACGGATGGCAAGCCCGCCGCTCATCGAATTCAGACAGGTCTCGAAAATCTATGGCGAGGGCGAGGCGGCGATCCGCGCGCTCGACCACGTCGACCTTGCGATCAACGCCCATGAATTCGTCGCGATCATGGGGCCGTCAGGCTCAGGCAAGTCGACGGCGATGAACATTCTTGGCTGCCTCGACGTGCCGAGCGCCGGCGACTACATCTTCGAGGGCATTCCGACCAGCGGCTTCGACCGCAGCCAGCTGACGCTGCTGCGCCGCCATATGCTGGGCTTCGTCTTCCAGGGCTTCAACCTCCTGTCGCGCACCTCGGCCGTCGAAAATGTCGAGCTGCCGCTGATTTATCGCGGCATGGCGGTGCGCGAGCGGCGCGAACGGGCCCGCGAGGCGCTGGCGCTGGTCGGTCTCACCGGGCGCGAACATCACAAGACACAGGAACTGTCAGGCGGCCAGCAGCAGCGTGTCGCCATCGCCCGCGCCATCGTTACCGAGCCGGCACTGCTGCTCGCCGATGAGCCCACAGGCAATCTCGACACGAAGACCAGCGTCGAAATCATGGATCTGATGACGCGGCTGAACCGCGAGCAGGGCATCACCATCGTTATGGTCACCCACGAGCCCGATATCGCCGCCTATGCGCAGCGGCTGCTGCGTTTCGTCGACGGCAAGCTGGAGACGGAAGTCGAGCACCGGAGGAGGGCGGATCATGTTCTTTGAGACGCTGAAGCTGGCGCTGCGGGCCATTAGCCGCAACATGCTGCGCTCGTTCCTGACCGTGCTCGGCGTCGTCATCGGCGTTGCCGCCGTCATCGCGCTGGTGACGATCGGCAACGGCACGACTGCGCAGGTCTCGACCGAGCTGTCGCGACTCGGCACCAACATGCTGTTCGTCCGTCCCGGCCAGTTCGGCCCCGGCCGGGCGAGTTCCGAGGCCAAGCGCTTCAGCGTCAAGGACGTCGCGGCGATCCGCGACCAGATCGGCGGCCTCAGGGCCGTGGCGCCGCTCAATCAGTCGACGGCGACGGTGATCTTCGGCGGCCAGAACCATTCCACAAGCGTCTCCGGCACCACCAACGATTATTTCATCGCACAGGATTGGAACCTGGCGCTCGGCCGCAATTTCACCCCTGCCGAGGAACGCGGCCAGGCGCGCTGTATCATCGGCGAAACGGTGCGCTCGCAGCTTTTCGGCAGCGCCGACCCAACAGGCCAGCAGATCCGCGTCGGCAAGGTCTCGTGCCCCGTCATCGGCGTACTCGCCAAGCGCGGCCAGTCCGGCATGGGCAACGACCAGGACGATGTCGTCATCATGCCGGTCAAGGTGTTCCAGCGGCGCATCAGCGGCAGCAGCAACGTGCCGCAGATCATTATCTCGGCGCGCGACGGCGTGTCGACCGCCAAGGTGCAGTCCGATGTCGAAAATCTCCTGCGCGAGCGCCGCAAGATCGTGCCCGGCCGCCAGGACGATTTCAACGTCAACGACATGACCCAGATCGCCGCGGCGATGACCGGCACGACGACGCTGCTGACCGGCCTGCTCGGCGCCGTCGCTGCGATCAGCCTGCTCGTCGGCGGCATCGGCATCATGAACATCATGCTGGTCTCCGTCACCGAGCGCACCCGCGAGATCGGCATCCGCCTGGCGATCGGCGCGCTCGAAAACCAGGTGCTCACCCAGTTCCTGGTCGAGGCGGTGGCACTGTCGCTGTTCGGCGGCATCACCGGCATCATACTGGGCCTCGGCCTCGGCTTCGGCACCGTGACGCTCCTGAAAGTCCCCTTCGTCTTCAGCCCCCTAATGGTCGCCGTCGCCTTCCTCTTCTCCGCGGCGATCGGCATGATCTTCGGCTATTTCCCGGCGAGAAGGGCCGCGCAGTTGAACCCTATTGAGGCGCTGCGGCACGAGTGAGAGACGCCGCAAGCGCTATAGCGATGCGAGGGCGCGTGCCATGCGTCCGAGCGCTTCCTTGAGGATTGAGCGCGGACAACCGACGTTTAGGCGGATGAATCCTTCTCCACCCGGGCCATAGACCCGCCCGTCGTAAAGGTTGACCCCGGCCCGGTCGACGAAGAATCGATGGATTCCTTCCACTTTTACGTCCAACTCTCGCGCATCCAGCCACACCAGATATGACGCGTCAGGTCTCATGGGTGTGATACCCGGAAGATTGCTGCCCGCTATGATCGAGACGAGATTGACGTTTTCGCGAATATAAGGTGTAAGGCTGTCAAGCCATTGATCGCCCGAGCTATACGCGACTTCAAGAGCCAGCCGCCCGAAATAGTGAGCGTTCAGCATGAACGATGCTTGCATGACCTGGAACAGTTCCTCGCGGCGCTTCCGGTCAGCAACGGAAACGGTAGCCGCAGGTACGCCGGCCAGGTTAAATGTCTTGGTTGGTGCTGTGCAGATGAAGGATTTTGCCGCAGCGGCTTCATCGAGAGAGGAGAATACGATATGAGGACGATCGCTTAGTCGAATGTCGCAGTGAATGTCGTCGGAGATGACCAGGATGCCGTAGTGCTCACATATGGTGTCGAGGCTCTTCAGCTCCTCACGTGTCCAGGCCTTTCCGGCAGGGTTGTGCGGATTGCACAATAAAAATGCGCGGGCGCCGTTCGCAGCTTGCCGTTCGAAGTCCTCCAGATCGAGCTCGTACGCGCCGTTCGTAAGTCTCAGGCGGTTGATCAGGAGCTTCCTGCTATTCTCGCGGACGACTTGGAAATATGGGGAATAGACCGGTGCCTGGACGATGACGCCGTCACCAGCTTGCGTAAAGGTCCGCAAGATGGCTGCGACGGAGGGCATGATTGCCGGAGCAGGAAGCAGCGTCTCGATATCCACATTCCAGCCGTGGCGGCGCTTGAACCAGGATTTTATGATTTCGTAGTGGTGCGGATCGCGCTTGGTATAGCCATAGATGCCATGATCAACGGCCTCGCGCAGGCGTGCAATCACCGGTTCCGGCGCACGAAAATCCATGTCGGCCGTCCAAAGCGATATCAATCCGTCACCCTCGACGCGGGGAGAGAATTCGTCCCATTGATTGGCCCATTTCGCCGAGCCGAATTGGCTACGGTCGTGGACAACGTCAAAATTCGGCTCCTCGGCGCCCAGTTTCCTGGTCGCCGGTGCACGGGAATGTGTCATCGGTTGGATTCCTAGTGCCAATGTGTGCGCAAGCCGCGCGTTGAATGAGCGGGACAATCGCCTCTGTCGCAGGAACTGCCCAGCGGCTGCTGTGATGTCGCCAGTGGCGTCTACTTCGGATTGTTCAACATCCGCACTTCCTATGATTTGTGACCGCGCGCGAGATGACTTTCCACGGACATGGAATACCGAGACATCCCGAAACAGAAGATCCAGTAGATAACCGCCGCGAAAAGATAACCGGTTGACGAGATAGTCGGTCCCGCCCAGTTCGGATCGATACGGGCGGTTTCGACCGCTCGCAGAAAGTCTGCAATGCCGACGATTGCGACGAGCGTCGTGTCCTTGAATAGTCCAATGAATGTCGAAACGATGCCGGGAATGACGATCGCGAGCGCTTGAGGCAGGATGACGAGCCTCATGCTCGTGAAGTACCCGAGGCCCAGCGCCTGAGCCGCTTCATATTGCCCTTTGGAGATTGCCTGCAGTCCGGCACGAACGACTTCCGCCATGTAAGCCGCCGAGAAGAGGGCGGTGCCGATCATTGGGCGAAGAAGCCTGTCCGGCGTGAGCGCCTCGGGCACAAACAGGGGCATCATGAAGTTCGCCATGAACAGTACGGTGATGAACGGTACGCCTCGCACAACTTCGATATAAAAGACGCAAACGGCCTTGACGATCGGGAGCTCGGAACGTCTGCCGAGTGCGAGAACGATACCGAGCGGCAGCGAAAACACGATCCCGACGATGGACATCAACAGCGTGATCATCATTCCGCCCCAGAGGGTGGTGTCTACTATCGGTAAGCCCATAGATTCAACGCCACGAAGCAGCGCAAACGTCGCAATGGGATAAATTCCAAAAAACAGCGATGCCGCCATGTTACGATGTGGCGCGCTCCGCCATAGGAGCCACCCGACCAAGGCAGCACCAATCAGCTGCGTTACGTCGACCCGCCAGCGCTCGGTTGCCGGATATGCGCCGTACCGTAGATAGTTCAGTTTAGCGGCGACAAACGACCAGCATGCGCCGTCTGGATTGGCACGGCAGGTTTCGCTGTCACCGCTCCACACGGCATTTATCAAGGCAAAGCTCAGGAATAGCCAAACGAGCCAAACCGCCAGCCCGGTGAAGCACACGGTTAAAAGGCATGAGAAGGGACTCGAGAACAGGTTCGTCTGCACCCAAGTCATAGGGCCGGGCTGGATTCCGGGCGGCGGAGCGACAGCAGGAATGTATTCATGTCGATATGCAGCCGGCGCATGAAGAGCTTCATTCATCTCATCTCTCCACGAGCGCAAAACGTTGGTTAAAGGCGTTCATGGCGGCCGATGTGATCAAAGAGATGACGAGATAGACCGCGAGCGTTATGGCCATCACCTGGACCGCCGCCCCCGTTTGATTGAGGACCGATCCCGCAAAGACCTGAACGAGGTCGGGATAGCCAATAAAAACAGCAAGCGATGAGTTTTTGATCAAGTTCAGATATTGACTGGTCAGTGGCGGAATGATGATCCGCAATGCTTGCGGAACCACAACCAGGCGTAACGTTTTGCCGTCCGGCAGACCGAGCGCATGGGCCGCTTCTGTCTGTCCCTTCGAAACGGCTTGAATGCCGCCGCGGACGATCTCAGCGATAAATGACGCCGTGTAAACAGAAAGGCCGATGAGCAGGGCGGCAAATTCGGGGTAGATTTGCTGGCCACCACGGAAGTTGAAACCCTTCAACTCCGGATAGGTGAAGGTCACGGGACTGCCCATTGCTAAATAAGCAAGCAGCGGTGACCCAACGAGGGCGAGTATGCTGACTAGGAGGATTGGAAGCTGCTTGCCGGTTCGCTTCTGGACGGTCCGGGCGTAGGCCCCGAATGCAACAGCAACAGCTATCCCGACAGCGATTGCGACGCCGACCCAGCTGGCGCCGGCCTGAAGTTCAACCGCTGGCATTATGACCCCGCGATTGTTGAGGTATATTCCCCCTGGAAGGGAGATCGATGCCTTTGGAGCGGGCAGCGGCTTGAGGACTGCGTTGTACCAGAACAGAAGCTGAAGCAGCAGCGGGATATTTCGGATGACTTCGACATAGGAGGTCGCGACTTTGGCCGCTATCCAGTTGCGGGAAAGGCGTGAAACGCCGATCAGGAAACCGATAATCGTAGCAAAAACGATGCCGAGTACACTTACCAGGAGCGTGTTCGCAACACCTACCCAAAAGGCCTGTCCATAGGTGGACAGGGTGTCGTATGGGATCAGCGTCTGGTTGATCTGAAATCCTGACGTTTGGTTCCAGAAATCAAATGTGAGAGGAATGCCGCGTCGTTTCATGTTGGAAACGGTTTGGGTTGCAACCGCAGCGAGGATCACTGACAGGCTCACCGCCAACGCGGCTTGATAGGCGATGCCACGGACCTTTTTGTCATGCAACGAGAAGGTTTTGCGCACATAAATTGGCTGAGATATGTCAACCATTCGTTCCTCCCAACTAGGAAGAGGCCGCCGATTCTCCTGGCGGCCTCGTATCAACGGATGGGAGGCGCGTACTGAAGGCCGCCGGCGTTCCAGAGCGCATTCACACCACGTTCTATCTTCAAGGGAGATTCCTTGCCGATCGAACGCTCGAAAATGTCGGAATAATTGCCGACCTGCTTGATGATGTCCTGAGACCAGGTCTCACCGAGCCCGACGTCTTTGCCGAAGCTTCCTTCGACGCCCAGGAGACGGCGAATATTCGGATCGTCGGAATTTTTCATCTCGTCGACGTTTTTCGAGGTTATGCCGAACTCTTCTGCAGCGAGCATGACATTGAGAGTCCACTTGGCGATGTTCAGCCAATGGTCGTCACCTTGGCGGACGGCTGGCCCCAGCGGCTCCTTCGAAATGATTTCCGGGAGCACGACGTTCTCGTCGGGCTTCGCCATACGGATACGCGCAGCGTTCAGGCTCGAAGTGTCTGCGGAGAAAACGTCACAACGCCCTTCCTCATAGGCCTTGATAACAGCCTCTTCATCCGCGAAACCGACGGCGCTATAGGTCATGCCGTTGATGCGGAAATAGTCGGCCAGATTCAATTCGGCGGTCGTCCCCTGCGAAACGCAAATCGATGCGCCGTCCAGACCCTTGGCGGACTGAATATTCTCCGACTTGCGAACCATGAAGCCCTGGCCGTCATAAAAATAAACTCCAGCGAAGATGATGCCGAGGGAAGTGTCTCGCGAGGACGTCCAAGTCGCATTGTGAGCCAGGATGTCGATCTCACCGGATTGGAGCGCGGTAAACCGATCCTTGGCGTTGAGCGGGATAAACTTGACCTTCGTTGCATCCCCGAGGATGGCAGCGGCCACGGCGCGGCAGTAGTCGACGACGAAGCCTGTCCACTTCCCATCGTTGTCAGGAACGCTGAAACCCGCCGTTGCCGGGTTCGTCCCGCATGTGAGGATGCCCTTTGCTTTGACATCGTCTAAGGTTCCCGCCGAAACGGGATATGCACAGGCGGCAATTACCGCGCCGAGAATACCAGCCACTAAATTTCGCATAAATGGATCCCCTTTTTTGAATTCTGCCAAAGAGGGTGGCTCGCTGAGGACTAAACTGTCAAATTGGTTGTCGTCATTCGATTTATGAATGAGATTCATACGAACATCAGGCCCCGGTGGATGCGTCAAAGCTGACGACCTAGTTGGCGCTCCTCGTCACGCGATAACGTTGTTTGCCAATATGGCTTCATTTTTTCTGATTTGAGCCGCGTGATACAGTTCAGTTATGAGGCGACGCAACCAAAGGCTTCCCTGATCGGCAGCCATCTGCCGGTGAACCACGAGACTTGCGCTGACGGAAGGAATGGGTATGGGCGGAGAGAGAAGTGTTATCTCGTTTGCTTCGTCAAGAATCTGAAAAATACCGTCGCCACAATGCGTGATCAGGTCCGTCCCCCTGAGCGCCAACGGCATCACTAGGTAGTTCGAAATGGTTGCTACGACCTTTCGCCTAAGCCCACGCTCTTTAAGTGCAGCATCTGCCAAACCCTCAGATAAACCATCGGCGGAAATTTGAAGGTGAGATGCCGAAAGATACTGCTCCAAACCTAATGGAGCCCTGGCGATCTGGCTGCCACTCCAAACAGCGCAGAGGATTCTGTCCTGCCCGAGCTCGGTTTTAGTCAGGTTGGGGTCGTCCTTCAGACTCGCGCCCGTCAAAGTGCAATCAACCTGTCGGAAGTAGTCTGCGCTTTCGGATTCAGCCCGATTTGCAGGTATGACATTCAGGGTCGCATATGGCGCCTGTCTGGAGAATTCTCGAATGAGGCCTGGGATGAAGATCATCGCATGATAGTCAGTGAGCCCCACGCGAAACTTTCGTTCTGTCGTTGCAGGGTCGAAGACATTATACCGCCCAATCAACGTGCGAATTTTTCCGAGAGAGTCAGATAGGTCCCCGATAAGCTCCAATGCGCGAGGCGTGGGCCTCATCAATCCGCCGTCGCGTGTGAACAGCTCGTCCTTAAATACGATGCGCAATTTCGAGAGCGAGTGACTGACTGCGGATTGGGTCCGGCCCAATTGATCGGCAGCGCGCGTAACGCTCCTTTCCCGCATCAGAACATCAAAGACGCGCAGGAGATTAAGGTCAACGTTGTCGGGAGACATTGCGAGCTCCATGAAACCGGTTCATGAGGAGCATCGAAGCATTTCGCCAGGCGCATGACAATCGTAAGGTGACAAGGGACAATTTCTGTTGAGATACGATGGCGCGGACCGCCGGTCCGCGCTGTCACGAAGACGCCCCTTCGTCGGAGCACTCAATCTTGAGAGCGTCCATTCATTTATCTCCGTGGGGATATACCAGTACGGCTTGCCGTGCGTTTTCCAGCATGCCAGAATTTGATATATCAGTGGGGCACGGTTGTTTGCATGCAGACTTCACAAAGCCATCTTGCCTATCTCGCGCTGGAGCATCTGATCGTGACGCTGGCGTTGAAGCCCGGCGCGCTGGTCACTGAAAAGCAGCTGATCGATATGGCGGGCCATGGGCGTACGCCGGTGCGCGAGGCGATCCAGAAGCTTGCCTGGCAGGGGCTGATCCTGGTGAAGCCGCGCGTCGGGCTGCAGATCGCCGAGATCGCGGCTGAGGATCATCGCAATGTCATGCAGGTGCGCCGCGAGCTGGAGCCGATCGCGGCAAGCCTTGTTGCTGAACATGCAAGCGACGAGCATCGCGCGCGCCTCATCGATTGCGCCCGCGCGATGGAGGAATGCGCCGTCACCGGCGATCTCGCCGGCTTCTTCGCCGCCGACAAGGCCTTCGACGAAATCCTTGAAGATGCCTGCCCGAACGGCTTCATCACGGCAGCACTCGGCCCGGTGCAGACGCATTCGCGCCGCCTCTGGTACTCCAAGGCGAGCCCGGAGCGCATGGATCGCGCCATCGCGCTACACGTCGCCGTCATCCGCGCCATCCATCAGGGCAGGTCGGATGAGGCGCGCGCCGCCATGGCGGTCCTGATCGATTACCTCAGCCAGACATAGAAGCCGCTCCGTTTCCGGAGCCGCCACAGGTCTGATTGTCAGAAATGTTTTAGCCGACGAAAGCGCGCTCGATGACGAATTCGGCGGGCTTGCTGTTGGCGCCTTCATCGAGGCCGGCCTTCTCAAGCAGTTCCTTGGTATCCTTCAGCATGGCCGAGGAACCGCAGATCATGCCGCGGTCGATCGCCGGGTCGAGCGGCGGTACGCCGAGATCGGTGAACAGCTTGCCGGAGGAGATAAGGTCGGTGATGCGGCCGCGATATTCGAAATCCTCGCGCGTCACTGTCGGATAGTGGCGCAGCTTGTCGCCGACGACTTCCTTCAGCAACTCGTCGTTCTGGATTTCGTGCACGAGATCGAAGCCGTACTTCAGTTCGGCGACATCGCGTGTCGTATGGGTAAGGATGACTTCCTCGAACTTCTCATAGGTCTCGGGATCGCGGATCAGGCTGGCGAAAGGCGCAATGCCCGTTCCCGTCGAGAACATGTAGAGACGACGGCCGGGCGTCAGCGCATCGAGCACCAGCGTGCCGGTCGGCTTCTTGCGCATCAGCACCTGGTCGCCCGGCTTGATCGCCTGCAGATGGGAGGTGAGCGGACCGTCCGGCACCTTGATCGAGAAGAATTCAAGCTCTTCGGCCCAGGCGGGGCTGGCGATCGAATAGGCGCGGAACACCGGCTTGCCCTCGACCATCAGGCCGATCATCGCGAATTCGCCGGAACGGAAACGGAAGCCCTGCGGCCGGGTCATCGTGAAGCGGAAGAGCCGGTCGGTATAGTGCGTGACATCGAGCACCGTCTCGGCATAGACGCCGGCGGGGATGGACAAGGCGAAGTCTTCGGTCTTTGCAGGCGCGTTCATTTCGGTAGCGGATCCCGTTTCGTCGGATGAACTTTCGAATGCGAGCGAGATATTACAAATCCGGCCGGAATTAAAGGCATTCCATTCCACGCGACGCTTCTAAAGGGAAATATGCATGTCATTGTCAGGATTCAATGGGGAGCAAGGGCAGGCGGGGAATGTCGTATTTCCCGCTGGCGAAGGCCGGCAAAGGATGCATATTAGAGCAGCGCGCCGCAAACGGATACCGGTTTTCGACAAAAACGGTGCGACAACAAAGACCTACGGCGTCGAACCCGATTCAGCAACAGGGTCCGGCGATGGTGGCGAAAAAAAAGATGCTTGCCGGGGCGAGCGCGATAGGGCGGTCGGGGAATATGAAGATTTTCAACTACAAGCGAGTTCCTTATGCGGAGATGCGCGCCTTTTCCGTCCATATTCTGACCGCATCCGGCTCCTTTCTTGCGTTTCTCGGCGTCGTTGCCGCCGCCGAGCACCGCTTCATCGACATGTTCTGGTGGCTGGGCCTCGCCCTTCTGGTCGACGGCATAGACGGGCCGATCGCCCGCAAGGTGCGCGTCAAGGAAGTTCTGCCGAACTGGTCGGGCGATACGCTCGACAATATCATCGACTACGTCACCTATGTGCTTCTGCCGGCCTTCGCGCTCTATCAGAGCGGCATGATCGGCGAGCCCTGGTCCTTCCTCGCCGCCGGCATGATCGTCGTCTCCAGCGCCATCTACTATGCCGATATGGGCATGAAGACGGACGAGTATTTCTTCTCCGGCTTCCCCGTGGTCTGGAACATGATCGTTTTCACGCTGTTCGTCATCGATGCCAGCGCCACGACGGCGCTCACCGTCGTCATCGTTTCGGTGGTGCTGACCTTCCTGCCGATCAATTTCCTTCACCCGGTCCGGGTCAAAAGGTTGCGCCCGCTCAATCTCGGCGTCTTTTTCCTGTGGTCGGCGCTCGGCATTTTTTCGCTGCTGATGCATTTCGACACACCCGAATGGGCGCTCATTCTCTTCATCGTAACCGGCGCCTATCTTTACGTCATCGGCGCGGTGCTGCAATTCTTCCCCGCCCTTGGGCGCGAAGCATAGGACAGGCAAGATGACCAAGACGCAGGCGGTTTCATTTTCGAGGACGGGCGGGCCGGAGGTTTTCGACTATGTCGAGATCGATCTTCCGCCGCCATCGACAGGCGAAGTGCAGATCAGACAGGCGGCGGTCGGGCTCAATTTCATCGATGTCTATTTCCGCAACGGCACCTACAAGGCGCCGCATCTGCCCTTTGTCACCGGCAAGGAGGGCGCCGGCACCGTGACATCGGTCGGCCCCGGCGTCGAGGATTTCAAGGTCGGCGACCGTGTCGCCTACGCCAGCGCCGACGGCGCCTATAGCACCGAACGCAATATTGAGACGCGGCATCTGGTGCATGTGCCTGACGGCATAGAACTCGAAACGGCGGCGGCGATGATGCTGAAGGGCATGACCGCCGAATATCTCCTCAACCGCACCTTCAAGGTCGGCCCTGAGACCGTCCTGCTGTTTCACGCCGCAGCCGGCGGCGTCGGCCTGATCGCCGGCCAATGGGCTAAGGCGCTCGGCGCCACCGTCATCGGCACGGCGGGCTCCGAAGACAAGATCGAGTTGGCGCTCGCCCATGGCTACGATCATGTGATCAACTACAAGAGCGACAGCTTCGCCGATCGTGTCCGCGACATCACCGGCGGCAAGGGCGTGGATGTCGTCTACGATTCGATCGGCCGGGATACTTTTCCACAGTCGCTCGATTGTCTGAAACCGCGCGGTCTTTTTGCCTCCTTCGGCCAATCTTCCGGTCCGATCGAGAATTTCACCCTCGCAATGTTGGCGCAGAGGGGCTCGCTGTTTGCAACGCGGCCAACGCTCTTCACCTACATCGCCGCGCGCCAGGAGCTGATCGACAGTGCCAAAGCGCTATTTGATATTGTGCAAAGCAACAAAGTGCGTATCAATATCAATCAAACCTATCCGCTGCGTGAGGTTGGGCGGGCTCACGTGGATCTGGAAACAAGAAAAACAACAGGAACGACGCTGCTGATTCCATGAGATCCGAACGGACCGGTTGGCAGAAGAAATGAGGGGAACGTGTCGCCATTGAATGTGCCGGATTCCGGCGCGTTATTATCGGTCCAGAAGCTGACGAAGTTCTTCGGTGGCTTTGCCGCCTGCAATGAAATCGATCTCGATATAGCGCCGGGCGAAATTCATGCGCTTCTCGGTGAAAATGGTGCAGGCAAATCCACCCTGGTGAAGATGCTGTTCGGCGTTCTCGAGCCGACGGGCGGGCAGATCCTCTGGCAGGGCCAGCCGGTCGCGATCGCATCGCCAGGGGAGGCCCGCAAGCTCGGCATCGGCATGGTCTTCCAGCATTTTTCGCTGTTCGAGGCGTTGACGGTTGCCGAAAACATCGCGCTGTCGCTGGATGACGCTATCGCGATCGACAAAATCGCCGGGGAGGCGAGGGCGCTGTCCGTCGCCTACGGCCTGCCGCTCGATCCGCATGCCCATGTCGCCGATCTCTCGGTCGGCGAGCGCCAGCGCATCGAGATCGTCCGCGCGCTGCTGCAGAACCCGAAGCTGATCATCCTCGACGAGCCGACCTCGGTGCTGACGCCGCAGGAGGCCGACAAGCTGTTCGAAACACTGTTCAAGCTCCGTGCCGAAGGCCGTTCGGTTCTCTATATCAGCCACCGCCTGGAAGAGGTGCAGCGCATCTGCGATCGCGCCACCGTCCTGCGTCATGGCCGCGTGACCGGCGCCTGCGATCCGAAGCGGGAAACGCCTGCCTCCCTCGCTCGCATGATGGTCGGCAGCGAAGTGGCGACCGTGACGCATCCGGAGCGTAGCGACAGGGGCGAGGTGCAGCTTGCCGTCGCCAGTCTTTCCGTTGCCGCGCGCACCCCTTTCGCCATGGCGCTGCGCGATGTGTCGATGGCGGTCCGCTCGGGCGAAATCCTCGCCATTGCCGGTGTCGCGGGCAACGGCCAAAGCGAGCTCTTCGACGCGCTGTCCGGCGAATATCCGGTCGCCTCGGCTGAGGCGATCGTCATCCGCAAGAAACCGGTCGGCAACCAGGGCATTACCGCCCGCCGTCTTCTCGGCGCCGGCTTCGTGCCGGAGGAGCGCCACGGCCACGCCGCCGTCTCCGCCATGAAATTGTCGGACAATCTCGTCCTTGCCCGCAGCCAGTCCGACCGCAAGGCGTTTCTAGGCCTCTTCGGCATCATCCGCCACGCTGCGGTGAAATCCGCAGCCAGGCGCATTTCAGAAGCGATGGATGTCCGCAAGAGTGGCGAGGATCCCGCCGCCGGCTCTCTTTCCGGCGGGAACCTGCAGAAATTCATCGTCGGCCGTGAGCTCGACCGGCAGCCGGCGGTGCTCGTCGTCAACCAGCCGACCTGGGGCGTCGATGCCGGGGCGGCAAGCCGCATCCGCCAGGCGCTCGTCGATCTCGCAAGAAGCGGTTCGGCCGTCGTCGTTATCAGCCAGGATCTCGACGAAATTTTCGAGGTGGCGACGGATATCGCGGTCATCTCCGAAGGCCGCCTTTCCCGCCCGTTTCCGGCGGGCGAGTTGACGCGTGAAAAGATCGGCCTGCTGATGGGCGGCCTGCACGAGAGCAGCTCTGCTCCGGAGGCGCCCCATGCGCATTGAACTCGAAAAACGGCCCGACGTCTCGAAGCTCTTCGCCTTCGTCTCGCCGCTCTTGGCCCTTGTCCTGACGCTGGTCTTCGGCGCCATCATGTTCGCCATGCTCGGCAAGGACCCGGTCGCCGCACTCGACGCCTTCTTCATCGAGCCGCTGCTCGAGGTCTGGTCGCTGCACGAGTTGGCGATCAAGGCCGCGCCCCTGATCCTGATCGCCGTCGGCCTGGCAGTCTGTTATCGCTCGAACAACTGGAATATCGGCGCCGAAGGCCAGTTCACCATCGGCGCCATCACCGGCTCCTATCTGCCGATCGTCTTCTACGACTGGCATTCGCCGCTGGTGCTGCCGCTGATGCTGATATTGGGCGCGCTCGGCGGCGCGCTTTTCGCCGCCGTTCCGGCGCTGCTGAAGGCGCATTTCAACACCAATGAGATCCTGACATCGCTGATGCTGGTCTATATCGCCCAGCTCTTCCTCGACTGGCTGATTCGCGGCGCCTGGCGCGATCCGCAGGGCTTCAACTTTCCGGTTTCGCGTGATTTCGCGTCGGAAGCGGTGCTGCCCGCGATCTGGGAAGAGTCGGGCCGCGCCCATTGGGCCTTCATCTTCGCCATTGTCGCCGCAATCGGTGCGTGGTTCATGCTGCGTTATACGTTGAAAGGTTTCGAGATCGTCGTGCTCGGCCAATCGGAGCGGGCAGGGCGTTTTGCCGGTTTCTCGTCGAAGAAGATGATCTGGTTCAGCTTTCTCTTCTCGGGCGCTCTTGCCGGCCTTGCCGGGATAGCCGAGGTCTCCGGCTCGATCGGCCATTTGCAGCCGGCGATCTCGCCGGGCTACGGCTTCACCGCCATCATCGTCGCCTTCCTCGGTCGCCTCAATCCGCTCGGCATCATTGCATCGGGCCTGGTGCTGGCGCTGACCTATCTCGGCGGCGAGGCAGCCCAGCTTTCGCTCGGCGTTTCCGACAAGGTCACCCGCGTCTTCCAGGGGCTGCTGCTCTTCTTCGTGCTCTCCTGCGACACGCTGATCTATTACAAAATCCGCCTGGTCTGGTCGCGGGTCGGGGGCAGGGCGGCATGAGCATCTTCGAAGCGATTCTGCTGACTGTCATCACCGCCTCCACGCCGCTCGTCATCGCCGCGCTCGGCGAACTCGTGACCGAGCGCTCCGGCGTTCTCAATCTCGGTGTCGAGGGCATGATGATCATGGGCGCGGTCGGTGCCTTCGCCACGGCACAGCTCACCGGCTCGGCCTATATCGGCATTGTCGGCGGCATCGTCAGCGGCGCGCTGTTTTCGCTGCTCTTCGCCTTCCTGACGTTGACGCTCGTCGCCAATCAGGTGGCGACAGGCCTTGCGATGACGATCCTTGGCCTCGGCGCCTCCGGCATGCTCGGCGAGGCCTTCGTCGGGGCGCCCGGCGTCCGGCTGCTGCCGATCGAAATTCCGGTGCTTTCGGCCATTCCCTATGTCGGAACGGTCCTCTTCAAGCAGGATCTGATCTTCTACCTGTCGATCCTGCTCGTTATCGCCGTCAACTGGTTCCTCTTCAAGAGTCGCACCGGCCTGAAGATCCGCGCCATCGGCGACAATCACGCCTCGGCGCATGCGCTCGGCATCGATGTTATCCGTATGCGCTACCTCGCCGTGATGTTCGGCGGCGCCTGCGCCGGCCTTGCCGGTGCGCAGCTGTCGCTGATCTATACGCCGCAATGGACAGAGAACATGTCAAGCGGGCGAGGCTGGATCGCGCTGGCGCTCGTCGTCTTCGCCTCCTGGCGGCCTTGGCGCCTGCTGGCCGGCGGTTATCTCTTTGGGGCGGTAACGATCCTGCAGCTGCACGCCCAGGCCTTCGGCATCGGCATTCCCTCGCAGTTCCTTTCGATGCTGCCCTATGCGGCGACAGTTGTGGTCCTCATCATCATCTCGCATAATCGGCGCACGACGTTGATCAATACGCCGGCCTCGCTCGGCAAAGGCTTCGTGCCGGACCGGTGAACAACAACAACAAGACAGGTTTCGAAACTTCCAACCAACAGGGGTCAATATGAAAAAACTTGCACTTGCTCTCGCAGCGACAGCTGCCCTCGTCGTTAGCATCGGTTCGGCCGCCGAGGCGGCTGATAAGACCAAGGTCTGCTTCGTTTATGTCGGCACCCGCACCGATGGCGGCTGGACGCAGGCCCATGAGAACGGCCGCCTCCAGCTCGAGAAGGAATTCGGCGACAAGATCGAGACGCCCTACCTCGAAAGCGTCCCGGAAGGCCCGGATGCCGAACGCGCCATCGAGCGCATGGCCCGCTCCGGTTGCTCGCTTATTTTCACCACCTCCTTCGGTTTCATGGACCCGACTATTGCTGTCGCCAAGAAGTTCCCGAAAGTGAAGTTCGAGCATGCGACAGGCTTCAAGGCCGCCGATAATGTCGCGACCTACAATTCGCGCTTTTATGAAGGCCGCTACATCAGTGGCATTATCGCCGGCAAGCTCTCTAAAAACGGCACGGCCGGCTATATCGCCTCCTTCCCGATCCCCGAGGTGGTGATGGGCATCAATGCCTTCGAAACTGGCGCCAAGTCGGTCAATCCGAACTTCAAGATGAAGGTTATCTGGGTCAACACCTGGTTCGACCCCGGCAAGGAAGCCGATGCCGCCAAGGCGCTGATCGACCAGGGCGTCGATATCCTCACCCAGCACACCGACACGACCGCGCCAATGCAGGTCGCCGAGCAGCGCGGCGTCAAGGCCTTCGGCCAGGCTTCCGACATGATCAAGGCTGGCCCGAACGTCCAGCTGACCGCGATCATCGACACCTGGGGCAATTATTACGTCAAGCGCGTCAAGGCGCTTCTCGACGGCACCTGGAAGTCAGAGCAGAGCTGGGATGGCCTCAAGGACGGCATCCTGACGATGGCGCCCTATACCAACATGCCCGACGACGTGAAGAAACTCGCCGAGGAGACCGAAGCCAAGATCAAATCAGGCGAACTGCATCCCTTCACCGGCCCGATCAACAAGCAGGACGGCACGCCCTGGTTGAAGGCCGGCGAGAAGGCCGATGACGGCACACTGCTCGGCATGAACTTCTATGTCGAAGGTGTCGACGACAAGCTTCCGGGTAAATAGTCCCGTAGCTATCTCGCAGTTGCGAAGAGCGCCCTTCTGGGCGCTCTTTTTTTGCTGCAATGCATCCCAAGATTCCGATTTACAAAAGTAATACTATATGATTTTTTGACCCTGCGCCGCGAGATGCGGCATTGGGAGGAAATCATGAAATTGAAGACTGCACTTTTGAGTGCCACGATTCTGGCTGCCTGCATGTTCGGTTCGGCTTCGGCCGCCGGCCTCACTGTCGGCTTCTCGCAGATCGGCTCGGAATCGGGCTGGCGTGCGGCTGAAACGACCGTGACCAAGGAACAGGCCAAGAAGCGCGGCATCGATCTGAAGTTTGCCGATGCGCAGCAGAAGCAGGAAAACCAGATCAAGGCTCTGCGCTCCTTCATTGCTCAGGGCGTCGATGCCATTCTCATTGCTCCGGTCGTCGAAACCGGCTGGGACGACGTTCTCAAGGAAGCCAAGGAAGCCGAAATCCCGGTCATCCTTCTCGACCGTACCATCAAGGCTCCTGACGATCTCTACCTGACGGCGGTGACGTCGGACCTGGTCCATGAAGGCAAGGTCGCAGGCGACTTCCTGGTCAAGACCGTCGGCGACAAGAAGTGCAATGTCGTCGAGCTTCAGGGCACCACCGGTTCGTCGCCGGCCATCGCCCGCAAGAAGGGCTTCGAAGAAGCTCTTGCCGGCCACGACAACCTCAAGATCGTTCGCAGCCAGACCGGTGACTTCACCCGCACCAAGGGCAAGGAAGTCATGGAAAGCTTCCTGAAGGCCGAGAATGGCGGCAAGGATATCTGCGCTCTCTACGCCCATAACGACGACATGGCCGTCGGCGCCATCCAGGCGATCAAGGAAGCCGGCCTGAAGCCCGGCAAGGATATTCTCGTCGTCTCCATCGACGCCGTTCCGGATATCTTCAAGGCGATGTCCGAAGGCGAGGCCAATGCCACGGTCGAGCTGACGCCGAATATGGCAGGTCCGGCCTTCGATGCGCTCGAAGCCTATCTGAAGGACAAGAAGGCTCCGTCCAAGTGGATCCAGACCGAGTCGAAGCTCTACACGCCTGCCGACGAGCCGATGAAGGTCTACGAAGAGAAGAAGGGTCAGGGCTACTGATCTGATGTGACACCGCTGCATAATTCCTGAAATCGGAATTCGATTTCCGGACAAAATCATGCAGCAATAAAAGCGCTACAGCGTCCTGCGTCTGAAAAGACGAGAGGGCGCTGTAGAACCGCACCGGCCCGTCATGGACCGGTGCGGAACTGCCTTTGCCGCCTTGGGACGTCATGTCCGGCCGCGGCGCGGCGTTTGCCGTCAATATCAGGAAAACAGACCCTTATGATTCACGATTTCGAGAACGTTCTCGCGGCCTCCGGAATATCGAAATTCTTTCCCGGCGCAGTGGCGCTGGATAAGGTCGATTTCACGCTCCGCCGAGGCGAGGTGCACGCATTGCTGGGCGAAAACGGTGCCGGCAAGTCGACGCTGATCAAGTGCATCACCGGCGCCTACCATCGTGACGAGGGCAGCCTGACGCTCGACGGCCAGGAAATCAATCCGGCCAATACGCTCGCCGCCCAGAAGCTCGGCATCGGCACGGTCTACCAGGAGGTCAATCTCCTTTCCAATCTGAGCGTCGCCGAAAACCTCTTCCTCGGACGCCAGCCAAGGCGGTTCGGCATGACCGACGTGCGTGCGATGAACCGCAGGGCGCGCGATCTGCTCGCCGGCTACGGCGTCGATATCGACGTCACAGCCGAACTTGGCCGTTTTTCCGTCGCCGTCCAGCAGGTGGTTGCCATCGCCCGTGCCGTGGATCTCTCCGGCAAGGTGCTGATCCTCGACGAGCCCACCGCAAGTCTCGATAATCAGGAAGTGGCGCTGCTCTTCCGCATCATCGACGACCTGAAGAAGCGCGGCCTGGGCATCGTCTTCATCACCCATTTTCTCGAGCAGGTCTATGCGATCAGCGACCGTATCACCGTGCTGCGCAACGGCAAGCTCGTCGGCACCCGCGATGTCGCCGATCTGCCGCGCCAGGGCCTGATCGCCATGATGCTCGGCCGCGAGCTGGCCCATGTCGAGGAGACGGTCAGGGAACACAGCCTTGCGGCGGGTGATGTCCGATACCGTTTTTCAGGTTATGGCAAACGCGGCAAGGTCAAGCCTTTCGATCTGGAAGTACGCGCCGGAGAGGTGGTCGGCGTTGCCGGGCTGCTCGGTTCCGGCCGCACCGAAACCGCCGAACTGCTCTTCGGCATCGAACATGCCGACAGCGGCAGCGCCACGATCGACGGCCAGCCGGCGAAGATTTCGAGCCCCCGCGCGGCGATCGCAAGGGGCTTCGGCTTCTGCCCCGAGGACCGCAAGACCGATGGCATCATCGGCGACCTGTCGATCCGGGAAAACATTGCCCTGGCGCTGCAGGCCCGCCGCGGCTGGACGCGGCCGCTTTCGCGCGCCGAACAGAATGCGCTCGCCGACCGCTACATCAAGGCGCTCGATATCCGCACCACCGATCGCGAAAAACCGATCCGGCTGCTGTCCGGCGGCAACCAGCAGAAGGCGATCCTCGCCCGCTGGCTGGCGACCAATCCGAAGTTTCTGATCCTGGACGAGCCGACCCGCGGCATCGATGTCGGTGCCCATGCCGAGATCATCCGGCTCATCGAAGAGCTCTGTGCCGGCGGCATGTCGCTGATAGTGATTTCCTCGGAACTTGAAGAGCTTGTCGCTTATAGTTCACGTGTTATCGTACTTCGCGACAGACAGCATATCGCCGAACTGACAGGCGAACGTATCACCGCTGCCGGCATCGTCGATGCCATCGCTGCGGCCGAGTACAAGATGGAGGATGCATGAGGTCCTCGCTGAAAGCGCTGGCATATCGCCTGGCGCCGCAATTGATTGCGCTCGTTGTCATTCTTCTGTTGAATTTCATAACGTCACCGCAGTTTTTTAATGTCGTGGTTCAGAATGACCGCCTCTATGGCAGCCTGATCGACGTGCTGAACCGCGGCGCGCCGGTGGCGCTGCTGGCGATCGGCATGACGCTGGTCATTGCCACCAAGGGCATCGACCTGTCCGTCGGTGCGGTCATCGCTATCTGCGGCGCCGTTGCCGCGTCGTCGATTGTGTCAGGAAATTCAGTTGCTTATACCATTATCCTGACGCTTGCGATCGGGCTTGCCTGCGGTGTCTGGAACGGTTTCCTGGTGGCAGTCCTCAATATCCAGCCGATCATCGCGACGCTGGTGCTGATGGTGGCCGGCCGCGGCATCGCCCAGCTCATCACCGAAGGCGCCATCCTGACCTTCAACAATGACGGGCTCACCTTCTTCGGCAGCGGTTCGCTGGCTCTCCTGCCGATGCCTGTCGTCATCTGGCTTCTCGTCGGCCTTCTCGTCATCCTGCTCGTCCGCCGCACCGCGCTCGGCATGCTGATCGAGGCCGTCGGCATCAATCGCCGCGCCAGCACGCTCTCCGGCATTCAAACGCCGGTGCTGCTGATGGCGGTCTATATGCTGAGCGGTCTCTGCGCCTCGATTGCGGGCATCATCGTCGCAGCCGACATCAAGGGCGCCGATGCCAATAATGCCGGCCTATGGCTGGAACTCGACGCGATCCTTGCCGTCGTCGTCGGCGGCAATTCGCTGCTCGGCGGACGCTTCAGCATTCTCGGATCGCTGATCG
Organism: Rhizobium sp. 25PS6; assembly: GCF_032464655.1. Classification (NCBI taxonomy): domain Bacteria; kingdom Pseudomonadati; phylum Pseudomonadota; class Alphaproteobacteria; order Hyphomicrobiales; family Rhizobiaceae; genus Rhizobium; species Rhizobium sp. 25PS6. The sequence goes on from NZ_JAWDIV010000003.1 coordinate 318,233, forward strand.
GTGCGATGATCATCCAGGCGGTGAATACCGGCATCCTGTCCGCCGGCTTCCCGCCTGAATTCAACCTGATCATCAAGGCCGTCATCATTATCGTCATCCTCGTCATCCAGTCGCCGGCGGTACAATCGCTCGCCATCTTCGCCAGCCGCCGGCAGGGCGCTAGGGAGCAGCCGAAATGAACTCCAAATACCTGCCGCTGCTTGCGACCATCGTCATCTTCGTGCTCGCCTATGCCGGCTGCGCGCTGCAGTATCCGAACATTCTGTCGACGCGCGTCATCGGAAATCTTCTGACCGACAACGCCTTTCTCGGCATCGCTGCCGTCGGCATGACCTTCGTTATCATTTCGGGCGGCATCGATCTGTCGATCGGCTCGGTCATCGCCTTTACCGGCGTCTTCCTCGCGGTGATCCTTGAGAACACCTCGATCCATCCGCTGCTCGCCTTCGCGCTGGTGCTCGTCATCACCACTGCCTTTGGCGGTATCATGGGCGCGATCATCCACTATCTCGAAATGCCGGCCTTCATCGTCACCCTTGCCGGCATGTTCCTGGCGCGCGGCATGGCCTTCGTGCTCTCGATCGACAGCATCCCGATCAACCACGAATATTATTCGACGCTGACGAGCCTCTATTACCGTCTGCCCGGTGGCGGGCGGCTGACGCTGATCGGCGGCATCATGCTTCTGGTCTTTGCCGTCGGCATTTTCATCGCCCAGCGCACCCGCTTCGGCACCAACGTCTATGCGCTCGGCGGCGGCACGCAGACGGCGAGGCTGATGGGCGTGCCGGTCGGCCGCACGACAATCCAGATCTATGCGTTGTCGGGTTTTCTCGCGGGTCTATCCGGGATCGTTTTTTCGCTGTACACCTCTGCCGGATATTCTCTTGCAGCAGTCGGCGTCGAACTCGATGCCATCGCGGCGGTCGTCATTGGGGGGACGCTGCTGACCGGAGGAGCGGGATTCGTGGCAGGAACCTTGATCGGTATCCTGATCCAGGGGCTCATTCAGACCTACATCACCTTCGACGGCACGCTGTCGAGCTGGTGGACCAAGATCCTGATTGGCCTTTTGCTGTTTGCATTCATCCTGATGCAGAAAGCCATCCTGTTCGTTTCCAGTCTGAACAAGAGGTACGCCTGAGGGGGAGACGGATCGCTTGCGCTACAAATTGGACGAGACACGCAAAACGGGGCGTAGAACCCGGACGAGCCACGCTCAGGTGGTCGACGAACTCGGCAAGGCGATCGTCGCCGGCACCTATCCGGTCGGCTCGATCCTGCCAGGCGATACGGAACTGGCGCAACGCTTCAAAGTGTCCCGCACGGTGTTGCGCGAGACGATGAAGACGCTCGCCGCCAAAGGCATGGTCGTCGCCAAGGCGCGGGTCGGTACGCGTGTGACCGAGAAGAACCTCTGGAACATGTTCGACAGCGAGATCATCGCCTGGCACTTCGACAACGGCGTGACGGAAGAGTTTCTGCTGCAGCTCTACGATATCCGTCTCGCCTTCGAACCTTTCGCCGCCGGTCTCGTCGCCGAGCGGGCGAATGCCGAGGAGATCGAGATGCTGCGCGGGCTGGCGCTCGAGATGGCGGCGGCCGGTCATACGGCCGACAGCCTCGCACTCGCCGACCTTCGTTTTCACCTGGCGATCGCCGAAGCCTCGCACAATCCCTTCATGCGGACACTGGGCAGTCTCATCGAAGCAGCCCTCGTCGGCATGTTCCGGATGAGCACGCCGCCAACCGAAAACGGCTTCGCCAATATCGCCGATACCCATATGCGCATCGTCGATGCGATCGTTTCCGGCGATAACGCCGCCGCGCGCCGTGCGATGGAGGACGTCATCCTCGACGGCCGCCATCATGTGCATGAAGCTTTCGAGGCCCGCGGGTCCGAGGCCGTCACAGGGTCGATTTCGGCAGCAATTTCACCCTTGTGAAGGCTTTGCTTGTCTGCAGCGCCGCACGTCTTTTCGAGAGATGCAAAGGACGCTGCAGCACTTTGAATGGCTGCATAATTTATCCTTAAATCGATTCCGATTTAGGGAATTATGCAGTATGAGGCGATAAAGCCGCCTCATGGCGCGGATTCGCGGAGCAAATCATGGAACGCACTTGTCTTGCCGTCATCCTTGCCGCCGGTGACAGCACGCGGATGAAATCCTCGAAATCGAAGGTCCTGCATCCGGTCGCCGGACGGCCGATGATCGCCCATGTGGTCGAGGCGGTCGCCTCCGCCGGCATCTCATCCGTCGCCCTTGTCGTCGGCCGTGATGCCGAGGACGTGGCAAAGGCGGCAAGCATCGCCGGCGTCGACATCGAATCCTGTCTGCAGAAGGAACGCCTCGGCACCGGCCACGCGGTGCTGGCGGCGCGCGAAGCGATCGCCAAGGGTTATGACGATATCCTCGTCACCTATGGCGATGTGCCGCTGCAGACCGACGGACCGCTGAAGGCCGCCCGCCAGGGCCTTGCCGATGGCAGCGATGTCGTCGTCATCGGCTTCCACACCGACCGCCCGACTGGCTACGGCCGCCTGCTCGTCAAGGACGGCGAACTCATCGCCATCCGCGAGGAAAAGGATGCGACCGATGCCGAGCGCACTGTGACCTGGTGCAACAGTGGGCTGATGGCGATCAACGGCAGAAAGGCGCTCGATCTTCTCTCGCGCATCGGCAACGCCAATGCGAAGGGCGAATTCTATCTGACCGATCTCGTCGAAATCGCCCGTTCGCTCGGCGGACGCGTCACCGCGGTCGATGCTCCCGAGATCGAGATGACCGGCTGCAACAACCGGGCCGAACTCGCCGTCATCGAGCGCTTCTGGCAGGAGCGCCGCCGCCACCAGATGATGCTTTCAGGCGTCACCATGATCGCGCCGGAAACGGTTTTTCTCGCCTACGATACCGTCATCGGCCAGGATGCGCTGATCGAGCCGAACGTCGTCTTCGGTCCCGGCGCGGTGATCGACAGCGGCGCCGTCATCCATGCCTTCTCGCATATCGAAGGCGCGCATGTCAGCCAGGGCGCGACCGTCGGCCCCTTTGCGCGGTTGCGTCCGGGTGCGGATCTCGGCACCGGTTCGAAGGTCGGCAATTTCTGCGAGGTCAAGAACGGCCGGCTCGGCGAGGGCGCCAAGGTCAACCACCTGACTTACATCGGCGATGCCGTCATCGGCGCCGGCAGCAATATCGGCGCCGGCACGATCACCTGCAACTATGACGGCGTCAACAAGAGCGAGACGGTGATCGGCGAAAACGCCTTCATCGGTTCCAATTCTTCGCTGGTCGCGCCGGTGACGATTGGCGACGGCGCCTATATCGCCTCCGGCAGCGTCATCACTGCCGACGTGCCGGCCGACGCGCTGGCGCTCGGCCGCGCCCGGCAGGAGATCAAGCCCGGCCGCGCGACGCTGCTGCGTGAGCGTGCGCTCGCCATCAAGGCGGCGAAGAAGGCGAAAGCCTGACCGGCCTTGCGTAACCGGTGGAAATTGAAAGTGACCGCCGAGGTGATTGAGAAATAAGCAGGAATCGTTAGGACTGGCCTCGTTGTCGAAGCCTTTATGGGGATACTATATGTGCGGCATTGTGGGGATCGTCGGAACTGCGCCTGTTGCGGGGCGCCTGGTCGATGCGCTGAAGCGTCTCGAATATCGCGGTTACGATTCCGCCGGTGTCGCCACCATTCATGACGGCGTGATGGATCGCCGCCGCGCCGAGGGCAAGCTGTTCAATCTGGAAAAGCGCCTCGACATCGAACCGCTGCCCGGCACCGTCGGCATCGCCCACACGCGCTGGGCGACCCATGGCGTGCCGAACGAGACCAATGCCCATCCGCATTTCGTCGAAGGCGTCGCCGTCGTCCATAACGGCATCATCGAGAACTTCTCCGAGCTTCGCGACGAGTTGACCGAGGAGGGGTCGGTTTTCGAAACCCAGACCGACACCGAGGTCGTCGCCCATCTGATGGCGAAATACCTGCGCGAAGGCCTGGAGCCGCGCGCCGCCATGCTGAAGATGGTGAACCGGGTAACCGGCGCCTATGCGCTGGCCATCATGCTCAAGGCCGATCCCGGCACGATCATGGCCGCCCGTTCCGGCCCGCCGCTCGCCGTCGGCTACGGCCGCGGCGAGATGTTCCTCGGCTCGGATGCGATCGCGCTATCGCCTTTCACCAACGAGATTACCTACCTCGTCGACGGCGATTGCGCCATCCTCACCCGCGACAGTGTCGCGGTGCTCGATTTCGCCGGCAAGCCGGTCAAGCGCGCCCGGCAGATCTCGCAGGCGACCGCCTATGTCGTCGACAAGGGCAACCACCGCCACTTCATGGAAAAGGAAATCTACGAGCAGCCGGAGGTGATCTCTCATGCGCTCAGCCACTATGTCGATTTCGCCGAGAACACTATCGGCGCCAATGCCGCCGCGATCGACTTCAAGGCGGCGACCGGCCTTGCGATCTCGGCCTGCGGCACGGCCTATCTCGCCGGCCTCGTCGGCAAATACTGGTTCGAGCGTTATGCCCGCCTGCCTGTTGAGATCGACGTTGCCTCCGAGTTCCGCTACCGCGAAATGCCGCTGTCGCCGTCGCAGGCCGCACTCTTCATCTCGCAGTCCGGCGAGACCGCCGATACGCTGGCATGCTTGCGTTATTGCCGCGACAACGGGTTGAAGATCGGCGCCGTCGTCAATGTCCGCGAATCGACGATCGCGCGCGAATCCGATGCCGTCTTCCCGATCATGGCCGGTCCCGAAATCGGCGTCGCCTCGACCAAGGCCTTCACCTGCCAGCTTGCCGTGCTGGCAGCGCTGGCGATCGGCGCCGGCAAGGCGCGCGGCACGGTGAGTGCAGACGAGGAGAGGGCGCTGGTGCGCCATCTCGCCGAAATGCCGCGGATCATGAGCCGGGTGCTGAACCTCATCCAGCCGCAGATGGAAAGCCTGTCGCGCGAACTGTCAAAATGCAAGGACGTGCTCTATCTCGGCCGCGGCACCAGCTTCCCGCTTGCCATGGAAGGCGCACTGAAGCTCAAGGAAATTTCCTATATCCACGCCGAGGGTTACGCCGCCGGCGAGTTGAAGCACGGACCGATCGCGCTGATCGACGAGAACATGCCTGTTATCGTCATCGCGCCCTACGACCGCTTCTTCGAAAAGACTGTCTCGAACATGCAGGAGGTCGCCGCCCGCGGCGGCCGCATCATCTTCATCACCGACGAGGCCGGTGCGGCGGCCTCGAAACTGCCGACCATGGCGACGATTACCCTGCCTGTGGTCGACGAAATCATCGCGCCGATGATCTTCTCGCTGCCGATCCAGTTGCTCGCCTATCACACCGCCGTCTTCATGGGCACCGATGTCGATCAGCCGCGCAACCTGGCGAAATCCGTGACCGTGGAATAAGCCTGCAACGCCGGGAGCGCCGTGCCGAAACATATTGTGCGGCGCCCCGAATTCTGGCAATTTTGGTCTGCGGACAAGGGGGAAGGGCCGGCGTTCCGGCCCGTCCAGGACTGAGATGGAGTTCATCAGGAAACGATGGCCGACAACACCCCCAGAATGCCGGTCGCGACGCGGCTGAGGAATAATTTTCTCGCAGGACTGATCATCTGCGCGCCGATCGCGATTACCATCTGGCTGACCTGGACCTTCATCCATTGGTCGGACAGCTGGGTCCGGCCCTATATTCCGGCGCGCTGGAATCCGGAAAGCTATCTCAATTTCGCCATTCCCGGCTTCGGCCTGCTGATCGCCGTCGTGCTGATCACCGTCGTCGGCTTCCTCGGCAAGAACCTCATCGGCCAGAGCATCGTCCGGTTCGGCGAATCGATCGTTCAGCGCATGCCGCTGGTGCGCACGATCTACAGAAGCGTGAAGCAGATTTTCGAAACCGTGCTGAAGGAACAGGCGAACTCCTTCAAAAAGGTCGGCCTCATCGAATATCCGGGTCCCGGCCTCTGGGCACTGATCTTCATCGCCACCGACGCCAAGGGCGAAATCGCTTCGAAGTTCAATGCCATGGGCCAGGACATGGTCGCCGTCTTCCTGCCGCCGACGCCGGTGCCGACGGCCGGCTTCCTCATCTTCGTGCCGCGCGAAAAAATCGTCATGCTCGATATGTCGCCGGAAGACGCCGCCAAGTTCCTGATTTCAGGCGGGCTTGTGGCGCCCGAACATAAGCCGGCCGATCCCAAGCAGAAGCATTTGCCGCGGCCGAAGCCGGTGGCGGTTTCCAAGGCTGAATGATGCATGTCGCCCAAAAGTGTTCAGCGGTTTTGGGGTAACGACATGCATAGAACAAAGACTTAAAGCGCGCCTCGGCGCGCTTTAACCCGCTCTCAAGAACCGGATCGCCTCGTCGCGGCGGAAAAGATAAAGCAGGGTGCGGATCGCCGTTCCCCTCTCGGTGGTCAGCTCCGGATCGCGCTCGATGAGGTAAGCCGCATCCTTACGGGCGATCTCCAGCAGGTCGGCATGCGCCTCGAGGCTGGCGATGCGGAAACCCGGCGTGCCGGATTGTCGTGTGCCGAGCAATTCGCCTTCGCCGCGCAGCTTCAGGTCCTCCTCGGCGATGCGGAAGCCGTCCTCCGTCTCCCGCATGATCGAGAGCCTGGCATGGCCGGTCTCGCCGAGCGGTCCCTTGTAGAGCAGGATGCAGGTCGAGGCCTCGTGGCCGCGCCCGACGCGGCCGCGCAGCTGATGCAATTGCGCCAGGCCGAAACGTTCGGCATGCTCGATCACCATGATCGTCGCATCCGGCACGTCGACACCGACCTCGACGACGGTCGTGGCGACGAGCAGCCGGGTCTCGCCGTTCTTAAACGCCATCATCGCCGCGTCCTTCTCCGGCCCGCTCATGCGGCCGTGGATCAGGCCGATGCCGGGGCCAAGTGCGGCGACCAGCGTCGCATGCCGTTCCTCGGCCGACATCAGGTCGAGCTCTTCGGACTCCTCGACCAGCGGGCAGATCCAGTAGGCCTTCTTGCCCTCGGCGATCGCGCTTTGCAGCCGCCCGACGATTTCGCCGGTCCGTTCCATCGGCACCGTGATCGTCTGGATCGGCTTGCGGCCGGCCGGTTTCTCGGTGAGCTTGGAGACGTCCATATCGCCGAAGGCGGCAAGCACCAGGGTGCGCGGGATCGGCGTCGCCGTCATGACAAGCATATGCGGCGAGAGGCCCTTGGCGGTCAGCCGTAGCCGCTGATGCACGCCGAAACGATGCTGCTCGTCGACGACGGCAAGAATCAGATTGGCGTAGGCGACGCTGTCCTGGAACAGCGCATGCGTGCCGATGATGATCTGGGCAGCACCCGAGGCGATTCGCTCCAGGATTTCCTCTCGTTCGCGTCCCTTGGTGCGCCCGGTCAGCACCTCGATGCTGAGCCCGGCGGAGGCGGCGAATTTCGAGATCGTCGCGTAGTGCTGCCGCGCCAGGATTTCAGTCGGCGCCATCAGCACGGCCTGGCCGCCGCTCTCGATCACCGCCGCCATCGCCATCAGCGCCACCAGCGTCTTGCCGGAGCCGACATCGCCCTGCAGCAGCCGCAGCATGCGCTCGTTGCCGGCCATATCCTTCAAAACCTCGGCGATCGCCTCGTTCTGGCTGCCGGTAAGCGAGAAGGGCAAGCTCTTCAGGATCTTGCTGCTGATGGCGCCGGTCGCAGTGACCGGTTGGCCCGCCACCTTGCGCAGCCTCTGCCGCACCAGGCTCAGCGACAGCTGGCCGGCAAGGAACTCGTCATAGGCAAGCCGCCGCCGGGCAGGGGCCCGCGGGTCGATATCGCTGGGATCGCGCGGCTCGTGCAGCATGTGGAAACTGTCGCGGATCGACGGCAGGCCTTGTTTCTCGGTCAGCGCCAGGTCGATCCATTCCGGCAACACGGGAAAACGCGGCAGGCCGGCGTCGATGATCTTGCGCAGCGTCTTCGGTGAAAGCCCCGCCGTCAGCGGATAGATCGGCTCGACCAGCGGCAGGCTGTCCGCCTCGTCGGCCCTGACGATATAGTCGGGATGCACCATCGAGGCGCGGCCGTTGAACCAGTCGATCTTGCCGCTGACCGTCACCTCCGCGTCAACAGGCAGCTGCTTTTCCAGCCATGCCGCCTGTCCGCGAAAGAAGACCAGCGTCAGCTCGCCAGTCTCGTCATGCAGGAAGACGCGGTAGGGGATATTGCTTTTGCCGCGCGGCGGCACCTGGTGCCGGTCGACGCGCGCCGTGATCGTTACGATCGCGCCCTGCGGCGCGCGCGCGATTCCAGGCTGGTTGCGCCGGTCGATCAGCGAGAAGGGCGCGTGGAAGAGCAGGTCGATGACCCGGCAATCCTCCAGCGTCTCGCGCCCGAGCAGTTTGACGAGCAGGTCGGCGATCTTCGGGCCGACGCCCGGAAGGCCCGAAATAGGGGAAAACAGAGGATCGAGAATGGCCGGGCGCATGCGGCCAAAATGCGATGAACAATGCGGCCTTGGCAAGGCTGACAAGCCGCTTTCCAGGGTCTATAGAGGCGCATCAACAGGAAGGTAATGCCATGACAGGTGTCACGCTCACGAGTGCCGGTCTCGACCCGCGCCGCCGCAGAATCCTTTTCCGCTGCTGGCATCGCGGCATCCGCGAGATGGATCTGGTCTTCGGCCAGTTCGCCGAAGCCGAGGTCGCGACTCTGTCGGAAGCCGAACTCGATGAGTTCGAGACGATGATGGCGGAAGAGGACAATGATCTCGTCCGCTGGATCATGGGAACATGGCCGGTGCCTGAGCGTTTCCAGACACCGATGTTTGCCCGCATCGCCGCCTACAAGCCCGATTTTGACAAGCCCCTCAGGACGCCGGAATGATCCCTGGTTTCGATGCGAAGAAGCTTGCGGCCATTGCCGAGCCGCTGACGATCGGCAATGTGCCGGCAGGTCTTGAAACGGTGCTGCTCGCCGAGCTCGCCCGAACGGGAGAGCCGGTCGCCTATGTCATGTCCGACGGCCACCGAATGGCCGATCTCGAACAGATGCTGAGCTTTGTCGCCCCCGACATTCCGGTTCTCACCCTGCCGGCCTGGGACTGTCTGCCCTATGACCGTGTCTCGCCGAGTGCCGACACTTCGGCTCGCCGGCTTGCCGCACTCGGCGGCCTCATCGCCCATCGCAAGAAGCCGCATGCGGCAATCGTGCTCGTCACCGCCAATGCCATGCTGCAGAAGGTGGCGCCGCAGGATGTCATAGAAAGCCTGAGCTTTTCGGCCCGCCCCGGCAATCAGCTGCGCATGGACGATCTCGCCGGACGCCTGGAGCGCAACGGCTTCGAGCGGGTCGCGACCGTTCGCGAGGTCGGCGAATATGCCGTGCGCGGCGGCATTCTCGACGTCTTCGTGCCGGGTTCCGAAGAGCCGGTCCGCCTCGATTTCTTCGGCGACACGCTGGAGAGCATCCGCTCCTTCGATCCGGCCAGCCAGCGCACGATCGGGCAGGTGCGTTCCCTCGATCTCAATCCGATGAGCGAGGTGACGCTGACGCCCGATACGATCAGCCGTTTCCGCAAGAATTACCTCTCCGCTTTCGGCGCGACCACACGCGACGACGCGCTCTATCTCGCCGTCTCCGAAGGCCGCCGTTACCCCGGCATGGAGCACTGGCTGCCGCTTTTCTACGAGAAGCTCGATACCGTCTTCGATTATCTCAGCGGCTTCCGTATCGTCATCGACCATACGGTACGTGAAGCAGCCGAAGAGCGCTCCAAGCTCGTTTTCGACTATTACGACGCCCGCCTGAACTCCGGCCAGCCGGCCAAGGGGATGACGCAGGGCACGCCCTACAAGCCGGTGACGCCGGGCCAGCTCTATCTCGACAGCAAGCTTTTCGTCAAAACCCTCGACGCTCTCGGCGCGATCCGCATCAGCCCCTTCAACGAGCATGAGGGCGAGGCAAGGCGGGTCGTCAATGTCGTCGCTCGCCAGGGCCAGCGCTGGGCTCGCTCGAACGCCGAAGGCGGCGGCGATGCCGAACGCATTAACATCTTCGACGTCGTCGTCAAGCATATTGCCGACCGGCGCGCTGCCGGCGCGAAAGTGCTCGTCACCGCCTGGACCGAAGGCTCGCTGGAGCGCCTGCTGCAGGTGTTGAACGAACATGGCCTGGAAAAGGTCAAGCCGATCGAGGCGCTGAAGGATGTCGGCTCGCTGGCGAGAGGTGAGGCTGCTGCTGCCGTACTCAGTCTCGAAGCCGGCTTCGAGGCCGGCGACCTCGTCGTCATCGGCGAGCAGGACATCCTCGGCGACCGCATGGTGCGCCGCTCCAAGCGCCGCAAGCGCGCCGCCGATTTCATCTCGGAAGTCGCGGGCCTCGATGAGGGCTCGATCGTCGTCCACGCCGAACATGGTATCGGGCGCTTTATAGGGCTGAGGACCATTGAGGCGGCAGGCGCGCCGCATGCCTGCCTCGAACTGCAATATGCCGACGAGGCCAAGCTCTTCCTGCCGGTCGAAAACATCGATCTTCTCTCGCGTTACGGCGGCGAGGGCACCGAGGCGCAGCTCGACAAGCTCGGCGGCGGCGCCTGGCAGATGCGCAAGGCCAAGCTCAAGAAGCGCCTGCTCGATATGGCCGATGCGCTGATCCGCATCGCTGCCGAGCGCCTGACGCGCCATGCGCCGATGCTGACGACGCCGGAAGGCCTTTACGACGAATTCGCAGCTCGCTTCCCCTATGACGAGACCGAAGATCAGGATAACGCCATCGAGGCGGTGCGCTCGGATCTCGCCGCCGGCCGGCCGATGGACCGTCTGGTCTGCGGCGACGTCGGCTTCGGCAAGACCGAAGTGGCGCTGCGCGCCGCCTTCGTCGCCGCGATGAACGGTGCCCAGGTCGCCATCGTCGTGCCGACGACACTGCTTTCCCGCCAGCATTTCAAGACCTTCTCCGACCGTTTCCGCGGTCTGCCGGTGCGCATCCAGCAGGCCTCGCGCCTCGTCGGCGCCAAGGAGCTGGCGCTGACCAAGAAGGAAGTGGCGGAAGGCAAGACCGATATCGTCGTCGGCACCCATGCGCTGCTCGGCGCCGGTATCAAATTCGCCAATCTCGGCCTGCTCGTCATCGACGAGGAACAGCATTTCGGCGTCAAGCACAAGGAGCGGCTGAAGGAGCTGAAGAGCGACGTGCACGTGCTGACGCTGTCGGCAACGCCGATCCCGCGCACGCTGCAGCTTGCCATGACCGGCGTGCGCGAACTGTCGCTGATCACCACGCCGCCGGTCGACCGCATGGCGGTACGCACCTTCATCTCGCCCTTCGATAGCCTGGTCATCCGCGAGACGCTGATGCGCGAGCACTATCGCGGCGGCCAGAGCTTCTATGTCTGCCCGCGGCTTGCCGATCTCGAGGACGTGCATGCCTTCTTGCAGTCGGATGTGCCGGAGCTGAAGGTCGCGGTCGCCCATGGCCAGATGCCGGCCGGCGAACTCGAAGACATCATGAACGCCTTCTATGAAGGCCGCTACGACGTGCTTCTCTCGACCACCATCGTCGAATCCGGCCTCGACGTGCCCACCGCCAATACGCTGATCGTCCACCGTGCCGATATGTTCGGTCTCGCCCAGCTCTATCAGCTGCGTGGTCGCGTCGGCCGCTCGAAGGTGCGTGCTTTCGCGCTCTTCACCCTGCCGGTCAACAAGGTGCTGACGGCCACCGCCGAACGTCGCCTCAAGGTGCTACAGTCGCTGGATACGCTTGGCGCCGGTTTCCAGCTGGCAAGCCACGACCTCGATATCCGCGGCGCCGGCAACCTGCTCGGCGAGGAGCAGTCCGGCCATATCAAGGAGGTCGGCTTCGAGCTTTACCAGCAGATGCTGGAAGAGGCGGTCGCCGAGGTCAAGGGTCTCGACGAGGTCCACGACACCGGCTGGTCGCCGCAGATCTCGGTCGGCACGACGGTGATGATCCCGGAAGGCTACGTGCCCGATTTGCACCTGCGCATGGCGCTCTACCGCCGTCTCGGCGAAATCACCGAGCTCAAGGAGATCGATGGCTTCGGCGCCGAGATGATCGACCGCTTCGGCCCGATGCCGATCGAAGTCCAGCACCTGCTGAAGATCGTCTACATCAAGTCGCTCTGCCGCACCGCCAATGTCGAAAAGCTCGATGCCGGCCCGAAGGGCGTCGTCGTGCAGTTCCGCAACAAGGAATTCCCCAATCCGGCCAACCTCGTCGGTTATATCGGCAAGCAGGGCACGATGGCGAAGATCCGCCCCGATCACAGCCTGTTCCTGACCCGAGACCTGCCGACGCCGGAAAAACGCCTGCAGGGCGCCGCCGTCATCATGACGCAGCTGGCCGAATTCGCGAAATAGAGCAATTCCAGCAAAAGTGTGCCGCGGTTTTGCGTCCGGAATTGCGTGGAAAAAGGAGATGGAGATGGGAACATACGGCGCAACAATCGCCTGGCAGCGCAACGGCGAGACCTTCACCGACAACCGCTACAGCCGCGCCCACCGCTGGACCTTCGACGGCGGCATCGAGGTGAGGGCGTCCTCTTCCGCGCATGTCGTTCCGCTGCCCTACTCAGCCGAGGATGCCGTTGATCCGGAAGAGGCTTTCGTCGCCTCGCTCTCCAGCTGCCACATGCTCTGGTTCCTGTCGATCGCCGCCAAACAGCGCTTTTGCGTCGACAGCTACACCGATGCCGCCGCGGGCATCATGGAAAAGAATGCCGAAGGCCGCCTTGCCATGACCGTCGTAACGCTCCGTCCGCATGTCGTCTTCAGCGGCGAAAAGCAGCCCTCGTCAAGCGAACTCGAAGCCCTGCATCATCGCGCCCACGACGAATGCTTCATCGCCAATTCGGTGAAGACCGAGGTGCGCTGCGTTCCGGTTCCGGGCTAGATTCCTGCAGCTTCGCTCTACAACGAAGTTGGAATGCGCTGCTCATCGAAACGTATCTTACTATTTCGGTAAAAAGCCAACTTGTTGGAAAGAAGTACCTTTAATACCCCTGTCTTTGCATATGTCCTTGAACGATTGATCGCAAAAAATTGCCACCGCATACTCAACCAAGCGGAAGAGCTGCGCGCCCTTGAGGACAGCAGGCAGAAAACACCAGTCAGCTCCGCCCGATATCATATAGCCGCCCCATTGAGTGACGCGAATTAAGGGGGAATTCTCGACATCCACTGCCTTGCGGTATGAATCGACAACGCTGCACAGCCAGATTTTCGGTCCGGGTTTCCGTTCGAAAACTCGGTCTCGCAAATCAAGTATTCATATGACTTTGGAGCGAACTCCTCAAGCAAGCTCTTCATTTTGTCGGAAATGAAAAGGAAATACTCTACCGCATAAATGTCTTGCACTTTCCGCTTTGAATCAAAGATCAGCTTTGGCGTTTCGGCATAGTCCGGTATTCGCCACGGGCCGCGAGGCAAATCGAGCATGCTATCCGGCCACGGGCTCTCACGAAAATGGAGGCCGATGCCTTCACCATCGGGCTGTAGCCTATCCCAGTTTGCGAACTCCCAGCCGTGAGTCCCTTGTGAATGAAGCATATAAATTCCTTTAGGTTTCGCTCTGGCGCCACTCATGCTTCGTTCCAAGTCATGCTTGAAAATATAAACGGTATAGTTGGCTCACGCGGACGGCTTTGCCGCTGCTGTTCGATCTCGATTCGCATAGTAGCCTCAGTTGAGCCCCGACCGCGCCTCGGCCTTCGCCTTGGCGATATCGCGCAACGCGTTCGCTAGCACATCGGGTGTCTGTGCACCGCTGACGGCATATTGCTGGTCGAAGATGAAGAACGGCACGCCGTTGACGCCCATCTCCTGGGCCGCCTTGATCTCGGCGACGATCAGATCGCGATCGGCATCGGAGGCGAGTAGCGAGGCGATGACCGAGCGGTCGAGGCCTGATTTTTCGGCGATATCGAGCAGCACAGCATGGTCGCCGACATTGCGGCCATCCTCGAAATTCGCCCTGAACAGCGCGGCAACGACCTTGTCCTGCTTCTCGCGTCCTTCGATCATCGCCCAGTGGATCAGCCGATGCGCATCGAGCGTGTTCGGGCCGATCTTGATCGCCTCGAAATTAAAGGCGATGCCGACCTCGCGGCCATAATCGGTGAGCATCTTGTGCGCCTGCGCCACGCGCTCCTCGCCGCCGAGCTTCTCCGCCAGCGCCTTCTTCTGGTCGACGCCTTCCTTGGGGTAGTCGGGATTGAGCCGGTACGGCCGCCAGTTGATGTCGACGCCGATTTGGTCCTGCACCTCGGCGATGGCGAGTTCCAGCCGCGCCTTGCCGAGATAGCACCAGGGGCAGACGACATCCGAGACGACGTCGATGGTGATGCGCTCCATCATGATTTTCCTTATTCTGTGCGTCTCCAGGGAGACATTTAAGCCGGGGCGGTTCGGCTGCTTCTTATTGGGCGCTCGTATCCCACCATAGCGGCAGCTGATAGCCATAGAGCGGCACCGTGTCGGGATGGCCGATGCGTTTGCTGCGCGCCACCCATTGCTGACCCATATGATAGAGCGGCAGCACGTAATGGCTGGACAGCAGCAGCCGGTCGTAGGAGCGCACCGCCGCGGTGAAATCCTCGGCCGTGCGCGCCCGGAGCAGGTGATCGATCAACGCATCTAGATCGGGGTCGGCAGCGCCCGCGAAGCTGTCGCTGCCCTCGCGGGTCTTCGCGGCCGAAGACCAGCGGCCGAGCTGTTCGTTTCCGGGCGACAGCGAGGACGTGTAGGACTTCATGATCATGTCGTAGTCGAAGCTGTTCGTCCGGCTCTGATACTGCGAATCGTCGACGGTGCGGATCGAAGCGGCGATGCCGATCGTCTGCAGCGAACGCTGATAGGCGAGGGCGAGCTTCTCCTGGTCGGCATTCTGCGTCATGATCTCGAAGGCGAGCTGGCGGCCGGAGGCGTCGTTCATCTTCCCGCCCTGGATCGTATAGCCGCCCTGTTTCAACTGCTCGACGGCCTGTTTCAGCACATTGCGGTCGCGGCCGGAACCGTCGGTGACCGGCAGCTTGTAGGTGCCGTCGAGAATCTCCGGCGCGATCTTGTCCTTGATCGGCCCGAGCAGGGCAAGCTCGGCCGCGTTGGCGGGAACGCCGAAACTCGACAGCTCGGAATTCTGCCAGAAGCTCTGCGTGCGTTTATAGGCGCCGGAATAAAGGTTCTTGTTCGCCCATTCGAAGTCGAACACCAGCGACAGACCTTCGCGCACCTTGGGATCGGCGAAGATCGGCCGGCGCGTGTTGAACACGAATCCGAGCATGCCGCTCGGCAGTTTCGGTGTGAACACGTCCTTGACCACAACCCCCGAGGTGACGGCGGGGAAATTATAGGCATTGGCCCAATGACCGGGATTGCCGTCGGGATAGATGTCGATATCGCCCTTCTTGAAGGCCTCGAACAGCGTTGTGTCCTGCAGGAAATACTGGACGGTGATCTGGTCGTAATTGTCGGTGCCGACCTTGGCGGGAATGTCCTTGCCCCAGTAATTCGGATCGCGCTCATAGGTGATGCTCTCGCCGGGCTTCACCGTCTTCACCTTGTAGGGACCGGAGCCGACCGGCGCCGTCAGCGAAGAACGGTCGAAGGTTGCCGGATCGATCGCATGTCTCGGCAGCACCGGGAACAGGCCGAAGATCAGCGGCGTCTCGCGGTCGGCCTTGTCGTTGAAGGTGAAGCGCACGCTGTGCTCGCCGACCTTCTCCATCTTGGCGACGACGTTGAGGCGGTTGGCAAAGGGCACGCGGCCCTTGTCGCGCATCAGCTCGAATGTGAACATCACATCCTCGGGCGTCACCGGCTGGCCATCGGCCCATTTCGCCTTCGGATTGAGGTTGAACTGGATGAAGCTCCGGTCGTCGTCCCATTCCACCGTCTCGGCCAGCAGGCCGTAGAGCGTGAAGGGCTCGTCCCTGGAGCGCTGCATCAGCGATTCGTAGACGAGATTGCCATAATCAGGATCCCACATGCCGCGCGCCGTCGTGCGCATGCTCTTGAGGATGAACGGGTTGAGGTTGTCGAAGGTGCCTACCACGCCATAGGTGATCTTGCCGCCCTTTTTCACGTCGGGATTGACGTAAGGGAAGTGTTTGTAGTCGGCCGGCAAGGCCGGCTCGCCGTGCATCGCGATGCCGTGCAGCGGCTCGGCAGCGACAGTGCCGCACAGCAGCAGCGAGAGGACGAGGGGGACGACGATCCGGAGCATTCGGCAATCCTTGAGCCGTGAAAAACGGGGCATGATTCACGCCAAGATTATCATGGGGTCGACCGATTCCAACACGGATCGGCGATTTCTTTGGCTTCGCGACGAAATGCACCTCAAATTGCCAAAGAAATGCTGGATATCTTGAACGCTGCGATGTAACAGGTGAACCCGAAGTTTAGGGGTCATGCATTTGCCTTATTTTTTTAAGAGGTGGAGTGCCGAACGACCCGATGGTTGGGGCGGCAAACCGCTGCCCCGAACGGATATCAGGAGACGGAATTCGTTATGATGTTCAAGACTGAAAAGAAAATGCGGGCAGCACTGTCCGTTCTGGCAGTGGTGTTCGGCGCTTCGGCTCCGGTCTCCTCCTTCGCACAGGATGCGGCGGCACAGGCTCCGGCCGATGCCCCGGCACAGGCAGCAGGGGCGCCGAAGCTCGGCTGGTACAAGACCTGCAGCAAGCAGGAAGACAACGACATCTGTGTTGTCCAGAACCTGATCCTCGCCAATGGCGGCCAGCTCGTCACGGCCGTCGGCCTGATCTCGGTTTCCGGCAAGATCAACCGCAAGCTCCTGCAGGTCTCTGTTCCCACGGCACGCCTCGTTCCTCCCGGCGTCATCATGCAGATCGACGGCGGCAAGGGCCAGAAGCTCGATTACGCCGTCTGCCTGCCGGACAAGTGCACCGCCGAAATTCCGCTGACCGACGCGATGATCGCCAGCCTCAAGAAGGGCAGCGACGTGATCTTCACTTCGATCAACTTCCGCCGCGCCCCGAACCCGATCAAGATTTCGCTTGAAGGCTTCACCGGTGCTTACGACGGCGAACCGGTTTCCGAATCCAAGCTCGCCGAAAGCCAGCGCAGCCTCCAGGAAGGCATGCAGAAGAAGGCCGAAGAAGCCCGCAAGAAGTTGGAAGACGCCCAGAAGGCAGCCAAGGCGCAGTAATCCTGCCACTTTCTTTGAAACAGAAACCCGGCTTCGCGCCGGGTTTTTTGTTTCGCAAAGAAAAGGCCTCGCCGGGAGAAGCGAGGCCTTGATTCAACGATCGGCACGAGTGGGTTAGTGGGCGAAGCTCATCTTGGGTTTGAACTGCCCTGACGGGGCCTGATCGAAAATCTGGTAGATCTGCGGGTTGCGAAGCGGCGTACCGCTTTCGTCGTTCGTCAGGTTTTGCTCGGAGACGTAAGCGACATATTCGCTTTCGTCATTCTCGGCGAGCAGGTGATAGAAGGGCTGGTCCCTGCTCGGACGGACCTCGGCGGGAATGGAATTCCACCATTCCTCCGTATTCGCGAACTCCGGATCAACGTCGAAGATGACGCCGCGAAACGGAAAAACCTTGTGCCGAACCACTTCGCCGATACTGAACTTTGCTACTCTTTCTTTCATGGTACGACTTCCTTTCATCACCAAATTTGGTGATTGGTGCCGCGCAAATCAAGATTTGTGCGCGAGTTCGTCACATGAACGTCATATCCTCCTTCTGCATAACTCCTTAAATCGGAACCGATTTAAGGACAAAATTATGCAGCACTCCAAGTTCTACAGCGTCCTTTGCGCGTCTGATAGACGCGCGGCGCCGTAGTGGCGTCCATGACCTGGGAGGCGAAAGCCCCGGCGGGCCGGGACTTTCTGTGTTCGCGGCCGATCAGGCCGAATAGTACATATCGTATTCGACCGGATGCGGCGTCATTTCGAAACGCATCACCTCAGCCATCTTCAGCTCGATGAAGGCATCGATCTGATCGTCGTCGAAGACGCCGCCGGCCGTCAGGAACTTGCGGTCCTTGTCGAGGCTTTCGAGTGCTTCGCGCAACGAGCCGCAGACGGTCGGGATCTTCTTCAATTCCTTCGGCGGCAGGTCGTAGAGATCCTTGTCCATGGCCTTGCCGGGATGGATCTTGTTCTTGATGCCGTCGAGGCCGGCCATCAGCATGGCGGCAAAGGCGAGATAGGGGTTGGCGGTCGGATCCGGGAAACGGACTTCGACGCGCTTAGCCTTCGGGTTGGAGCCGAACGGAATGCGGCAGGAAGCCGAGCGGTTGCGGGCCGAATAGGCCAGCAGCACAGGGGCTTCGTAACCCGGGACGAGGCGCTTGTAGGAGTTCGTCGACGGATTGGTGAAGGCGTTGATCGCCTTGGCATGCTTGATGATGCCGCCGATGTAGAACAGGCAGCTCTCGGAAAGGCCGGCATATTCGTCGCCGGCAAAGGTCGGCTTGCCGCCCTTCCAGATCGATTGGTGCACATGCATGCCCGAGCCATTGTCACCGAAGATCGGCTTCGGCATGAAGGTCGCCGTCTTGCCGTAGGCGTTGGCCACCTGGTGCACGACGTATTTGTAGATCTGCATCTTGTCGGCGTTGCGCACCAGCGTATCGAACTTGATGCCGAGTTCGTGCTGGGCGGCCGCGACTTCATGGTGATGCTTTTCGACGACGACGCCCATTTCGGAGAGCACCGTCAGCATTTCCGAACGCATGTCCTGGGCGCTGTCGACGGGGGGAACCGGGAAATAGCCGCCCTTGACGCGCGGGCGATGGCCGAGGTTGCCTGTTTCGTAATCGGTATCGTCGTTCGACGGCAGTTCGGTCGAATCGAGCTTGAAGCCGGTATTGTAGGGATCGGCCTTGTACTTGACGTCGTCGAAGACGAAGAATTCGGCTTCAGGGCCGACGAAGACCGTATCGCCGATGCCGGATGCCTTGAGGTAGGCTTCGGCCTTCTTGGCGGTGCCGCGCGGATCGCGGTTGTAGGCCTCGCCGGAAACCGGATCGAGGATGTCGCAGACGATAACCATGGTCGACTGGGCGAAGAATGGGTCCATATGCACCGTTTCGGTATCGGGCATCAGCACCATGTCGGACTCGTTGATGGCCTTCCAGCCGCCGATCGACGAGCCGTCGAACATCACGCCATCAGCGAACATGTCTTCATCGACGCAGACAACGTCCATCGTCACATGCTGCAACTTGCCCTTCGGGTCGGTGAAACGCAGATCGACGAACTTTACGTCGTTCTCCTTGATCTGCTTCAGAATTTCGCTTGCGGTCGCCATTAAGTAGTTTCCTCCGATTTGCGATGACGGTGTAGGTCGGCGGTGACGGTAACGGACTTTGCGCGATTGGCAAAGTGGTCAGATGGCATCGATACCGGTCTCGCCGGTTCGGATGCGGATAACCTCTTCGACATTGGAGACGAAGATCTTTCCGTCGCCGATTCGGCCGGTCTGCGCCGCCTTACGGATCGCATCGATAACGGCCTCCGCGTTCTCGTCGGCCAATACGACCTCGACTTTGACCTTCGGCAGGAAATCGACGACGTATTCGGCTCCACGGTAGAGTTCCGTGTGGCCTTTCTGACGGCCGAAACCCTTGGCTTCCGTGACCGTGATACCCTGCAGGCCAACTTCCTGAAGGGCTTCCTTCACTTCGTCCAGCTTGAAAGGCTTAATGATCGCTTCGATCTTTTTCATGAGAAAATGTCTCTCCGCTTCTCTTGTTATGGCAGGAATTTTCCCGCTCGCGGGATATGATGCAGATATCGTGCCAGTTTGAAATCCATCCTGTCGAAAAAAGACGTCGATTCTGCCAAAACCGGCGAGTTTGTAGGGAATTCTGTGTGGTTTTGGCGACGGTCAGATGGAAAAACATTGTCTCCCGATCAAAATCCCATCGGAAACGGAAAAACTCATGTATTTTCGCACTTGCGAATACACGTCACGCTGAGATTAAAATATAGGCAAATGCCTAAATAGGGTCCTTCTCTTTGGTATTTCAGGCGGTTGTTTTTTAGGCGTTTTTTGATTGAATAGGATGATGAGCAAACATCTGTCCGACCTTCTTCTCACGCCTGCCGAAATGGCCGCCGTCGACGCGGCCGCTGCCGCGTCCGGCATCGACTCTTTCGACCTGATGGAGAGGGCAGGTGCGGCAGTCGCGGCGGCTGCTCTGCGCCTTCATCCCGGAGCTTTGCGTTTCGTCATACTCTGCGGGCCCGGCAACAATGGCGGCGACGCCTATGTCGCAGCCCGCCATCTGCAGGAGAGTGGGGCCAACGTGGCGCTCTACTATCTCGGCGATCCCTTGAGGCTGAAGGGCGATGTCGCCCGCGCCCGCATCGGCTGCGCGTCGGAGGGACAGGAACTTGACCTCTATCGGCCGGAAACCGGCGACGTCGTCATCGATGGCCTGTTCGGGGCTGGGCTTGGTCGCGCGGTGTCGGCCGATGTGCGCGCGCTGATCGAGCGCGTCACCGAGGCCGCTATTCCCGTGCTCGCCATCGATCTGCCCTCCGGCCTCGATGGCCGCACCGGCAAGGTGCTGGGGGCTGCCTTCCGGGCCTGCAACACCATCACCTTCATGACCCGCAAGCCCGGCCATCTGCTGATGCCGGGCAGGGAGCTTTGCGGTGAATTGGAGGTCTTCGACATCGGTATCCCCGCCCGCATCATCCGCGCCGAGGCAGGCGGTATCATCGCCGAGAACAGGCCGGATGCCTGGAAGAGTGCGCTGCCGGCCGAGCAGTTGGAAACCCACAAATACAAGCGCGGTCATCTGGTCGTCTTCTCAGGCGTGGCCGACAAGACGGGTGCGGCGCGCATGTCGGCGATCTCGGGCCTGAAGGCCGGCGCCGGCCTGGTGACGATCGCCGCCCCCCGCGCGGCGATGGCCGCCAATGCCGCGCATCTGACCGCCGTCATGCTGCATGCCATCGACGACGAGGCCGACCTCGGTGACTGGCTCTCCGACAAGCGGCTGCAGACCTTCGTCCTCGGCCCCGGTTTCGGCATCGGCGCCAGGGCGCGCGCCTTCGTCTCGGCCCTTGCCGATCGTCATTTGGTGCTCGATGCCGACGGCATCTCCTCGTTCAAGGATGATCCGCAACAGCTGTTTGATCTTTTTCGGGGTGAGCCGCGTCTGGTGCTGACGCCGCACGAGGGCGAATTCGCGCGGCTCTTTCCCGATATCGGCGGCGACGAAGGGCTCGGCAAGGTGGATAAGGCTGTGGCCGCCGCCCGCCGCGCCAATGCCGCGATCATTTACAAAGGCGCCGATACCGTTATCGCAGCACCCGATGGACGTGCGCTCATCAATACCAACGCTCCCGTCTGGCTTGCCACCGCCGGTTCCGGCGACGTGCTTGCCGGCATCATCGGCGGCTTGCTCGCCCAGGGCCTACGGGCCTTCGAGGCCGCCGCTGCCGGCGTCTGGCTGCACGGCGAGGCCGGCCAACGCGCCGGCAAGGGGCTGACGGCGGAGGAGCTTGCAGCCGAGGTATTGCCGCTTTAGCGCCGCCACAACCTCTTGCCCCTCGAACGCAGAAGCAATCCGCACCGTCGGTCTGGCCGCGGCGCGGGCTGCATTGTTTTACCATTGTAAATGCGGCCGATGTGACAGTCGAGTGACGATTTTATTTCGAATTGTTAGGGCGACATCGATCAGCCAAAGAATGTCCTGCGCCGAGAATCAGCAACCCGCAAAACTAAACTGTCATTAAAATGTTAATGAATGGAAATACTTAGTCGTGTCAGGAATTCCTGTCGGCTGGACCACGGGTTCGGACAGTGGGTCCTGAGCCGATACAGTTCGCGCAGTCAACGGTTGCAAGGGGAAGCGCCGATGGAACGTTTTTTTCGGCAAGTTCACAGAGTGACGACCGCCGCCGCCTTTAGCGGACTTGCGGCAGTTGTCGGTTCACTCTTCATCACTCCTGCAACCATGGCCGAGCCCATTCGCGGCGCCGGCTCCACATTCGCGGCACCCATCATCGCGAAGTGGGCGGAAATCTACGAGAAGGCGCGGATGGATGACGGCGACTTCAGCTCACCCGACTGGACGGTAGACTACGAGCTCGTCGGTTCGCTGGCAGGCCTGATGCGCCTTGATCAGCCGGAGCTGGATTTCGCTGCGACCGATGTGCCTGTCTCCCACGACGAGCTTTTAAAGCATGGCCGCCAGCAATTTCCGATCGTGCTCGGCAGCGTGGCGATTGCCGTCAATCTTGACGGTATCGACAAGGGCCGTATCAACCTGACTGGCCCGCTGCTTGCGAATATCTATCTCGGCAAGATCCAGTCGTGGGCTGACCCTGCCATCAAGGCGATCAACCCGGAGATCAGCCTTCCCGATCAAAAAATCAGCCCGGTTACCCGCAAGGACGGATCAGGCACCACCTTCATGTTCACCGAATTCCTGTCCTCGGCAAGCCCGGAATGGAAGGCGGCACATGGAGCGGATACGCTGATCGCCTGGCCTGTGGGGACGAGTGTCGAGGGAACGGGGGATCTCATTCGCGCGGTGCAGGCAACCAAGGGGGCGATCGCCTATGCCGATTTTGGCCAGGTCGAGCGTGCAAACCTGCCCTATGCCGCTGTTCAGAACAAATCCGGCCAGTTCGTAAAACCGGGACCGGATGGCGTGCGGGCTGCGGCCATCACCGCCTCATGGGATGAAGCGAAAGATTTTTCGGTGTCGCTCACGGATCAAACGGGAGAGGCGGCCTATCCGATCAGCGGGGCGACATTTGCTGTCGTTCCAATCATGGGACAGGCGCCCAATCGCTATCGCCGTGTGCATGATTTTTTCCGTCTGGCGTTCGAGACAGGCAGTAGGGACGCCGAGGCGCTCGGCTATGTGTCCTTGCCGCCGCAGCTCGTCAGTCAGATCGTCAAATACTGGCTGAAGCAGGATGCATCCGCGAGCCAGTAATTCGTGCGGACGCGCATGATACGCGGTCGGGACATCCCCCGACCGCATGAAATCGGGCATGTGAGACGCGGGGGCGTCGTTGAAGCGCGCCATTTTGGCGCCAAGGGGGTAAGGCGTAATGAACATCGACATTTTCAAGGATATTCTTGTGCCTGTTATTGGCGGGCTGGGGATATTCATGCTCGGTCTAGAGTTCATGTCGAACGGCATCCAGGCACTCTCCGTCAACAAGATGCGCGCATTTCTCGCGAGAGCCGCAGGCACGCCGATCAAGGGCGTCATCGCGGGAACGCTCATCACCGGTGTCATCCAGTCATCGACGGCGATGACGGTCATGGTCGTCGGCCTCGTCAATGCCGGCGTTGTCGGATTGCGTCCGGCGATCAGCGTCATCATGGGCGCCAACGTCGGAACGACGCTCGGAAACGGCTTGATCGCCTTGCCGCTCGGTCCACTTGGCCTGATCTTTGCGGGCGTTTTTTCGCTGGTTTACTGCTTTGCTAAGAGCGAGCGCGTCCGCAACGTCGCGCTTGCCTGCATGGGTTTCGCGCTGATTTTCTACGGTCTCAATCTGATGACCGGCGGCCTTCGGCCGCTGCGCAACATACCGGAGGTCATGGACGTTCTGTCGACGCTGACCGCCGACTCCTATTACAACCTGATCAAATGCGTGCTGATCGCCGCCGGCGTCACTGCGATGATCCACTCCTCGTCGGCGACGATCGGTATCGTCATGGGGCTCGGCGCGGCCGGTGTCCTTGACTGGACGACGGCGGTTGCCTTCTCGTTGGGTGCGGATCTCGGAACCACGATCACCTCCTGGATTGCCTCGATCAACCTGTCGAAGAACGCCAAACGCGCTGCCTATGCCCATATGTCCTTCAACATTATCGGCGTTTGTATCACCGTGCCCTTGTTCTTCGTCTCCATCGACATTCTGGCATGGGCGATGCAGTGGTTCGGCGGCGATCCCGGCGTTCCGGTCGTGGTCGAGGGCAAGGAGACATTTCCGCTGGTCCCGGTCGCTGTCGGTCTGTATTCGACCTTCTTCAACGTCTTCAACACAGCGCTGCTGTTTCCTTTCGTCAGCGTCTTCGAACGTGTCTTGTCGCGTATTGGCCGCACCGATGCGGAGGATGTGGAAGATTATTCGACGCCGAAATTCCTCGATCGCAGGCTCACCAGCGACTTCGCGCGGGCGGTTCCGGCCGTCCAGCAGGAGACCGCGCGGCATCTGCAGGCCGGCGCGATGTTCCTGGATATTGCCCGGTCCGCCAAGTCGGCTCCATCCGATCCGGGCGAACATTATCTCGCCACCGATATCCTCAGCCGCGACATTCGCGATTATACCGCATCGCTGATGAAGGAGGATCTGCCTTACGAGCAACTCGATCTGGTTGCCAGCCTGATCGAGGAGGCCGATTTCACCGCTGCATTGACGGAATCGATGCATCAGGTCGCCCGGCGCGTGAAGCGTGAAAAATTCAGCGAGCCGGCGTTGACGATCGTCAACCAGGCATTGAGCAAGCTCGATGCCTCTTTGCAGGAAATCATGCCCGACTACGGCGTGGTTCGTCCCTCCATGCCGGCCGGCCATGTCAGCCTTCCCACCGTCACCGAACTTCGGACCCAGACACTGGCGCTTGGCCCGAATGCCGGCGCGGCTGAACGCGGCACGATCCTGGCGCTTCTCGGCTCCGTCGAGCGCGCGGAGATTCTGATCCGCCGCATCGACGAGGAGCGCAAATCCGTGAACAGGCAGAGCGTTCTGTCGCGAGTTTCGCAGAAACGGGAACGGCAGGCACGTCCTCCGCTGGACGAGGGCGGGTTGAGCCCGATGCCGGCTGAATAACGGCCATCGCCGTCGCGATCCTTGCGTGGCATCTTCCCGGCGGAGGATGCCACGTCTCGTTGACGGGCCTTCCGTTTTTGCTGCATAAGTCTGTCTTCCCGACGGAGGCTCGAATGAGTGTTGGCCTGATCGCCCTTCTTGATGATATCGCGGCATTGGCCAAGGTGGCTGCGGCATCGCTCGACGATATTGCCGGCCAGGCTGCCAAGGCAGGCGCGAAAGCGGCCGGCGTCGTCATTGACGATGCCGCAGTCACACCCCGCTACGTCACCGGATTTTCGGCAGCACGCGAATTGCCGATCATCGGCAGGATCGCGCTCGGCTCGCTGAAGAACAAGCTTGTGATCCTGCTTCCGGCTGCACTGATCCTGAGCCTTGTCGCACCGCAGGCGATCACACCGCTGCTGATGATCGGCGGACTTTATCTCTGCTACGAGGGTGTGGAGAAAGTCTACGCACTGGTGCTGCCGCATGCAGCTCACGCCCATGAATCGGCACTCGAGACGGCAAGCCTCGATGCCAAATCGGTAGAAGACGAAAAAGTTGCCGGTGCAATCAAGACGGATTTCATCCTCTCGGCCGAAATCATGGCGATTACGCTCGCCGCGGTTCCGTCAGGCAGCATGTTCACACAGGCCCTCATCCTTGCCGTCGTTGGACTGGGCATCACGGTCTTGGTCTATGGCGGCGTCGCGCTTATCGTGAAGGCCGATGATCTCGGTCTGATGCTGGCGCGCGTGCGGACGGCATGGGCGATGGGCGCCTTCTTGCGCTCGATCGGGAAGGGGCTTGTCACAGGCATGCCTTATTTTCTGAAAGTGCTCGGCATTGTCGGAACGGCCGCGATGATCTGGGTCGGCGGCGGCATCTTCGTTCACGGCCTCGAAGCCTATGGTATCGGCGGCCCTGCGCATCTGATCCATGATGCCGGCGAGGCGACCGCGCATGCCATTCCCGCTCTGGCATCCATGCTCAGCTGGATCGTCGAGGCCGCAGGAGCGGGCATCGTCGGTATCGTCGCCGGCTTGATCGCAATTCCGGTCGCAGGCTACGCCGTCTCGCCGATATGGCGCTACCTCAAATCGCTCCTGCCGCGCCGCCGGAAAGAGGCGCTGGCGGACGGGAAGAAATGAAGCCCGAATCCGTTGACGAGCAAGGCGTCATATCCAGCGGGCGCGCTTGAAACGGATGAAAAGTGCAATGCACATGACGGCGATGACTGCCAGGACGATAAAATAACCGTAGCTGGTTTTCAGCTCGGGCATATTGTCGAAATTCATGCCGTAGATGCCGGCGATTGCCGTCGGAACGGCGAGAATCGCAGCCCAGGCCGCCAGCTGCCGCGTGATCGTGCCCTGTCTTTGCTGTTCAAGCAGATTGCTCGCTTCGAAAACCGATGTGATCACGTCGCGCAAGCTTGCAACCATCGTCTCGACTCGGTGCATGTGCTGAAGCGCATCGCGGAAATAAGGCTTCGCTTCCCTGTCGAGCGACGGCAGGTCGAGATGGTAGAGCTTGCCGCAAAGGTCGAGCATCGCGTCCAGCACCCGCTGAAACAGAATGATTTCCCGCCGCAACTTGAAAATCCGGGTGATCTGGCTGCGGTCGAGAAACGCATCCAGCATCTTTCTTTCCATCTCGAGAACGGCATCCTCGATCGTGCGCACGATGGGAAGGTAGCCGTCGATAATGAAATCGAGAATGGCATGCAGAATGTAGTCGGTGCCATGGCAGAGCGTCTTCGGCGACGTCTCCAGCCGGCCGCGCAGCTCTCCGTGCCCACGCTCGGAACCATTCCGCACGGTGATGATATAGCGCTTGCCGACGAAAATCGCGGTTTCCCCGTAGGTGATATGGTCCCCCTCGAGCTGCGCCGTCTTGGCGATGACGAACAGCTGGTTGTCATAAACGCTGAGCTTCGGCATCTGCAGGGAACTGAGCGCATCGGCGATCGAGAGTTCGTGAAGGCCAAAACGGCTTTGCAGCAGCAGGAGTTCGTTCCGGCTGGGCTTGTGCAGGCCGATCCAGATGAATTCGTTGTCCATCGCCGGAATGGAGGCAGCCTCGAAAGGGACTGCCTCGACCCGGCGTCCGTCGCGATAGAGATAGGATGCGGCAACGCTCATGCGGGCTCCCGGGTTACCACGCTCATGATGCCCTCATGCAACGCGTGACTGACGATGTGATACCCACACGGTCACGATCCTTTTGTGACTATCGACCCCCGCCTATTTCGCCAACGCCTGCTGCAGGGCGATCGCCCCATGCGGCGCATTGACCTTGCCTTCATGGATCATGAAGGCGAAGACGTCGCGTGGCTCGACCTTCACTTTGCGATCTCCATCGATCAGCGGCAGGTCGTCGGGAACCTTGCCTTCGGCCCAGGTCTCCAGCCGGTCTGCCCAGGCCTTCAGGTCCTTTTCCGGATAGCAGGTCGGAATGTCGTCCGAGCCCTTCTGCAGCCTGGCATAGACGAAATCGGCCGTCACGTCGGCGATCATCGGATATTCGAAATGTTCGGCACAGACCGGCGCCACGCCGTATTTTGCAAGCAGCGCCACGAACTCCGGCACCTTGAAGGAATCGTGCCGTACTTCGACCACGTGGCGGAGCGACAGTCCGTCCTGTTTTGCCGGCAGCAGTTTCAGGAAGGCTTCGAAATCGTCTGCATCGAACCTCTTCGTCGGCGCGAATTGCCACAGTAGCGGCCCGAGATGATCGCCGAGTTCGCTGATGCCCGATGACAGGAACCGCTCCATCGATTCACCGGCTTCGGCAAGCACCCGCCGATTGGTGACGAAACGTGTCGCCTTCAGCGAGAAGATGAAACCGTCGGGCACGTCAGCCGCCCATTTGGCAAAGACCGCAGGCTTCTGCGTGCTGTAATAGGTGCCGTTGACTTCGATGACCTTCAGCTGGCGGCTGGCATAATTCAGCTCGTCCTTCTGTTTCAGGCTCTCGGGAAAGAAATGCCCGCGCCAGGGTTCGAAGGTCCAGCCGCCGATGCCGGTGCGGATAGTGCCGGATTTCGTCATGTCGTCCTCCCCATTCGCAGCCGCTCAGGCCGCATTAATCTCTTTCGTCATGTCGACGAGCGTCCATCCTGGCCGATAAGGGTTCGGTCGGCGACCCGTTTCCTGAAACCCGAAGGTGCTGTAGAGCGCGATATTCCGCTCCATCCGCGCATTCGTGTAGAGCCGGATCTCCGGCACGGCCCATTCCCGTGCCTTGCCTTCCAGCCAGCGCAGCATCGCCAGTCCATGCCCGGCACCCTGAAATGCCGGCGAGACCGCGATGCTGAACAGCATGAGGTGATCGGAATGTCGCTCGACGACCATAAGGCCAGCCGTTTGCCCGCCGATCTCGCAGAGCCAGACTTCACCGCGTTCGATCCGCGGCGTGTAATCCTCCGTCACCGGCATCGGCGGAGCGCCGAAGAGTTCGCTATAGGGCCGATAAGCGGCTGACGTCAGCGTCGCGATCGTTTCCAGATCATCGGGCGACGCTGGCCTCATCGTCATTCCGCCGCAACCGCCTTCTTCGCCGGCCGCCGTTCCAGCAATCCCTTCAGGAACTGTCCGGTATAGGACCGCTTTTCCTTGACGATCGCTTCCGGCGTGCCGGTCGCGACGATCTCGCCGCCGCCGTCGCCGCCTTCGGGGCCGAAATCGAGCACCCAATCGGCCGTCTTGATGACTTCGAGATTGTGCTCGATCACCACCACCGAATTGCCCTGGTTGACCAGTTCGTGCAGCATTTCGAGCAGCTTGGCGACGTCGTGGAAATGCAGGCCTGTCGTCGGTTCGTCGAGAATGTAGAGCGTGCGCCCCGTCGAGCGTTTTGACAGCTCCTTGGCAAGCTTGACGCGCTGTGCCTCGCCGCCCGAGAGCGTATTGGCCTGCTGGCCGACCTTGATATAGCCGAGACCGACATCCTTCAGCGCTTGCAGCTTGTCGCGCACCGCAGGCACCGCCGCGAAGAAATCGACACCTTCCTCCACCGTCATATCGAGCACGTCGGCGATCGACCTCTGTTTGAAGGTAACGTCGAGTGTCTCTCTGTTATAGCGCTTGCCGTGGCAGACGTCGCAGGTGACGTAGACATCAGGCAGGAAGTGCATCTCGATCTTGATGACGCCGTCGCCTTGGCAGGCCTCGCAGCGTCCGCCCTTGACGTTGAAGGAGAAACGGCCCGGCTGGTAGCCGCGGGCCTTTGCCTCCGGCAGGCCGGCGAACCAGTCGCGGATCGGCGTGAAGGCGCCGGTATAGGTCGCCGGGTTCGAGCGCGGCGTGCGGCCGATCGGCGATTGGTCGATGTCGATCACTTTGTCGATATGCTCGAAGCCGTCGATGCGGTCGTGATCGGCCGGGTTTTCACGCGCGCCCATGACGCGGCGTGCTGCCGATTTATAGAGCGTCTCGATCAGGAAGGTCGATTTGCCGCCGCCGGAAACGCCGGTCACCGCCGTGAACACGCCGAGCGGGATTGACGCCGTGACGTTCTTCAGATTGTTGCCGCGCGCGCCGACCACTTTGATCTCGCGGCCCTTCTTTGGCTTGCGACGTTCGTCGGGAACGGGAACGCCGAGTTCGCCGGAGAGATATTTGCCGGTCAGCGACTTCGGATTGGCCATGATATCCTGCGGCGTTCCGTGGGCGATCACCTGGCCGCCGTGAATACCGGCCGCCGGGCCGATATCGACCACGTCGTCAGCCG
This sequence comes from Rhizobium sp. 25PS6, assembly GCF_032464655.1. Lineage (NCBI taxonomy): Bacteria > Pseudomonadati > Pseudomonadota > Alphaproteobacteria > Hyphomicrobiales > Rhizobiaceae > Rhizobium > Rhizobium sp. 25PS6. Next base: position 347,709 of record NZ_JAWDIV010000003.1, read on the forward strand.
ACAGGATCGCATCCTCGTCATGTTCGACGACGATGACAGTGTTGCCGATGTCGCGCAGATGCTTCAGCGTGTCGAGCAGCCGGGCATTGTCGCGCTGATGCAGGCCGATAGAGGGCTCATCCAGCACGTAGAGCACGCCCGTCAGCCCCGAACCGATCTGCGAGGCGAGCCGGATGCGCTGGCTCTCGCCGCCCGACAGCGTGCCGGAATTGCGCGACAGGCTGAGATATTCCAGGCCAACATCGTTGAGGAAACGCAGCCGGTCGCGGATTTCCTTGAGGATGCGCACGGCAATCTCGTTCTGCTTGGCATTGAAGCTTGCCGGCAGCGTCTCGAACCAGTCGCGGGCGACACGGATCGACATTCCGGTCACTTCGCCGATCTGCAGCGTGTTGATCTTCACCGCCAAGGCCTCGGGCTTCAGGCGGAAGCCGTTGCAGGAAGGGCAGGGGGCCGCCGACATGAAGCGCTCGATATCCTCGCGCGCCCAGGCGGAATCGGTCTCCTTCCAGCGGCGCTCGAGATTGGTGATGATGCCTTCGAAATTCTTCTGCGTCGTATAGGAGCGGGCGCCGTCGGCATAGTGGAATTCGATCTTGTCGTTGGTGCCGTTGAGGATGACGTCCTTGGCCTCGTCGGAAAGATCGTTCCAGCGGGTGCCGAGCTTGAAGCCGTAATGTTTGCCGAGCGCTTCCAGCGTCTGATTGTAATAGGGCGAGGTCGACTTGGCCCAGGGCGCGATCGCCCCGTCGCGCAGCGTCCGTTCCGGCTCCGGCACGATCAGGTCCGGGTCGATCTTCTGCTGGGCGCCGAGGCCGTCGCAGGTCGGGCAGGCACCGAAGGGGTTGTTGAAAGAGAAGAGCCTGGGCTCGATCTCGGGAATCGTGAAGCCCGAGACCGGGCAGGCAAACTTCTCCGAAAACAGCACGCGTTCATGCGTCTCGTTCAGCGACTTGTTGGCCGAGCCGCCGGCCGACGTCTCTTCCGGCGGCAGCGGCTTATCGGCGAATTCGGCGACCGCCAGCCCGTCGGCAAGCTTCAGGCAGGTCTCCAGGCTGTCCGCCAGTCGCGCCGAGACATCGGAGCGCACGACAATGCGGTCGACCACCACGTCGATGTCGTGCTTGTATTTCTTGTCGAGCACCGGCGCCTCGGCAATCTCGTAGAACTGCCCGTCGACCTTGACGCGCTGGAAGCCCTTCTTCATCAGCTCCGCCAGTTCCTTCTTGTATTCGCCCTTGCGCCCGCGCACGAGCGGCGCAAGGATATAAAGACGGGTGCCGTCGCCGAAATCGAGGATGCGGTCGACCATCTGGCTGACGGTCTGGCTCTCGATCGGCAGGCCGGTCGCCGGCGAATAGGGAACGCCGACGCGGGCAAAGAGCAGGCGCATGTAGTCGTAGATCTCGGTGACGGTGCCGACCGTCGAGCGCGGATTGCGCGAGGTGGTCTTCTGCTCGATCGAGATCGCCGGCGACAGCCCGTCGATCTGGTCGACGTCGGGCTTCTGCATCATCTCGAGAAACTGGCGGGCATAGGCCGACAGGCTCTCGACATAGCGCCGCTGGCCCTCGGCATAGATCGTGTCGAAGGCGAGCGAGGATTTGCCTGAACCCGAAAGCCCGGTCATGACGATCAGCTTGTTACGCGGCAGATCGAGATCGATGCTCTTGAGATTATGCTCGCGCGCGCCGCGGATGGAGATCGTCTTCAGTTCGCTCATCGTCTCTGCTTTGGTTTTCTGGATAACAGCCCTTATTTAGTGATGCCGACGGGCGAGTCGAGGCTGAATATCCGCAAGGGCTCAAGGTTTTCGATTCTGTTGACAGGATCATACGGATAAACTAGAACAAATAAAGAACAAAATTCCTGATGAATGCATGCGGCTTTCTGATGGATAAAGATGTGGATTAAATGCCGCCCATGCGCATCGGCGGTCCGTGATGGTTTAAGGTGCGCCGATCGATTAAACGCCGCCGGGCAGGGCGGCAGGCAGGGTGAGAAGCATGGCTGGTAGTGTGAATAAGGTAATTCTGATTGGAAACGTCGGTGCAGATCCCGAAATCCGCCGCACTCAGGATGGCCGGCCGATCGCCAATATCCGTCTTGCAACCTCGGAGACCTGGCGCGACCGCAATTCCGGCGAGCGCCGCGAAAAGACCGAATGGCACACGGTCGTCGTCTTCAATGAAGGCCTCTGCAAGGTCGTCGAGCAATATGTGAAGAAGGGCGCCAAGCTCTATATCGAAGGCCAGCTGCAGACCCGCAAATGGCAGGACCAGCAGGGCCAGGATCGCTACAGCACGGAAGTGGTGCTGCAGGGTTTCGGTTCGACGCTGACGATGCTCGACGGCCGCGGTGAAGGCGGCGGCGCGAGCGGCGGCCGTGGCAGTGCCGGTGGCGGCAACGATTATGGCGACGATTACGGCGCCCCGCCTCCCGCTTCATCGCCGAGCCGGGGCGGTGGTGGTGGCGGCAACTTCTCGCGGGATCTCGACGACGACATCCCGTTCTAAGGATGAGAGAAGAGTTGCGCGGACCCCGGTGGGCAGCACGGGAAGAGCATGTTGGAATTGTTCGGCTTCTTTGCTCAGGCTCGGTCGGCGAGCGCCAAGTGGTCCTTAGAGACTTCATCGGTTCTGGATGATCCCCGAATAAAAAGCGGTGTGATCGGCCAGAACTAGTGTCGGGAATGAACGGAGCCACCTTATGCGGGTGGTGACCTCAGGCTTTCGGGGGACTGATGGGATCATTTTCTATTTGGCATTGGGTAATAGTTTTTCTGATTTTCGGAGTGCCAATTTGCCTTGCTGTTATATCAGCTAGGAGAACAACAGACCCGGTCAACGGCCCATCGGGTTTCGGTGGGTGGCTTCTGCTTTTGGCAATAGCAGAAGTCTTGGGACTACTTAGGGCGCTGGCTAATGTTGCGAACTCGATAGAAAATTACACTGAATATAATTCTATCGGAGGAAGCCAGTTGGTCATTGTTGGCGAGGCAGTCTTGAGCCTTGCCCTTGTGATGCTTCAAGCAGTAGTAGTCTGGTTTATGTTTAAGAAGGACAGACTATTTCCGAGGTTATTTTTCTATCAGTGGATAGCCATCGCAGTCGCCTTCGTACTCGATGTTGCACTCGTTTCCGCCGTGCTAGGGGTCGGTGTTAGTCAATTTCTGACAGCAGAGGTTGTTGGCCCGAACGTAGCTGCGTTCATCATCACCGGTCTGTGGGTGTGGTACGTGTCCAAATCCCTAAGGGTTCGGAACACGTTTATCCTCAAAGCCCGCACTCGGCGCGAGATACTTTCGTAGAAGGCGACGATTTGATCCGTTGTGCTCTTCCAGTCAGTTTACATCCGTGTTCTGCTTTCCGTTCCAACCGGTGAACTTGCGGCTGACAGTACTTCGGAGCGTGATGTCACAAAACGGCGTCAATGCTCTCTTTGATTTTTTTGCCCTTTTCAGTGCGGTGTCGCGCTGATCAGATTGAACGCCGACTTAGCCCCGTCGACGACGAATTGTGCGGCGAGCGCTGCGAGGATGACGCCAAGAAGCCGCGTCAGGATAGCCCGGCCGGTGACGCCGAGGAAACGGTCCAGCCTTTCGGCGATGAGCAGCATGAGGAAGGTCAGCAGCAGATTGGCGGCAATGACGCCGATCAGCTGGGCTTTCCCGATCGAGGTGGCGAGCGTGCCGGCAAGCAGGATCGTCGCCGAGATCGCACCCGGGCCGGCAATCAGCGGCAAGGCGAGGGGAAAGACGGCGATATTCTCGATATGATCCTTGGTGATCGCCGCCTCGGTCGCCTTCTCCTTGCGCTGCTGCCGCCTCTCGAACACCATCTCGAAGGCGATCCAGAACAGCAGCAGCCCGCCGGCGATGCGGAAAGCGCCGATCGAAATCCCGAGCACGCCGAGCACGCCGGCGCCGAACAGCGCGAAGACGGCAAGGATGATGAAGGCGATGACCGACCCACGCAGCGCCACCTGCGTGCGCTCGGTCCGGCTCATGCCTGTCGTCAGGCCCAGAAAGATCGGCGCAAGCCCCGGTGGATCGATGGTGACAAGCAGCGTCGTGAAGGCGTTGATCAATTGGTCGGCGCTTGCCATCGGCTCTCCGGAACCCCATATGGGTGCGTGGTTTTTATGATTGTGAAGCGGGGATTTCGATTTGGCAAATATCCCGCGGCGGGCCGCGGCGGATTTGTCCGGTCCGGCCGCGCAACTTGCATGTTTTACCCTCTTTAAGCCGCAAAAGCCTGTTCAAAACGCGCTGTGAAATTGGCGCGGCAACAGGCTTTCCGCTATAAATCTTCAAGTGATTCTAGAAGAGATCGTGATCTGTTTTGACTGAGCAAACACCCCCCGGCGGCGGGAAGCTCCCGCCAGGCATCGAGCCCATCTCCATCATGGAGGAAATGCAGCGGTCGTATCTCGATTACGCCATGAGCGTCATCGTCAGCCGCGCGCTGCCCGACGTGCGCGACGGTCTGAAGCCCGTGCACCGGCGCATCCTCTACGGCATGTCCGAACTCGGCATCGACTGGAACAAGAAATACGTCAAATGCGCCCGCGTCACCGGTGACGTGATGGGTAAATTCCATCCGCACGGCAATTCCGCGATCTATGATGCGCTCGCCCGCATGGCGCAGCCCTGGTCGCTGCGGCTGCCGCTGATCGATGGTCAGGGCAATTTCGGCTCGGTCGATGGTGATCCGCCGGCGGCCGAACGTTATACCGAATGCCGCCTGGAAAAGGCTGCCCACTCGCTGCTCGACGATCTCGACAAGGAAACCGTCGATTTCCGCGACAACTACGACGGCACGCTCTCCGAGCCGGTCGTTGTGCCCGCCAAATTCCCGAACCTGCTGGTCAACGGCGCTGGCGGCATCGCTGTCGGTATGGCGACCAACATCCCGCCGCACAATCTCTCCGAAGTCATCGACGGCTGCATCGCACTGATCGACGATCCAGCCATCGAGCTGCCGGAACTGATCCAGATCATTCCCGGTCCAGACTTCCCGACGGGGGCGAAGATCCTCGGCCGTGCCGGCATCCGCTCGGCCTATGAGACCGGCCGCGGCTCCGTCATCATGCGCGGCGTCGCTGCCATCGAGCCGATGCGCGGTGACCGCGAGCAGATCATCATCACCGAGATTCCCTACCAGGTGAACAAGGCGACGATGATCGAGAAGATGGCCGAGCTGGTGCGCGACAAGCGCATCGAAGGCATCTCCGATCTGCGCGACGAATCCGACCGCCAGGGGTATCGCGTCGTCGTCGAGCTGAAGCGCGATGCCAATGCCGAGGTCATCCTCAACCAGCTTTATCGCTATACGCCGCTACAGACCTCCTTCGGCTGCAACATGGTGGCGCTGAACGGCGGCAAGCCCGAACAGCTGACGCTGCTCGACATGCTGCGCGCTTTCGTCTCCTTCCGCGAGGAAGTCGTTAGCCGGAGAACGAAATTCCTGCTGCGCAAGGCGCGTGACCGCGCCCATGTGTTGGTCGGTCTCGCCATTGCCGTCGCAAATATCGACGAGGTCATCCGCGTCATCCGCCAGGCGCCCGATCCGCAGTCGGCCCGCGAAGAGCTGATGACCCGCCGCTGGCCGGCGGAAGATGTCGAAAGCCTGATCCGTCTGATCGACGATCCGCGCCATCGCATCAACGAGGATCTCACCTACAACCTCTCCGAAGAGCAGGCCCGCGCCATCCTCGAACTGCGCCTTGCCCGCCTGACGGCGCTTGGCCGCGACGAAATCGGCGACGAACTCAACAAGATCGGCGAGGAAATCAAGGATTATCTCGATATTCTCTCCTCGCGCGTCCGCATCCAGACCATCGTCAAGGATGAACTCATCGCCGTCCGCGACGAGTTCGGCACGCCGCGCCGCACTGAGATCGTCGATGGCGGTCTCGAAATGGACGACGAGGATCTGATCGCCCGCGAAGACATGGTCGTCACCGTCTCGCATCTCGGTTATATCAAGCGTGTGCCGCTCACCACCTACCGTGCCCAGCGCCGTGGCGGCAAAGGTCGCTCCGGCATGACCACCCGCGATGAGGATTTTGTTAGCCGGCTATTCGTCGTCAACACCCATACGCCGGTGCTGTTCTTCTCCTCGCGCGGCATCGTCTACAAGGAGAAGGTCTGGCGCCTGCCGATCGGCACACCGACCTCACGCGGCAAGGCGCTGATCAACATGTTGCCGCTCGCACCCGGCGAGCGCATCACCACCATTCTGCCCTTGCCCGAGGACGAGGCGAGCTGGGACAATCTTGACGTCATGTTCTCGACGACGCGCGGCACGGTTCGCCGCAACAAGCTGTCTGATTTCGTCCAGGTCAACCGCAACGGCAAGATCGCCATGAAGCTCGAGGAGGAGGGCGACGAAATCCTCTCCGTCGAGACCTGCACGGAAGATGACGACGTGCTTTTGACGACGGCGCTCGGCCAGTGCATCCGCTTCTCCGTCGATGACGTCCGGGTCTTTGCCGGCCGCAACTCGATCGGCGTGCGCGGCATCAATCTCGGCGATAGCGACCGCATCATCTCCATGACGATCGTTGGTCATGTCGATGCCGAGCCGTGGGAGCGTGCTGCCTATCTCAAGCGTTCCGCCACCGAACGTCGGGCGACGGGCGTGGATGAAGAGGATATTGCGCTGGTCGGTGAAGAAGTCACCGAGGAGGGACAGCTCTCCGACGAGCGCTATGACGAGTTGAGAGCACGCGAACAATTCGTGCTCACCGTCTCCGAAAAGGGCTTCGGCAAGCGTTCGTCTTCCTACGACTTCCGTATCTCCGGCCGCGGCGGCAAGGGCATCCGCGCCACCGACACGTCGAAGACCGGCGAGATCGGCGAGCTGGTCGCGGCTTTCCCTGTCGATGACGGTGACCAGATCATGCTGGTCTCCGATGGCGGCCAGCTGATCCGTGTGCCGGTCGGCGGTATCCGCATCGCCAGCCGCGCCACCAAGGGCGTCACCATCTTCTCGACGGCCAAGGACGAGAAGGTCGTCTCGGTCGAGCGTATCAGCGAGCCGGAGGAGGATGAGACGGAAGAGGCTGTCGAGGTCGCCGAAGGCGCCCCAGCTACCGACGAAGGTGCTGCCGGCGAAGGTGCCGGTGACGAGGCGCCGATTGCCGATGGCGATCCGGCCGGGCCTGCCGAGGAATAGTCAAATGAACGGGGCGGCTTCGAGCCGCCCTTTTCTTTTCAAGCCGCCCTTTTTTCAAATCCAATGATGGTTGAGGACGACACCCAAAGAAAAAGCCGGACGCTGGGTGCATCCGGCTTTGAATGGTCCTGGCGACGGAAGGGTGCCGCTCAAGGGTGGGAAGAGGAGAGAAAGGAACGTCAGAACGCTCTATGTTTTTCGTTCAGAGCCTTCACCTCTTCGCCCTCGCGCCGGAGCGCTGAAATCGTTGAGGCCACAGACACGATGAACATGACGCTGATAAGGGCGGTGAGCACTGTCAAGATCGTGAACATAGGCATTCCTTTCCTGGGGAGTTGCGTTCTCGCCCCTCAGTACTGGCCCAGCACGGCCGTCCGGGCCGAAGCATAGGGACCATAAACCTTGGACGTATCGACCTTCTGATCATAGAGAGCGACAGTTGCGGTCAACATGCCCGTGACCATTACCATCCAGAGCACGTTAATCATCGTAATCTTACCGGGCATTTTTATTCCTTCCGCGCCGCTCTATGTATCGGTTGAATGAACGCATCCGTCTGTAAATGGTTCCGCCGGATGTTGATCGGGTGTTTACCAATGCCGATCTGAAGCGACCTTGAATGTCTCGTTCATCTGGCATTCAGATTCGAAGCTCGTTTTTTTCACGCAGCCGGCCCTGAGCGCGCACGATCGCCGCATGCTCGGCAAGCTCCGGCCGCACCCAGCTCATCTCGTATCGATCGGCGAAATAGCCATAAGCCATCTCGGCGGCGAGGGAGGAAACGACGGCAAGTGCAACGAGCACGATCAGCATGGACCTGGTCTTTCGGGGAGCGCCGGATGCCGGAATGGCATCGGCTGCTTTGATGATCGGAGTTAAGCAGATCCTGTCTGAAACGGTCTTGAACGGCACATTCATCCGCCGTTCAGCCGCCCGGAACGACTGGCCAAATCACTTGCGAGAAGGCGTCATCCGTGACAAAAGGCGTCAAACCAACGGTCGGGCCACATGACGACAGCTTTCTATCCGGGGTCCTTCGACCCGATCACCAATGGGCATGTGGATGTTCTGGTCCAGGCGCTCAACGTCGCCGAAAAGGTGATCGTCGCGATCGGCATCCATCCCGGCAAGGCGCCGCTCTTTTCCTTTGAGGAGAGAGCTGAGCTGATCCGCCGTTCACTGGCTGAAGCGCTGCCTGGCAAGACCGGCGACGTCACCGTCGTCGCCTTCGACAATCTGGTCGTCGATGCCGCCCGCACCCATGGCGCCACGCTGTTGATCCGCGGTCTTCGCGACGGCACCGATCTCGATTACGAAATGCAGATGGCCGGCATGAACCGGACGATGGCGCCCGATATTCAGACCATCTTTTTGCCGGCGGGCACGGCCTCGCGGCCCATTACCGCCACATTGGTCCGCCAGATCGCCGCCATGGGCGGCGATGTCAGCGCTTTCGTGCCGGCCGCCGTCTTGCAAGCCCTCACATCCAAGCGCCCAAACTAGCAAGACTAGCAAGCGCAAAGACTAGGCGGAACCCGCCGCAATGGAGCTCATATGAAACTCTTTTATCTCGCATTTGCCGGCGTGTTGTATCTCGCCTCCTTCGCGGGGGATGCCTTCGCCCAGTCGGCCGATCATTATCTCACCATCCAGCTGAAGAATGGCCCTGTTGTCATCCAACTCATGCCTGAGGTGGCGCCGAAGCATGTTGCCCAGATCGAGGCGCTGGCCAAGAAGGGCGAATACGACAATGTCGCCTTCCATCGCGTCATCGATGGCTTCATGGCTCAGACCGGCGACGTCAAATACGGCAACATGGAAAAGGGCTTCGATGCGAGTCTCGCCGGCACCGGCTCCTCTGACATGGCTGACATCCCGGCTGAATTCTCCAAGACCCCGTTCGTGCGCGGTACGGTCGGCATGGCCCGCTCGCAGGATCCGAATTCCGCCAATTCGCAGTTCTTCATCATGTTCGCCGACGGTTCCTTCCTGAACGGCCAGTACACCGTCGTCGGCAAGGTCGTCTCCGGCATGGAGAACGTCGACAAGATCAAGAAGGGCGAAGGCCAGAACGGCGAAGTCAAAAGTCCCGACCGGATGATCAAGGTCACCCTGGGCAACAAGTAAGTTACGAGAGAAAACTAGAGGAGAAGACAATGGTCGAGATCAAGGATCCCGAAAACACCGTCATTCTGGAAACCACCAAGGGCAAGGTTGTCATTCAGCTTTTGCCGCAGGTTGCTCCGGAGCATGTCGCCCGCATCAAGGAACTCGCGCGCGAGAAGGCCTATGACGGCGTCGTTTTCCACCGCGTCATCCAGGATTTCATGGCCCAGACGGGCGATGTCGAATTCGGCAAGAAGGGCTCGGAAACCTTCAATCCCAGCCGCGCCGGCATGGGCGGCTCCTCGAAGCCGGATCTGAAGGCCGAATTCTCTGCGACCACGCATACGCGCGGCACCTGCTCGATGGCCCGTTCGCAGAACCCGAACTCGGCCAATTCGCAGTTCTTCATCTGCTTCACCGACGCGCCCTGGCTGAACAAGCAGTATTCCGTCTGGGGCCAGGTCATCGAAGGCATGGACAACGTCGACAAGATCAAGCGCGGCGAGCCGGTTTCCGATCCGGACTCGATCGTCTCCATGCGGGTTGCCGCCGACGTCTGATTGTGATTTCTGCTGAAACCCGCCCTTGCGCATAGCTGCGCGGGGCGGGTTTCGCTTTGCCTGAAAGTGCCCTGATGCGCGTAGACCTTTTCGATTTCGATCTGCCCGACGAACGTATAGCGTTGAGGCCCGCCGAACCGCGCGACAGCGCGCGCCTGCTCGTCATCGATCCGAATGCGGAAAACAGCCTGTCGGACCATCGCGTCGGCGATCTCACATCCTTTCTGCGGCCCGGCGATGCGCTGGTCTTTAACGATACCAAGGTCATTCCCGCCCAGCTCGAGGGCATCCGCCATCGTGACGGCGCCGGCGGCCAGCAGGTGTCGGCAACGCTGCACATGCGCACCGGCCCCAGCCGCTGGAAGGCCTTCGCCAAGCCGGGCAAGCGTATCAAGCAGGGCGACCGCATCTCCTTCGGCCATTCCGGCGAAAGCTGCTTTCTCGGCTCGCTCGACGCCACCGTCGAGGAAAAGGGCGAGGCCGGCGAGGTGACGCTGCTGTTCGATCTCTCAGGCCCGGCGCTTGACGAGGCGATCGCCGCCGTCGGCCATATCCCGCTGCCGCCCTATATAGCCGCCAAACGTCCCGAGGACGAACGCGACCGCGCCGACTACCAGACGATCTATGCCCGCGAGGAGGGCGCCGTTGCCGCCCCCACCGCCGGCCTGCATTTCACACCGGGCCTGTTCGAAGCGCTCGATAGGGCCGGCATTGAACGCCATTTCGTCACGCTGCACGTCGGTGCCGGCACTTTCCTGCCGGTCAAGGCCGACGATACCGCCGATCACAAGATGCATCTGGAAAGCGGCTATGTCAGCGCTGAGATCGCCGCCCGGCTGAATGCCGTGCGGGAAAGAGGCGGGCGCATCATCTGTGTCGGCACCACCTCGTTGCGGCTCATCGAGAGTGCGGCCGCGGAAAGCGGAGAGATCATGCCCTGGGCCGGCGCTACCGGCATCTTCATCACGCCTGGTTACCGCTTCAAGGCGGTCGACATGCTGATGACCAATTTCCATCTGCCGCGCTCGACGCTGTTCATGCTGGTCTCGGCCTTTGCCGGCCTCGAGACCATGCACGCGGCTTATCAACACGCCATTTCGACGGGCTACCGCTTCTACTCTTACGGCGACGCGAGCCTTCTTTTCCGGAAAGACAGATGACAGACAACTTCCAATTCACCTTGAAGAAGACCGATGCCGGCGCACGCCTCGGCCAAATCTCCATGCCGCGCGGCGAGATCCGCACGCCGGCCTTCATGCCGGTCGGCACCGTCGGTACGGTTAAGGCCATGTATCTCGACCAGGTGCGCGAGACCGGCGCCGATATCATCCTCGGCAATACCTATCACCTGATGCTGCGGCCGACGGCCGAGCGTGTCGCCCGTCTCGGCGGCCTGCATAAGCTCATTCGCTGGGAGCACCCGATCCTGACGGACTCGGGCGGTTTCCAGGTGATGTCGCTATCCGGCCTGCGCAAGCTCGACGAGCAGGGCGTCACCTTCAAGTCGCATGTCGATGGCAGCCTCCACCATATGTCGCCAGAGCGCTCCATCGAAATCCAGGGGCTGCTCGGCTCCGATATCCAGATGCAGCTCGATGAATGCGTGGCGCTGCCGGCCGAGCCGAAGGAGATCGAGCGCGCCATGGAAATGTCGCTGCGCTGGGCCGAGCGCTGCAGGGTCGCCTTCGGCGAGCAGCCAGGCAAGGCGATGTTCGGCATCGTCCAGGGCGGCGATATCCCGGCGCTGCGCATCCGCTCGGCTGAGGCGCTGGCCCAGCTCGATCTCAAGGGGTATGCGATCGGCGGCCTTGCCGTCGGCGAGCCGCAGGATGTCATGCTGCAGATGCTGGAAACGACGCTGCCCGTGCTTCCTCTGGAAAAGCCGCGTTACCTCATGGGCGTCGGCACGCCTGATGATATCCTGAAATCGGTCGCCCGCGGCATCGACATGTTCGACTGCGTCATGCCGACGCGTTCGGGCCGCCATGGTCTGGCTTTTACCCGCCGCGGCAAGGTCAATATCCGCAATGCCCGCCATGCCGAGGATATGCGCCCGCTCGACGAACAGTCGAACTGCCCGGCCTCGCGTGATTATTCGCGCGCCTATCTGCACCATCTCGTCCGCTCCAACGAGGCGCTCGGCGGCATGCTGCTCTCCTGGCACAATCTCGCTTATTACCAGGAGCTGATGCAGGGCATCCGCAAGGCGATCGCCGAAGGCCGCTTCGCCGATTTCATGGCGGAAACGCAGGAGCAATGGGCGAGGGGCGATCTCGAACCGGTGTAAAGGCTACTCCGGCCCCGCGTTGCTTACCGCGGGGACTGCGGACGCCGGGTTTGGCGCAACCATTATTCTAAGTTTTTTTCGCACTGGCTCGTCGAAGTGGACGGCGGCGATGCCAGCCACAATGAAAATTCCGACTACGACGACCATACCGGCTGCCGGAGAGGTAGGAAGGTCAAAGCCCTTTTGCCGCAGCGACTGCAGCAGACTGAAGATGGGGCCATGCAGGATATAAATCGGATAGGAAAGCCTCCCCAGCCAACGGAATACCAGCTCGACCAGGCCGGTCTGTCTCGTGCGCATCGCAAGCCAGACAATGGCCGGGAAGACCACGAGGCATATTAAAAAATCAAAATATGGGAAACCGAAGAATATGCGGGCTGGTATGTTGGCGATGACGATCAGACAACCACAGAGAAGAAGGCCGATAACGTTGCCGTTATTGGCTGTATTCGGTTTCTGGACGTCATATAACCTGTAAAGGCAGATTCCGAGCGAGAACGAGAACAGCACTCTTGAAAAGCCAAATCTGAAGTCGCCCGCCTCGGGACCAATATCGAAGTTACCTGCGACCGATGCCCCAAAGATGGTGATGCCGGCCGCACCCAGGGCGATGGCGAGCAAGCTTCTGAATGACAGTCGTATCAGAAGCACGGAGAACAGCACTCCGACCCAGAGCTCGAAGAAGAGCGACCAGCTGGGCCCGTTGAAGGGAAAGATACCTTCTTGGCTTGCGCTTGGAATGAACAGAATTGCCCTCAGCAGAAGGTCCGCCAGGGTGGAGTAGTCCAACCCGTTTTTAAGCGCATAGCTGAAAAGTCCGATCGGAAGCGAAAGAAGATAAAGAGGGTAGAGTCGAATGATACGCTGTAGCAGAAGCCCGGTGGGCGAAATCTGCTCCCTTGTCAGTCGCTTCTCATATGAATTTGCAAGAACGACGCCGCTCAACAGAAAGAAGAGGTCAACGGCAAGGTAACTGATATTCGCCGGGATCGGACCCAGCGTACCACCCGTGTGGAGGAACATGACCATGATAGCCGCAATTCCTCGCAACGCCTCAAGAGCTGTAAAAAATTGTTTGCCGGCGTTCAACGCAACAACCCTCCGTTGGCACGTTGTTACTCCAGGAGGATTTCGAAATCGTTATTGCAACGAAACCGTGTAATCTGTCGAGTTTCCACCGAAGAGTGGAAACAGCGCGTCAGATGCCCTTGCTGTCCGCGTCCGGCATGATCTGCACGCCGTTGATCCTGTAGCTGCCGTCCGGCTGACGCGTGATCTGGTAGATCGCTGTCCAGTCCTTGCCGTCGCGGCCTGAAATCAGCACCTCGTGATAGATCAGCGCGCCATTGTCGATCGAGCGGCTGCGGCCGAAGGCGTAATTGCCGGGGTGATAGACCGGCTCGTAGCTCTTCTTCACCATGGCGAAGAACAGGTTCTTGTCGGGATACAGTGCCCGGATGCCGGGAGCAGCGAAAGAATAGGCGGTCTCGGCATCGTCCTTGAGGAAGGCCTTGATCTGGTCCTCGATCATCGTCCGCGTCGTGTCGATCGGATCTTCGGCGCGGGCCGAGACAGGGGAGAGAAAGGACGCGGCACACAGAATAAGAACTGCGAAGAAGGCGCGCATGGTGTACCTCCGGCTCTATCGGGGAAAGGATCGCCGATAAAGCAGAAGTGTAGGCGATTTTCAGCGCAAGGAAAGTGAACTTTACGACCAGCGGCGGAACAGGGCGCTGGCATTCACCCCGCCGAAGCCGAAACCGTTGGTGATCGCATAGTTCATCGCTAGCGGCCGCGCCGTCTTGCCGACGATATCGATGCCGTCGGCGGCCGGATCAGCCTCATCGAGGTTGCGGGTCGGCGGTGCAATCTGGTCGCGCAGCGCAAGGATGGTGAAGATCGCCTCCAGGCCGCCGGCGGCGCCAAGCAGGTGGCCGGTCGCCGATTTCGTCGCGCTGACGGCAATATCGCCATTGCGGCCGAAGACCGTGCCGATCGCCGCGATCTCGCCTCTGTCACCGACCGGTGTCGAGGTCGCATGCGCGTTCAGATGCCTGACCTCCGAAGCGGGGATCTTCGCCTGCCTGAGTGCTGCCTCCATCGCCCGGCGGGCGCCGTCGCCGTCTTCTGGGCCTGAGGTCATGTGGTAGGCGTCCGCAGCGGTGCCATAGCCGACGAGTTCGGCGAGCGGCGTGGCGCCACGGGCAAGCGCATGCTCCAGTGTTTCGATGACCAGGACGCCTGCACCTTCGCCCATGACGAAACCGTCGCGCGCCGTGTCGAAGGGCCGTGACGCCAACTCCGGCGTCTCGTTGAAACCGGTGGAAAGGGCACGTGCAGCGGCAAAGCCGCCGAGGCTCACCTTGTCGATGCAGGCCTCTGCACCGCCGCAAATCGCCACATCTGCTTCGCCGGAGCGGATCAGCCGCGCCGCATCGCCGATTGCCTGGACGCTGGCCGCACACGCCGTCACCGGAGCCCCGAGCGGCCCCTTGAAGCCATAGCGGATGCTGACCTGGCCGGCGGCGAGGTTGACGAGGAAGGACGGCACGGTGAAAGGCGACAGCCGCCGAACGCCGCGCGTTTCGCCGATCCGCACCGCTTCGGCGATCGCCGGAAATCCGCCGACGCCCGACGCGATGATCGTTGCCGTGCGCTCGCGCTCGACTTCGTCGGTCGGCATCCAGCCGGCCTGCCTCACCGCTTCCTCCGTCGCCGCCATGGTGAAGTGGATGAAGCGGTCCATCTTCTTCTGGTCCTTGGGCGTGATGTAACGGTCGGGATCAAAACCAGCCTCAGCATCTTCCGCGATACCGGGAACGATGCCGCCGACCTTGGCCGAGAGCTCGCCGACGATATCCTCCGCCAGCACCCGCAGCCCCGAACCGCCATCGAGAAGGCGCTTCCAGGCGGGCTCGACACCGGTGCCGAGTGGCGAGACAAGTCCCATGCCGGTGACAACAATGCGATCCATTCTTTTGTCCTTTCTATGCGTCGATGCCGAGATACCAGGCGCGCATGCGGTTGATCCGCTCGTGCACCTCGTTGTCGGCGGCGGGGCCTGCAAGCAGGCTGGTGTTTTCGGGGGTCACTTCTTCGCCGGTCCGCGCATCGACCAGCATCGTCTGGCGCTCTCTGCCGGAAGCGGCATCGCCCAAGAGAAAGGCGAGGTCCTCTTCCGGGATGTGCCGGCTTCCCCAGGAAAACAGCGTCATCAGAACAGGAAAGAAATCACGGCCCTTTTCCGTCAGCAGATATTCGTAGCGGGCAGGGCGCTGATGGTAGAGCCGCCGTTCGAACAGCCCCTTTTCCGTCAGATGTTTGAGCCGCCGCGTCAGGATGTTCGGCGCCACGCCGAGGCTTTTCTGGAATTCGTCGAAGCGCGAAAGCCCCTGAAAGGCATCGCGCAGTATCAGCATGCTCCACCAGTCGCCGACGCTGTCGAGCGCACGCGCCGCCGGGCATTTGAAGTCGCTGAAGCTCGTCCGCTGCATGGCTGATGTCACTACAGCAGTGACTATCATCATGCAAGTTAGTTATATCAAACGTCGCCCTCAAAGGCCTCACCGTTGCGGCACGCGTGGCGTCAATGGAGAATGTGGCCGGGATCTAGGCTAAGAGCGGGAGACCGCCCCCCCAAGGAGACCGGCCGACAGGGTCAGACAAGCAGGAGATCTTTGAAGTGAAGTGCGGCGGAATTGTCGAGATCGGTGACATGGATTGCCCCGCCCGCTGCGCTTCCATCCGCATCATAGGATAAAATGCCGCTGGCCTGATCGTAGATCAGCTTGTCATCAGCCTCGAGCGCTTTTGTTCCGAGAACGAAATTCTCGGCCGAAAAGCTCGATGGCTTGAGCCCGGTGAAGACAGCATCGTCGAACACCAGCTTATCGCCTGCGGCTGACGAGAAATCCACGATCTTGTCGACGCTGGAATTGCTGGGATTCACATCGAAGACGAAGGAATCGGCTCCGCCTCCGCCGGTGAGAACGTCAGCACCGGTTTTGCCGAACAGCTTGTCGTTGCCGAGCCCGCCGATCAATCGGTCGTTCCCTTTCCCGCCGTTGAGGAAATTGTTTCCGTCGTTGCCGGTCAGAATGTTGGCCGTATTGTTGCCTGTCGCGCTGAGATTGGCCGTTCCGGTCAAGGTGAGGTTTTCGATCGTTCCAATCGTATGCTTCTGATCGGCAAGGCTGAAGGAGATCGACGCCTTGATGGTATCCGTTCCGCCGCCCCGGCTTTCGTCGACGATCTGGTTGGCATTGGTCACGGTGAAGGTGTCGTTGCCGGTGCCGCCATAGAGATGGCTGTTGGCCGGCGGCGGCGTGCTGGCGCCGCTGCCTGCTACCTCGATGATCAAGGGATGGTCGACGACATCGAGCGTCAGGGATGAGACGTTGCTGAGGCTTTTGATCGCCGTCGTTCCGGTCACGGGGTCGAAGACCTTAACGGAGCCGAACGAGGCGCCGAGATTGACCTTGACGGCTGTTGTCGCAGCCTGAATGGCGGTGTCGGAGGATTGGTTCCAGATATCGGGCTCGTTCCAGAGGATGATCTGGTAGCTCCCATCCGATTTTTCCGTGAGCAGGCTGCGGGCGGAGGACGGCAGGCCGTCGATCGAATAGTTGAGCGCTCCGGCGCTGAAGCTCGCCTTCTGAGCGCTGTCATCCGCAAGGATTTCGGTGAGGTTGTGGATCGCCGTCGCAGCCGGCTTGGCCGAATAGTCGAGATGAAAAAGGCCGAAATGCTTTTCCTGATTGGCGCCCTGCGGGTCGGAATAGGCGTCCAGCAGTTCGTAGATGAATGTCTGTTTCGATCCGAGTGCCGCGCCGTCCATCAGCGTATTGAGCAGGAGCTTTGCCTGCGTCGCTTCGCTGACGCCTTCCCAGCCGCCATTGGTGTCGGCGGTGAGCGAGGTGTGGTAACCGGTCTCGGTGATCGCCAGCGGCTTGCCCGGATCGGCAGCGCGCTGAACGCCGGATTCTCGGGAAAGCCATGAGAATGGTTGGTCGCCATCCTTCGCATAGGTGTGGATCGTCGTGTAGTCGGAGGCCGACGCGACCGTATATCCGGTAAAGCCGAGGACGGGGATATTCTTCAGCAAGGGATCGGCGCTGACGGCCGCAAACAGATCCTTCTGATAGGCAACCGCTGCTGCCTGGCCGCTCAGGCCATGATAGCTGACCGGCCAGTTGTTGACTTCGTTCGGACCTTCGATGCCAACGACCGATCCGGGATGGGCCTGCACGAAGGCGTGCAGCCGTTGGGCGACGGTGGCGGGGTCGACTTCCCGCTGGGCACTGAAGACGAATTGCACGCCGGCCTCGGCCGCATCGCCGAGATGCGTTTGGCCATTGGGGTCGGAAGCGGAGTTTGGGGCGTGATCGCGGACCGTATCAAGGCCAAGATAGTCGAGAGCCTTAACAACTTCTCCAACATTGGAATATTTTCCGTCGGTATAGTCGATATGCGTATCAATTCCAAAGGAACGAATAACATCGTTTGTTCTAACGGCTTGAGCCAAATTATTTCTCCCAGTTCATGAGGGAATTGGCGATGGGAATTTATCCCATTTCTGATGCCGATTCGATTTAATACAGAAGGAGGGCTGCGCAGTATTGCCCGTTAACCATGATATGTTGTCCTGAATGTGGCCCGTTCCGGATCGCATTGAATGCCGAATCTATGCTTGCATTTTTGTATTCAGCCGGCTGATCATGCCCGAGTGAGATGGCCGCATGAGCGGGGACCGCAAATCCGACACGGCTTGGAGGATCCGATGACCGTCAATGTTCAATTCCGGTTTCGCAGCGGTTTGCCTTCGATGGCGTTCGACAATGTCCGTCTCCGCGGCAGTTGGGACGAGCAAGGCCGTCCCTCGAACGGGTGGACGTCTCATCCGATGCAGCGCTCTCGTGACGAGGATGGCTATGATGTTTTTGTCGCCCGCGTGCCCTTTCCCGATGGCGAGATCGGTACGCATTTTCGCTGGGGGATCGAACTCGATCGGCCGGGCATTCCAGACCTATGGGCGATCGCCGCTGAATTGGACGATGAGGCCTCCTCGCGCCGCGAATGCTCCTTCCATCTCCAGCAGGGAATCGGGCCGCAGACCTATTATCTGACGTGGATCGGCCGTCTGGGAGCGAACCGGGTTGAGAAGCCCAACAGTTCCGACGGCATCCGCTTTTCGGTCTGGGCGCCAAACGCCAGGGCGATTTCGCTCGTGATAGCCGATCCTGCCATCGGCTACGTCGCCGACGACGGCACCGGAACGGTCGCAACCATCGGGATGCGAAGGACCGTTGATGGATTCTGGAGCGTTGAAACCGGCGAGGACGACGGCCTTTCCGATTTCGACAGCATGGTCGGCACGCCCTATATGTACCGCATCACCAGGGATGATGGATCGGTTGCTTACCGCACGGATATCTGGTCGCTCATGCAGATCGGCGCCGGAGACTTCGATCCGGATGGAGCCGTCTATCACGGATCGCCGGCGGCATTGGACGGACCGCAAAGCTGCTCGGTCGTCTGCGATCCGAAGCGGGTCGTACTTCCATCCGGGCAGGAGGTTGCCGCCGAGACGTTCTGGGTTGACGAATTCGTTGGCGGCCGAACACTTCCGGAGCGGCTCGAGGATCTGGTGATCTATGAATTGCACGTCGGCGCACTCGGTTTCGGCAAGGCCGCGCCCGGCACACTTGATGATGCCATTGCCTTCGTTGAGCATCTGTCGGCGCTCGGCGTCAACGCCGTGGAACTGCTGCCGATTGCGGAATTCGAGACCCGGGCCAACTGGGGTTACGGCACGTCGCATTTCTTTGCCGCCGACCAGGGGGCTGGCGGTACCGATCGGCTGAAGATGTTCGTCAAGGTCTGCCACCAGCGCGGCATCGCCGTTATCCTCGATGTCTGTTATAACCACTTCGATCCGGATGGCGAGCGGGCGCAATGGGCCTATGATTCCACCGATCACACCCGCAACATCTATTATTGGTATGAGGGACGCCCCGGCGACTACGCCGATCCGACAGGCGGCTATATCGACAACATCTCCACGGGATGGGCGCCCCGCTTCCATGAGGAAGCCGTGCGCCAGCTTTTCATCTCCAGCGCGGCATTTCTCGTCTCCGTCTGCCATATCGATGGTTTCCGCCTTGATCAGACCAGTTCGATCCATCAATATCCGGTGCTGCATGCCGATGGCCGGCGCGCCGATCGGGCCGCGGCCTTCGGGGCCAAGTT
Organism: Rhizobium sp. 25PS6; assembly: GCF_032464655.1. Lineage (NCBI taxonomy): Bacteria > Pseudomonadati > Pseudomonadota > Alphaproteobacteria > Hyphomicrobiales > Rhizobiaceae > Rhizobium > Rhizobium sp. 25PS6. The sequence goes on from NZ_JAWDIV010000003.1 coordinate 367,091, forward strand.
TCTGAAGCAGTGGACCCGCACGATGCGGCTGATCAAGCCGCAGCTTTTCCTGACGGCCGAGGATTATTCGGATTGGTCGGCGATGACCGAGCCAAGCCTGACCGGCGACGGGCTCGGCTTCGATGCGACCTGGTACGGTGATTTTCATCACAACCTCGTCGAATATCACGGCGGCGCGCAGGCGCAGCTGTTGAAGAATGCCGGTTTCGGCGACAAGCGGGCGCTGACCATGTCGTCTCTTGCCGGCGCGCTGCAGACGAGCGCGCGATCCAAGGTGGTCTACAACCAGTCGCATGACGATTGCGGCAATCGTGAAGGATCGGCGCGAACCGCTGTTATCGCCGTCAATTTCGCGCCAATCGCCGGTGAGACCAGGGCGTGGGCGGAGGCGAGATCCCGGTTCGCAGCGGCGATGACGCTGCTATCGCCAGGGACGCCGATGTTTTTCATGGGTGAGGAAATCGGCGCCCAGAAACCCTATCGCTACAATGATTTCCTCGAGAACCGGGAGAATATTCTCGGCGAAGCTGATGGTAGCGGCGCGGGGATGCTCAGCTGTTATCGCGATCTCATCGCGCTCAGCGTCCATCAGGATGCTATTCGATCCCGCAACATCGCCATTCCCGTGGTTCACGACGAAAATCGGGTGATCGCGTTTCATCGATGGAACGATGGCGAGGATTGCCTCGTCGTGGGGTCGCTGAACGACGCTCCCTTCGAACACGGCTATCGGCTGTACAGCGAACGCCTGGGCGATGACCTCTGGGAGGAGATCTTCAACACCGATGCTCAGATATATGGCGGCTGGAACGTCGGTAATGGCGGCGGAAGAATCAGAGCAACGGCGGGAGTGCTGAATGCGATGTTGCCGGCATCAGGGGTTCTGGTCTTTCGCAGGCTGTGAGCCACGCGCGAACGGTTAGACAAAGCCGAGCGGCAGATTTTCCACTTTCCTGTCGTTGCCGTAGTCGCGCTCATGCGGCGAGCGACGGCGGCCATCGCGGCGGGCGGAAAGATCGATCCGGTTTTCGGCAAAGATCCCATCAGGCCAGGTGCCGGTGTCATGGCAATCGGCGTCGATCTTGGGTGCAAGGATTTTCAGGATCATCGGGGTTCCTCCACGGCGCAGCATCAACAGTTGGAAAGGTTGTCTGGTTCCATTCATAATCCCGCAATTATTAATAAATTAACCATAAATGCCGGTCTTCGGCAAAGGAGATCGCCGCCGGCCTAGCCGGACAGCCGCGATCGTTCTCAGGAACGTTCAATGGACGTTTGACGACGAGGACATCGACGCCAGCATTCCCTCAGTCGCGCGGACCAGCCGCGCCGTGCGCGCCAGCACTTCGGCGCCGGCCTCTGTCTCGGCAATCGTGGTTGCCATGCTCTCCAATCCGTCCGCTACCTCGATCAGCGCTGGCAGCATGTCGGCGCGTCCGACTGCTTCGGCCGATCTGGCGAGTTTTCGCAGCGCCTCCGAATAGCTCGATATCAATGCGCGTTTCCGATCTGCCGGAATATCGCAGAACGAGCGTTTTTCAGAGGGCGACAGTGGTGACTTCGACATGGACGCGACCTGTTGAACCTCGAACGAACTCGCATCCGCATTATTTGTTCCCGAGCCGGTCAATCGTCGCGAGGCCGGCCGCTTGCATTGAAATGGAACTCCGGACCTCGATGGCCGTTGAGGTGCATGAACACAGGAGGTTTCCATGCAGCTGATCGATACTCGGGTGACGCAGGCCGGCGACATCTTCACCGTCGAATTCCTGGGCGAGGGAGGAGAATCGATTTCCGTCAAAATCGACAACTCCCATGGCGAGCTCGATGACACGACGGCGGTCGACCACGCCAAGGTCATGATGGTTCAGCTGACCGCCTTTGCCGGCGCGGAAGCAGACGGCAGCATCAACCGTTACGATGCCTTGAGCAACGGCAATTTCGACGAAGGCAGCAAGGGTTTGATCGGCCAGCCGAGTGCGCGTTCGGCCGGCGACAGGCAAACGCTGGAAGAAGAGCTCGATGAAGGCCTCGAGGACAGCTTTCCTGCAAGCGACCCTGTCTCGGCAACGGTATCGTCCATTCCCGCCAACGCACGACGGCACTGATTTCACCGCGATCTCAATTCCAAATGCAGGCGAAGGCTGCCCCGGTTCCCGCGGGGAGCCTTCTTCTTACATGACGGATTGATGTCAAAACTGAGAAACAGGTGAAAACTCCAGCTGTGTGATTGACATGGGAGCCTTCTAGAGAGGGCACGAGAAGGGAGCGCCCGTGAGGCGCTGCCGACGTCTCGGAGACGCGCCCCCCATGAAAATCATTCAGATCACCGACACCCATTTCAGCCCCGGCAAGCCGCATTTCAACGGCAACTGGGCGCCGCTTCTGACCTGGATCGAAGCGACCGGCGCGGACCTGATCGTCCATACTGGCGATCTCACTGTCGATGGCGCCGACAAGGACGACGACATCACCTTCTCTATGGATCTGATGCGTCAGGTGTCGATCCCGATGCTGATCGTCCCCGGCAATCACGATGTCGGCCACCTCAAGGGATCGGACCAGCCCGTCAATGCCGAGCGGCTGTCCCGCTGGCGCAACCTTGCCGGCGACGACCGCTGGCTGGAAGATGCGGCCGGCTGGCGCTTCATCGGATTGAACTCGCTGCTTCTCGGTCATGAGGATGACGAGGAAGAGGCGCAGTTCGAATGGCTTCACCAGGCGCTGTCCGACAGGGCAGGGCGGCGGGTGGCGCTGTTTGCGCACAAGCCGCTGTTCGTCGATGCACCCGACGAAGGCGATACCGGATATTGGAGCGTTCGCCCGGCTCAGCGCCGGCGGCTCTATGATCTGATCGCTGCTCATGACGTGGCGCTGTTTGCAAGCGGCCATCTCCATTGGGCCTGGCAGGGTCGCTTCGGCAATACCCAGCTGACATGGGGTCCGTCGGCCGCCTTCATCATCGACAAGATGGAGCGCGAGATGCCGGGCGAGCGCCTGATCGGCGCTGTTGTCCACGAGTTCGATACTGGTGTCGAAAGCACGATCGTCGCCGTTCCCGGCATGACCGCGCATGTGCTCGACGATGTCGTGCACGAGGTCTACCCCCAGGCGGTCAAGCAGCGGGAACCCGTCGAATGAGCGCGCTCTCGCTTCGCGGCATTGCTAAGGCGTTCGGCGGCAACCAGATCCTTGATGGCGTCAGCCTGGATGTCGCCGCCGGCGAATTCATCGCGCTGGTCGGTCCTTCCGGGTGCGGCAAGAGCACGCTGTTGCGCGTCCTTGCCGGCCTCGACCACGCCGACCAGGGCGAGATCCTGATCGGCGGCAAGGATATGTCCGGCGTTGCGGCCGCCGACCGCAACATCGCCATGGTCTTTCAGTCCTACGCGCTTTATCCGCATCTGACGGCCTCTGAGAATATCGCCGTGCCTTTGGCGATGCGTCGGTTGTCGAGGATGCAGCGGCTGCCCTTCATCGGGTCGTTGATGCCGGGCCAGAGCGCCACCCGTAGGACGATCTCCCGCGACGTCAGGGATATGGCGACATCGCTGAAGATCGATCACCTGCTCGACCGCAAGCCCGGCCAGATGTCGGGCGGCCAGCGTCAGCGCGTGGCGCTGGCCCGCGCCATGGTGCGCCAGCCGAGCATCTTCCTGATGGACGAACCGCTCTCCAATCTCGATGCCAATCTGCGCGTTCACGCCCGAGGCGAGATCGTCGACCTGCATCGCCGCGCCGGCGTGCCGACGCTCTATGTCACTCACGACCAGGCGGAAGCGCTTTCCATGGCCGACCGTGTCGCCGTGATGATGGGCGGAAAGTTGCTGCAGATCGCCAGCCCCGAGGTCATCTACGACGATCCCGCCCATATTGAGGTCGCCCGCTTCATCGGCCAGCCGCGCATCAATCTGCTGCCGGCCTTTGCCGAAGGCGGCGTCATTCTCTGCGGCGGCCTGCGCCTGGCGCTTGAGAATGCGCCCGTCGGCAAGATGCCGGTCACGCTCGCCATTCGCCCGGAATTCGTCTTTGTCTCCAAGAGCCGGCATGACGGCCTTGCCGCTAGTATCGAACGCGTCGAATTCCTGGGCTCCGAAGTCATCCTCCATTGCCGGCTGGACGCGATCGGCGAGACTATCGTCGCCAAGGTTCAACCGGCCGAAGCCTCCGGCCTTGTTGCCGGCGATCCGGTCGGGCTGCGGCTTTTGCCCGACCGCACGCTGATCTTTGCCGAAGACGGCAGCCGGCTGGCCGGCGGCGTTGCAGTGGGTGATGCAGGGCTCGGCGCTGCCGATGCCGGGCTCGCTACAAGCGATGCCGGGCTCGCAATAAGCGATGCCCAGCGGGAGAGGGCGCATGGCTAGCATCGTCTCCATGGCCGTGCCGCAGGATGCCGCCGTTGCGCATCGGCGCAGCGAGGCCCGCATCGCCTGGATGCTGGTGATGCCGGCGATGGTCCTGCTATTCCTCTTCGTGCTTTTGCCGGTTGCATCAGTCATCGTGCTCGGCTTCACCGATTTCGAACTCGGCTACGGCAAGTTCCGTTTCGTCGGCTTCGAGAATTACGCGCATTTGGTCACCGACCGCACGTTTCGCAAGTCGCTGTGGAATACGACGGTCTATACCGCGGTCGTAGCACCCGTCTCGATCCTTCTCGGTCTCGGCATCGCGATGTTGATCGAGAGCGAGACGAAGGCGCGCAGCTTCTTCCGCACTGCCTATTTCCTCCCGGTCGCCTCGCTGATCGTCGCTATGGCGACCGTCTGGCAATATATGTTCCACCCCACAATCGGCCCGCTCAACGCACTGCTCGCCCTCGTCGGGATTCCCGGCCCGAACTGGCTGGGCAGCTCCGGCACGGTGCTTTACAGCCTCTCGATCATCGGCGTCTGGCAATCGGCCGGCTTCAATATGGTGCTGTTCCTGGCCGGACTGACGGCAATCCCGCGCGAGCTTTACGCGGCAGCCGAAGTGGACGGCGCCAGATCCTCCCTCGACCGGTTCCTGCTCGTCACCTGGCCGATGCTCGGGCCGACGACGCTTTTCGTCATCACCATCAGCATCACCAATTCAGTCAAGGTCTTCGAGACGGTGAAGACGCTGACCGAGGGCGGCCCGAACAAGGCGTCGGAGGTGCTGCTCTTCACGATCTACCAGGAAGGCTTCGTCTATCTGCGCGTCGGTTATGCCTCCGCGATGACGGTGGTCTTTCTGCTGATCCTGGTGGTGCTGATGTTCCTGCAGTACCGCGTTCTCGATCGCCGGGTGCATTACACATGATGACGAACGCTTCTTCCCTCGGCAGGATCATCCGCCTGGCGCTGCTTTCGCTCGGCGCAATCATCTTCCTGTCGCCCTATGTCTTCATGATCTCGACGGCCGGCAAGGCCCAAAGCGACATCTTCACCTCGTCGCTGTCGCTGATCCCGGCGCACTTCACCTATGCCGAAAATTTCGCCAAGGCCTTGAGCCGGGTACCGATGGCGCATCTGTTGTGGAACGGCGTCGTCGTCTGCGGGCTGATCTTCTTTTTCCAGGTGCTGGTGGCGATCCCTTGCGCCTACGCCATGGCAAAGCTGCGCTTCGGCGCCGCCCGCGCCATGATGGTGCTTGTCATGCTCGGCCTGCTAGTGCCGATCCATGCGACCGCGCTGCCGCTCTATGTCGCCTTCGACCGCGCCGCGCTGCTCAACAGCTATGCCGCCCTGGTCGCGCCCTTCACCATTTCGGTCTTCGCAATTTTCATGTTCCTGCAGTTCTTCCGCGCCATGCCTGATGATCTCATCCATGCCGCACGTCTCGACGGTATGTCGGAACTCGGAATCGTCGCCCGCGTCATCGTGCCGAATGCCTGGCCGGCGGTCACGGCCTTCGCCATCTTTTCGGTCGTCGCCCATTGGAACGATCTCTACTGGCCGCTGATCGTCATCAGCAAGCAGGACTATGCCACACCGCCGCTCGGCCTGATGTATTTCCGCGCCGCCGAGGCCGGCGACGACTACGGCGCGCTGATGGCGGCGACCCTCACCATTACCCTTCCCCTCGTCATCGCCTTCCTGCTTGCGCAGAAGCGCTTCGTCGAAGGCATCACCATGACCGGTCTCAAAGGCTGACCGGTTTCAACCCAGGAGAACGAGCGATGAAACATATCACCCAGCTTCTCGCCGCAGCGGCCGTCTCGATGGCAATCGCGCTTCCCGCGCATGCCGAGACGACGCTGACGGTTCACTACCCGATGCCGGGCTTCTTCAAGGACGTGATGGACACGATCTCGAAGAAGTTCATGGAAGAAAATCCCGATATCAAGATCCAGTTCGCCAGCCCGTCGGCCACCTATGAAGAAGGCATCCAGACGATCCTTCGCCAGGTCGGCACCAGCGAAATGCCCGATATCACCTTCATCGGCCTCAATCGCCTGCGCATGCTCGACGAACGCGACGTCGCCGTCGACCTCGGTCCGCTCGTCCAGAAGGACGGCAACATGGGCGAGCAGGGCTTCTCCGACACGATCCTCAAGCTTGCTCAGGTCAAGGGCAAGCAGGTGGGCCTGGCTTTCGCGACCTCCAACCCGATCATGTATTACAACGCCGATCTCGTGAAGGCGGCCGGCGGCGATCCGGAAAATCCGCCGAAGACCTGGGATGAGGTCATCGCGCTCGGTGGCAAGATCAAGGCGCTCGGCAATGGCGTCGACGGCATCGACTTCCGCTGGCAGGGCGACGACTGGATGTTTTCGGCACTGCTCTTCGGCGCCGGCGGCAAGATGCTGAGCGACGACGAAAGCAAGGTTGCCTTCAATGGGCCGGAAGGCCAGAAGGCCGTCGAAGTCTTGCATCGCCTGGTCACCGAGGGCGGCATGCCCGTGTTCACCAAGGCCGCCGGCGAACAGGCTTTCGCAGCCGGCAAGGTCGGTTTTGAGTTCCAGACCACGGGCGCGCTGCGCAACACGATCAAGAATGTCGGCAACAAGTTCGATCTGCGCACCGCCAAGATCCCGTTGATCGATCCGGTGAACGGCCGCCTGCCGACCGGCGGCAACGCCGTCGTCATCCTGACGCATGACGCCGCCAAGCAGGATGCCGCCTGGAAGTTCGCCAAATTTGCTGCCGGCCCTTATGGCGCTTCCGTCGTCGTGCCCGGCACCGGTTATGTCCCGAACAACGAGCTCGCCGCAAAGTCGGCCGATTATCTCGGCGATTTCTACAAGCAGAACCCGCTGTTCCAGGCAGGCCTCAGCCAGATGCCGGTGATGATCCCTTGGTATGCCTTCCCAGGCTCGAACGGCGTCAAGGTCACGCAGACCATCGTCGACAACCTCTCGCGCATCGTCGACCAGTCGGCCGAACCGAAGGAAGCACTCGATGACGCCGCCGCCGATGTCGAGGGCATGCTGCCGCGCAGCTGATCGTCGTCTTCGTCAGGAATTGGGCCGCCGCGAAGACGCGGCGGCCTTTCTATTCCGGAGTGATGGCGCGCACGGTGCCGCCGCGGCGAAGCGTATAGGCGACATTAAGATGGCGGGCAGGGGCGGCATTCTCCGCCATGTCGAGCAGCAGCGAGGCGGCCGTCGCCCCCATGCTGGCATCCGGCATTTCGATGGTCGTCAGCGGTGGATCGATCAGCCGGCCGATGGCGATGCCGTCGAAGCCGGCGACCGAAACATCCCCAGGCACGGAAAGCCCCTCGCGCTTCAGCGCGCCGATGACGCCGAGCGCCAGGAGATCGTTGGAGGCGATGATCGCCGTCGGCGCAAGCGAAGTCATCGCGACGCCAAGATCGAGCTGGTCATAGCCGCTGACGAACGGGATCTGCACGGCATCGAGTGGTGTCAGACCGTTCTCTGCCATGGCCTCGAGATAACCGCGGTAGCGAAGGTGGGCGCGGTCGGAGGCGGCGAAATTGCCGGAGAGAAACAGAATGTGGCGATGGCCCATGCCGATCAGGAATGTCGCGATCTCGCGGCCGGCCGCACGATTGTCGGCGGTGACGGCCGCCGGAAACTGCGCTGTCGGCAGGTTGTTGAGCAGTACCGTCGGCGGGAGCTTTGCAAGCAGCGCCTGGCTGGTCGAGGGGTCACAGACGGTGAGAATCAGCCCGGTCGGCCGGTCGTTCAGGAGCGCTGCGACGGCATCGGCCTCGCGCGCCGGATCATAATTCGACTGGGCGATCAGGACGCCATGGCCGGCCACCAGCATGCGGTTCTGGATGCTCGACAGCGACGAGGCAAAGACCGGATTGGTAATGCTCGGAATCAGCACGCCGATCACAGGCCTGCGTCCGAGCCTGCCGGCGGACGAGCCGGCCGGGCGGTAACCGAGTTCGGCGGCCGCACGGCGCACCTTGCGCACCATCAGGTCGCTGGCCGGTCCGTTGCGGTTGAGAACCCTGCTTGCGGTCGCCAGCGAGCATCCTGCCCGGAACGCGACCTGCTCCAATGTCGCCATCGAAAACGCCTCCTGGTGACAGTATCGAGGCGCAATCCCTTAGGCGGGTTCGATGACATTGGTCTGACACCCACAGCATTATGCCGAAACCTGTGAGCAGTTTTCGGACGACATCATGCTCTAACTCTTTAATTGAGAACAGGATTCAGATTTCAGGCCGACCCGGCCTAAAATCATCCTGTTCTATGCAGCGTTATCTACTTCTTATTCATTACAAACATGGAAGTTGATGGGGAATGCAACCTGTGGAATAGTCAGGTTGGCGTCATCTACCCTCTTCATTCTCATCACCTGGACAAGAATGTCTCACAAAAAAATGGAATGCTCCACGGTGTGGTGGTTTCTCGCGACGGTCTCCCTCGTCGCAAACTTCACGTCGCCAGCCTATGCGGACAGCCCGTCCGTGCCCTGGCCACAAACGCAAAGCGACATCCAAGCCGATCCCCATGTGCGTTTCGGCATGCTCGCCAACGGCATGCGATTTGCGATCACGCGCAATCTCACGCCGCTGGGACAGGCGGCGATCCGTTTTCGCATTGGCTCCGGTTCGCTCGACGAAAACGACAACCAGCAGGGTCTGGCGCATGTTCTCGAGCACATGGCCTTCAAGGGTTCCACACATGTCGCCGAAGGGGAGATGATCCGTATCTTGCAGCGCAAGGGTTTGGCCTTCGGGCCGGACACCAACGCCCATACCTCTTATGACGAGACTGTCTATGCACTCGATCTGCCCGAGGTCGATGCAGACACGGTTTCGACGGGCCTGATGCTGATGCGAGAAACGGCGAGCGAGTTGAGCCTCGACGCCGACGCCTTCGATCGCGAACGCGGCGTCATCTTGTCGGAGGAGCGGCTGCGCGACACACCGCAGTATCGCGCGGCGCTCGAAATCATGAATTCGTTGCTCGCCGGCAAACGTGTGACCATGCGGGCGCCGATCGGTAAAGCCGACATCATCAGCAATGCGCCTGTGGCCCTTGTCCGTGCTTATTACCGGGCCAATTACCGACCCGATCGGGCAACGCTGATGGTGGTGGGTGATATCGACCCCGCCGCCGTGGAAACGGAAATCCGGCAGCGCTTCGGCGATTGGAAGGCCGTCGATCCGGCGCCGGCAAAACCGGATCTCGGCACGCTGGTGACGAAAGGCAAAAGCGCCGACCTCATCGTTGTTCCCGGCGGCATGACGAGCGTACAGGTCGCCTGGACGCGTCTCTTTGACGCGGCGCCTGACACCTTCGCCAAGCGCCGCGCTGAGCTTATTGAAAATATCGGTCTCATCGTGCTCAATCGCCGGGTGAGCACCATCGCCGGCAAGGCGGATGCCCCATTCATCAGTGCGGGCGTCGGCTCTCAGGATATCGTCGATTCCGCTCATGTCGTGCTGATCGCGGCAAACTCCGAGCCGGACAAATGGCAGGCGGCGCTCACGGCCATTGACCAGGAACAGCGTCGTATCCAGGAGTTCGGCGCTACGCAGGCGGAGATCGATCGCGAAATCCTCGACTATCGCTCGGCCCTGCAGGCTGCTGCGGCCGGAGCCGCGACGCGCACGACCACCGACGTCGCTTCCATGCTGGCGAGCAGCGTCGATGACGATCAAGTCTTCACCTCGCCTGCCGAAGACCTCTCGCTGTTCGAGACGATGACGAACGGCGTCACGGCGGCCGAGGTCAATCAGGCGCTGCAGCGTGCCTTCTCCGGCAACGGTCCGCAGGTGGTGCTACAGACGGCCCAATCACCTGAGGGCGGAGCCGGCGCGGTTCGGCAAGTCTACGATGCGTCAAATGCCGTTGCCGTCTCGGCACTATCCAGTGCAGCTGACGTCGCCTGGCCCTACGCCCATTTCGGCGCGGCGGGCGCTGTGGTCGAACGCCGCGCCGTCGACGATCTCGGCTTGACCATGGTGCGCTTTTCCAACGGCGTGCGGCTGACCGTCAAGCCAACCAAGCTGCGCGCCAACGAAGTGCTGGTGCGTGAAAATATCGGCGGTGGTCGGCTGGATCTGCCGCACGACCGTTCCGCCCCGATCTGGGCATCTGCGGCCGTCGTGCTGTCCGGCGTCAAGGCCATGGATTACCAGGATATCCAGAAAGCGCTGACAGCCAACATCGTCGGCATCGATTTCTCGGTCGGCGATAGCTCCTTCAGGTTCGACGGTCGTACAAGGACTGAAGATCTTGCGACGCAACTGCAGCTCATGACCGCATACACCTCCGATCCCGCCTATCGCCCCGAGGCTTTCAAGCGTGTGCAGCAAGCCTATTTGAGCGGTATCGATCAGTATGAGGCGACGCCCGGCGGCATTGTCAGCCGCGATTTCCCAAGTCTCGTGCATTCGGGCGACCCGCGTTGGACCTTCCCCGATCGCGCGCAGTTGTCGGCCGCTCATCCAGAGGATTTCGAGGCGCTGTTCCAACCTATGATCTCCAACGGCCCGATCGATATCACCATCGTCGGTGACGTAACGGTGGACGACGCGATCCGGCTGACAGCTGAAACCTTTGGCGCCTTGCCGCCGCGCCCGGAGACGACGTCGAGCGACGATCGCAACGACGTGCGTTTTCCGGCGACGAACGAGAAGCCCGTTGTGGAGGCCCATAAGGGCAGGGCGGATAACGCCGCCGCCGCGGTAGGGGCTCCGATTGGCGATTTGCTTTCCGACCTGCCGCGGTCCTTCACCGCCAATCTCGCCACACAGATTTTCCAAAACAGGCTGGTCGACCAGTTTCGCACCGCTGAAGGAGCAAGCTATGTTCTGGAGGGCGATGCTGACCTGTCAAGTGAAGTCCCTGGCTACGGCTACGCATATTTCTACGTCGAGACAGACCCGGCAAAGGTCGCGCGCTTCTACGCACTCGTCGACGAGATCGCCAAGGATCTGCGGTCGCGTGATGTCTCCCCGGACGAACTCACGCGCGCCCGGGAACCCATTATCGAGACACTGAAGCATCAGCAGCAGGGTAACGAATATTGGATTGAATATCTGCGCGGCGCTCAGACGGATTCGCGTGGCTTAGACCGGATACGCGACAATCTCAGCGGCTACCAGAAGGTCGCCGCCGCAGATATCCGCGCTTTTGCCACGACCTATTTCAGCCCGGAAAAATTCTGGAAATTCGAAGTGCTGCCGCCGGCGGTGCGATAGGAACGGCGGTTGACGACGCGCATGTTCATCTCCGCGCGAAGCGCAAAGCCATGTGTCTTGTAGAGCGAAATGGCCGACGTGTTCGCCGCATAGGCGTGCAGATAGGCTGTGTCGCCGCTCGCCGCGATTTCGCCGGCAACGAAGCGGAAGAGCAGGGTGCCGAGGCCGTGTCCCTGGAAATCGGGATGGGTGCAAAGCCCGCTGAGCTCGATGAAACCTGTCTGCCGCATCCGTTGCTCGGCCATCGCCACCAGGCGGCCTTCGCTCTTGATCCCCCAGAAGCTGCCGAGGCTTTGGGCTCGCAACGTGAACGGCCCGGGTTTGGTCAGCGTCGCCAAATCAAGCATGTCGGCGGCATCGGCCTCAGTCAGCGGCTGGATGCGGGAATCCGAAATTCGCTCGTGCGGCCGCTCGGCAATCATCTGGACCACCGATGCCTCCGTTGCGACGGCAAGACCCGGTGGAATGGCGATCAGCCCAGATTCGACGAGAATCATGCTCTCCTCCTGCGAAAGCATGTTCTCCAGGGCGTCGAGGCTCTCCGGCGTTTCGTCGGCGGACGCCGCGAAAGGAACGATGGAGGGAGGGTATCGCCGCGCGAACTTGCCGCCTTCGGCAAGATGGGCATGGGCGGTCTCCAGCGCGCTCCAGATCGGCCGGTCGAGGACATGGGGCATTATCGTTCCTCCTTGGCGGCGTTGCGGCTCGCAAGCGGCATCGCGGCAAGCCCGTCCTCGATGGCCGCGAGCTGTTCGAGGATCGGTCCGTCGAGATCGCCGCAAAGATCCGCAACGGCGGCGGCGATGCGCGGCCAGATCACCTTTTTCGAATGATCGACGAGGTCCTGTCCCTTGTCGGTCAGCGAGACCAGTCTGCGACGCTGATCATCCGGGGCCGGCTGCATGTCGACGTAACCGAATTCGAGAAGCTGGCCGATGGTGCGGGTTGCGCCGGGCTGGGTGATGCCCACCGCCTGCGCGAGCTCGCCGATCGTCAATGGCCCAGACCGGTCGATCGCTGCAAGGAATGGATATTGGCCCGCCTGAATGCTGAGACCGGCCTCGTCGATGACCTGCTGGGTATCGGCCTGCAGCCTTTCTCCGATGCGCCGCAGCCGGCTGCCCATGCACAGAAACCCCAGCGTCCGGACCACATCCTCGACCATGCCGATCTCCATTTGTATGGAAAGTTATATAACATGTTATACATTGAATGGCAATTCTCCTGAGCAAAGGGCCGGCAGGTCAAGCCGGGGCAGGGCGGCACAAGCAAGTGCCTCGATCAGCCCCGCCATCTCCTGGCCATTAGCAACGCCGCCAGCACACAGCTGAGCAAGCCAAGGGACAACGGCAGACCCTGATGTCCGATCAGTTGCATCGCCAGTCCTGTCGCAGGCGATCCGACGATGCCGCCGATGCCCCATACCAAGGCGAAGGTCGCATTTCCGGCGATCAGGGCCTGGCCGGTGAAACGCTCGCCGAGCTGGATCAGCGATAGGGTGTAGATCCCGAACGAGACCCCGCCCCAGACGAAAACGAGCGGCCAGATAAGCCACGAATTGAAGGCCGACGGCAGCAGCAGGCAGCTGGCGAGGCAGGCCAGGACGCAGAATAACATCATCCGTGTCGAGCCGAACCGTTCGGCCAAGCGCCCGAGCAAAATCTGCAGCACGGCATTGCCGGCGATGAAACAGGTGATGAGCGAAGCGATGCGCCCTTCGGCGCTGCCGAGTGCTGCACCATAGACCGCGAACAGTGAAAGCAGGATCTGCTCGAAGGCGGCAGCGGCAAAAACGGCAAACAACAGCAGTGGTGCCAGCGCGAAGAAGCGGCCCACCGTTGTAGCCTCGCCTTCACCAGGCATGTCCGGCAGGCGTGGGACGACCGCAAGCACGATCAGGCCGCAGAGGAGGAAGGCCGTAATGCCGATCACGAAAGGCGGCCAACCCTCAGTGCCGGTGAGCCAGAGCGACAGCGGGCCGATGGCGAAGCCGCCCGAAACGATCGATGAATAGAGACCCATGATCCGGCCCCGGCGCGGCGCCGGTGTGATCGAGATCAGCCAGGTTTCGCTGATCACGTAAAGCGGATTGGCGAAGACGCCGAGCAGGAAGCGCAGCGGCATCCAGGCCCAGACGTCCTGCGCCCAGGCAATCGTCATCAGGGTGAGCGCGGCCAGGCTCGAACACAGGATCGCCAGCCGAGCCGCACCCACGCGCCGCGAAAGCGCCGGAATGAAAGGCGCCGATAGAATGAATCCGAGCGGCGTCATAGCCGCCGACAGTCCGATCAGGGCTGATGTGGTCCCGTGCCGCTCCAGGATGAAGCTGAGCAGCGGATAGGTCAGCCCCTGCGCCACGGCAAATACCGTGACGGTCGCGATGATACCCGCCATCGCGGCCCATGGGATCCGATCCGCTCGCAGCGACGTCGTGCCGTGCAAATGCCGATCCGACACGTCCGCCGGCTCCACGCAGGAAATATCGTTCACGGCAACCTCCATAGGGTTTGAAGGCCCGGGGGCCTTTACCTGAAAGAGGATGAATTCTGCAGGACAGGGTGAGCGTCGTACTTAAGCTTTCCCAAAAAGTTCTCAAAAACGTCCAAACCGATTATAGATGCGCCCCATGCAGGGATCGCGCTTTGCCTTTGGTCCGTTCGTGCTTGATCCGGGGGCTGGAACGCTCCTTCGGAACAATGATCTCGTTGCCATTGGCCACCGCGGGGTCAAGCTGCTCGCTGCACTCGTTGAACGACCCGGCGAAATTCTCGGCAAAGCCGAGCTGATGGACGCGGCCTGGCCGGGCATATCAGTCGAGGAAGGCAACCTCACTGTCCAGATCGCCCAGCTGCGCAAGCTGCTCGGTCCGGCCGCCGACGGCGGTGAATGGATCTCCACGGTGCCGCGTGTCGGCTACCGCTTCACCGGCGCCATCGATCAGCTCGGCGGTGTGAAGCGAAAACCTTTGCCGCTGCCCGACAAACCATCGATAGCGGTGCTGCCCTTCGTGAATATCAGCAACGATCCCGAGCAGGAATCCTTCGCCGATGGCCTGACCGAAGACCTGATCACCGACCTTTCCAGGATGCCGGGCCTGTTCGTCATCGCCCGCAGCTCGGCCTTCGCCTACAAGGGAAGGGCGATGGACGTGCGCGATATCGCCGAGGAGCTCGGCGTGCGTTACCTGCTGCAGGGTAGCGCAAGACGCGCAGCGGGACAGGTACGCATCAACGCCCAACTGGTCGATGCGGCAAGTGGCGATCATCTATGGGCGGAACGCTTCGACCGTAGCCTGGACCATATCTTTGCCGTTCAGGACGAGGTGACGGCCAAGATCGTGGAGGCCTTGCTCGGCCGGCTGCGCACACCGCCGCGGCGCAACCGGCCCAAGAATCTCGACGCTTACGATCTCTGCGTGCGGGCGCGCAAGCTGATGGATGATACGCCACAGACGGCGCGGGAAGCGCATCTGATGCTGACACGCGCGATTTCGCTCGACCCTGATTATGCCGAGCCCTATCGCTGGCTTGCCATAAACCACTGGATGGGTGAGGTGCATTCCGGCGGACCGACGGAGCCTACACGTAAGACTGCTCTGCAACTGGCGGGCAAGGCGGTGGCGATCGATCCCAACGATGCCGGCTGCCGCTGGATCCTCGCCTACCTGCTTGCCTATGAGCGCAGTTTCGCTGAGGCCGATGCGGAATTCGCCAAGGCGATCGAGCTCGACCCGAATGAGGCCGACACCTTTGCGGCCCTGTCCGACATCACGGTTCTCGCCGGGCGGGTCGGGGAGGGGCTTGAGCATATCGCCAAGGCCTTCCGGCTGAACCCGTTCCCGGCAAGCTGGTACTATCTGACGCTCGGCCAGGCACAATATGCCGCCGGCCAATACGAAGCCGCCGTCGAGACGCTACGCCGGGACGAGACCTATCGCACAAGCTCACGCCGTTTCCTTGCGGCAAGCCTTGCCCAACTCGGCCGGCTCGACGAGGCGCATGCCGAGGTCGAATTGTTCCTCGTCGCCAACCCGCATTTTTCAACCCGCCACTGGGCGGCGGCCGAACCGTTCCGTGACGCTCGGACGCTTGCGCATTTCATCGACGGCTACCGCAAGGCCGGTCTCCCCGAGTGATGCGCTGGCCGAGTGATGCGCTGGCCGAGTGATGCGCTGGTGCGACGCAAAGACGGCCCGAAATTAGAGGGTGCCGGGCCGTCCGATGGTGGTCGCTTGACTTGCAGAAGACAAAAAGCTCTCTTCGGCGGTGGGTACTTTTCCCTCTGGAGTCAGGTCGTCGACAGCTTTCGGAAGATCGCGCTTCAGCCGCCCAAGAATCTCTTCATGCGACAGGCCGGTATTCGCCGCGATCTCGTTCAGAACGTCCGGGCCGAGTGCTTCCGCGAGCTGGCCGTCGTCGATGTCGGCATTCGGGCCGGGGCGTACCCATGACTCCGCCTTGTCGCCGTAACCATTCTGCTGAAATGTCTTCAGCAGATCGCCGAGCCCGCCGCTGACGATGCCGCCGGACGACAGGCCGCCGAGAAGGCCGCCGAGTCCGCCCGAACCGGCCAATCCACCAAGAAGGCCCCCAAGCCCGCCTGGCTGCTGATTTCCCGCGCCGGCCTGCTGTGGGTTCTGGATGCCGCGCAGGAGTTCCCCAATCTTGTCTCTGTTCTGGTAACCGGCAACAGCAAGAACGGCGAGAAGCGCCTTCATTGGACCGCTCATCATCATAAATCCTCCCATGGTGCGTCTACAGCGCCGCGCATCTTTCAAGACGTGAAAAAGACGCTGTAATAATTTGAAGCTTCGATATATTTTCCATTGAGTCGATTCTGATTATGCCGTCGGATGGACACGAAGCTACTGCGAACTCCTGGGCACGTAGCAGCAATGCCCAAAGTGCCAAAAGGTTCCGCACCGGGTCGAAATAAGCCCACGGCCGCATTCGTCCGCGATCTCAATGCTCGGGCGTCCGCCAGCTTACGCCGCGGTCAGATTTCCGGGCAGCCGCGCCGGTTTGCGAAGACTATTCGTTCCGGTCCGCGGCGCGTCATCCCTTGGACAACGATGCTGCGGGGGGACATGCGGACGATCTGCGCCCTGCGAAGTCCTTCGCTGCGTGCGATGTCGAGAGCATCATCCGGATCGCAGCCGCGTGGTCCCCGCCGGTCGTATCGGTCATACCGGTCTCGATCACGGTCGTATATGCCGAGGCCACCGGGGCCGACCCGCAGCTCCAAGTCCTGTGCGGCCGCGATCGTCGGCGCGATCGTCAACCCGGTTAAAGCCGCCGAGCCGATGAGTATGAATTGAAGAGATTTTCGCATGAGTACCTCCCATGGCCATGCCATCGCAATGACAACATCGACAAGAGCGTTTTGTTCCTCAAGCCAGGAGGAGGCGCCGCGGACGCTTCAAACAACCGTGTTCGACGCCGCCCACATCACTTCCTGCGGGGCGGGACCGCCGAACATATGGCGGCCAGACACCGGTTACTTTCCAAATAGTGATCGAACTGGATGGTGTGCTTCGCGTAGCCAAATGCGACCAGGTCGAGCGCATTTGCGTAGCTGTACTGCCATGGCTGCTTCTACAGTAGAATGGATAGCAGCCCGTCCGTTGAAGTGATATGATCTCGCATTCGCATGAACCACGGGAGGGGTGAATGCGTTGGTTTCTTACTGTATTTGTTGCCGGGCTGCCATTGGTTTCCAATGCGAAGGCAGCGGAAACATTGATTTTTCATACGGCTCATTTCGACGATGACACCGTTGTTAGCCTTGGCGTTTTAAGCAACCACACCGCAGAGCGAGCGGGATACGATTTCGATGTCCTGATCTCGCTTTCGCAGGACAATGCTGCGGGTGCTGGTTACAGCGATCCGGGAAAGCACCGAGCATTCGTTAAATGTGGCGATCCAGCCAAGGTGTCCGTCCGAGGTATTGACTACCCCGTGCACACATCGGGCGCGGGAGGCGATGACTGGAAGGACGATCTATGGAGGGCGGTCTGCACGCCGCCCGTCTCGTAACCAGTGTTTTCCTCGGCGGGAGTAAACCCCGCTTCGCGGTGTAAATACCACACGTCTATTGGATGCCGACGTCCCGGCAGACCCACCGAACTCTCAGGTATCCAAAGGGCGGTCGGAACTGGTTTACGCAGCTGGGCCATCAGCGCTGACGATACGACGAGTGGCGCATCGAATGATTTGGCCAACGATTCCAAGCGTTGGGCGACGTTAACCGCATCACCGATCACCGTGAACTCGCTATGACATCCGCTGTCTAGGACGCCGCCGATGACCGTGCCGTAGTGCAAGCCAATACCTGCGTTCAGGGCGGGATAGCCGTTCTGTACACTGTAGTTCTTCCAATCCGTGAGCGCATCGACGAGGTCTAGAGCACATGCCAAGGCGCGGTCTGCATCGTCTACTGTGGGGGAGGGTTGGCCGAAGACTGCCATTACGCCGTCGCCAATAAACTTATCGACGGTCCCGCCGTGTTCAAAAATGATGCCGGAAACAAGCTGCCGGTATTCCCGCAGCACCCAAGCCAGCTCGCGTGCTGGCGCAGTTTCGGCAAAGCTCGTGAAATCCCGCAAGTCAACGAACATTATCGCCGCGTTGCGACGTTCGAGATCGAGTGCCGAGCTGCCTTCCTCAAGGTCCGCGACCACGAGCGGCGAGAAGAAGCGTGAAAGATTGAGACGTCGCTCATCCGCTCGCAATGCCTCCTTGCGAGTCCGGTCGTGGTCCTTCGCAAGAAGATAGATCGCAAAGGCGGTGAAGCCGAAGCTGACCGTCAGACCCAGGTCCTGATTGAAGAACGATCCGACCAACGACACCGTGTCAGCCGTATGATGTCTGGCGGCCGTGGCCGCCAGCATGGCCACCCAGGAAACAAGGACGATGCCAGAGAAGATGAGGACGAGGCGACCATCCAGCTTGAGACCTACATGATTGAGCAGGATAAATGCCACCACCAAGCTGGTGGTCGTCAAATTGTGGTTTTCGGTCACCGGTCCGCCAAGGATATGCCCATATAAAATTGAGACGACCAACAGGGCATCGAGTACGACAAAGAGGATTTTCAGCCAGGAGCGATCAGGAAGGAATCGTGCTGTCACGACAGAAGTGATGCTGATGACGAGATAACTGATGACGACGATTAAAAGCATTCCTTCGGCACCTGCGTTGCCGCCCAGCAAGAGGTTGGCAAGAAGAATGGCGAAGGCGACAAAGCGCAGCAGGATTGAGCGAATTTCTCGCGCGTAGTCCCAATGAACGCCGATTGCAGATTTCATGGCGGGTCGTTACCGGAAGGTATTCGATTGCGCCTCGCGATAATGGACGCATTCGTTGTCACAGTTGTCGGATGGTGGTACGCGGCCGTCAGCGACGGCCGCGTACCAAGGACATCAGCGACGTGGAGTCGGCTTACTTGACCTCTGTGACGGTGAGCTTGCCGTTGACGCGCTCTGCGACAAACTCAATATTCGAACCTTCCTTCAGCCTTTCAAGCAGAGCCGGGTCTTCGACCCGGAAAACCATCGTCATCGCAGGCATGTCGAGGTTCTTCAGGTCCTCATGCTTGATGGTCACCTTGTTCGCCTTGGCGTCGATCTTGTTGACGACACCCTTGGTGAATTCCTGAGCGAACGCACCGAAGGCCGCGCTGGCAGAGATCAGGGCGGCCACGCTGATTTTGATCATGGCAGTTTTCATGTTCGTAGCTCCTCTTTGCGGATTATTTCCCGGCGACCGTGACGTCGCCGTGCATGCCGGCTTCATAGTGACCGGGGATCAGGCAGGCGAACTTGAACTCGCCGTCGGTGGTGAATTTCCAGACGATCTCGCCGGATTGACCCGCCGGAAGACGGATAGAATTGGCGTCGGCATGTTCCATTTCCGGGAACTTCTCCATGACCTTCTTGTGCTCCAGAATCTTGTCTTCCTGATCGAGCACGAATTCGTGGTCGATCGTTCCGGCATTCTTGATCGCGATCTTGACAGTCTGCCCCTTGCGAACGTTGAAGACCGCGGGGGTGAAGAGCATCTTTCCGTCGTCGGTTTCCTTCATCGTGACGCGGATTGTCTGTGTCGCCTTGGCCTTGTCGCCGGGTTCTCCGACAGCCATCTTCTCGCCGTGACCGCCGGCATGATTGCCGGAAGCGAGCGCTGGGGTTGCGAGGGCGACGAGCGCCAGTGCCAGTACATAGTTCTTCATGCGTAGATCCTTTCGATGTTGAGATGGACCTCAGCCGTTTGTCGGCTTCGGCGTAATTTGCGTTTTTGAGTCTTTGGCCTTGGTCGCGTCCGGAAGGTCTCCGGTCCACTCGAAGGCCTGCGTTCCAGGCGGGTTTTCGTACCAGCCAGGATCTGAGTAATCGTCTGCTGAGATCCCCTCGCGGACTTTCACGACCGAGAACATGCCGCCCATTTCGATGGGACCATGCGGCCCCCAGCCGGTCATCATCGGAACGGTATTCTCGGGGATGGGCATTTCCATTTCGCCCATGTCGGCCATGCCCTTCGTGCCCATGGGCATGTATTCCGGCTGCAGCTTCCTGATCTGTTCGGCGACCTTCGATTTGTCCGCACCGATGAAGGTTGGAATGTCGTGACCCATGGCGTTCATCGTGTGGTGCGATTTGTGGCAATGGATCGCCCAGTCGCCGAGATACTTGGCGTCGAACTCATAGGCACGCATCGCGCCGACGGGGATGTCGATGCTCACCTCCGGCCACCGCGCTTCCGGCCGCACCCAGCCACCGTCGGTACAGGTCACCTCGAAATCGTAGCCATGCATGTGGATCGGATGGTTGGTCATCGTCAGGTTGCCGACGCGGACGCGCACCCTGTCGTTCTTCGACACGACCAAAGGGCTGATGTCCGGGAACACGCGGCTGTTCCAGCACCACATGTTGAAGTCGGTCATCTCCATGATCCGTGGCACGTATGAACCGGGATCGATATCGTAGGCATTGAGCAGGAAGACGAAGTCCCGGTCGACGCGCATGAACTTGGGATCTTTCGGATGGATCACGAAGAAACCCATCATGCCCATGGCCATCTGCACCATCTCGTCGGAATGCGGGTGGTACATGAAGGTGCCGGATTTCACGAGGTCGAACTCGTACACATAGGTCTTGCCGACTGGAATATGCGGCTGCGTCAGGCCGCCGACGCCGTCCATGCCCGACGGCAAGATCATGCCGTGCCAGTGGATCGTCGTGTGCTCCGGCAGCTTGTTGGTGACGAAGATGCGGACGCGATCTCCTTCGACGGCCTCGATGGTTGGCCCCGGAGATTGGCCGTTGTAGCCCCACAGATAGGCGGTCATGCCGTCGGCCATCTCGCGTTCGACGGGCTCGGCGACGAGGTGGAACTCCTTGACGCCGTTGTTCATCCGATGGGGCAGGGTCCAGCCATTCAGCGTAACCACTGGCTGGTAATCTGGTCCCGATGTTGGTTGGAGCGGCGGCTGCATATCCGCCGATTCCATTGTCGGTGCGTCCGGCAAGCCCATTGCCGACGTCTTTGTCCAGGCGGCCGTCGAAAGCAGAGCGGCGCTGGCTCCAATGATCTGTCTTCTATTGAACATAGCGATGTTCCTTTCTCAATGACCGCCGCCAGCGCTGCTCTCAGAAGCAGAGGCAACTTCGGTCTCTGCTGACGCAGCCGAAGCGCCGCCGCCGTAGATCGCTGGCGCGAGGTTGGCTTCGGCCAGCCAGAAGTCGCGCTTCGCGTTGACGGAGAGCAGGATGGAGTTGATTTTGTCGCGCGTGTCGGTGAGCAGTTCGAACGTATTGGTGATCATGCCGTTGTAGGTCAGCAGGGATTCCTCTTCGACCTTGGTGCGCAGCGGCACGACGCTGTTGCGGTAGTGCCGCGCGATGTCATAGTTCGAGCGGTAAGCCTGGTAGGCAGATCGCGACTCCGACCGCACATTGACTGCCTTCTCGGCGAGCTGGTTCGCTGCCCGCATGTAAGCCAACTCGGCTTTCCTCATGCGAGCCTTGCCGGTGTCGAAGATTGGAATAGCGAATTCCAGCTCGGCAAATCCTGTCGTGTCGACCTTCTTGTCGCCGTCCTCGATTTCGCGCTCCGTTTCAAGCCCGGTTAGGATTTCCAGATCGGTCACATATCGAGTTGCCTCGGTCAGCCCATAGGAGCGAGCGGTTGCCTCCAACTCAAGTTTGGCGACTCGCAGATCGATGCGGTTGCGAAGCGCCTCCGCCTCGATTGTGTCGCGCTTCACGACAACCTTTGGCAGAGACGGCAGACTGTTCGGGACTTGATAGTCGAGGTCTGAACCCCAAAGCCCCAAAAGGCGTGTCAGCTCTTCCTTTGTGAGCCGGGCCGCCAGACGTGCCTTTGCGGTCTCTCCGGCCAGTTCAGCCACGAACACATGCTCGCGAGCCTGAGCGCCTTTGGCCATTGCTCCGGTCTCGCCCAGCTTCTGTGCCAGCTCGGAGGCCGCATCGGCCGTCGCTTGGGCGCGTTGCAACTGGCCCACATTCTCCCAGGCCGCAACGGCGTTTATCCAGGCGCGGCGGGTATCAGCGGCAAGCTGAAGCGTACGCACAGCAGCGTTCAACTGTGCTTGCCGGAACCGCGTGTCAGCGATTTCGATGTCACGCTTCTTCGTGGCAAGCGCCAGGATGTTGGTGACGACGGCCCCTTCGACTGTCTTGAAGGCTTCCAGCCCGGGCGTCCCGATGCCCGTCAAGCCAACGGCTACAGTCGGATTCAGGAACATTGTCGTTTGCCAGGCGTCGGCCGCGCTGTCGCCGAGATCGGCGTAGGCGGCCTGCAGTCCCTTGTTGTTGAGCAGCGCGATCTGGACGGCCGTCTCGACGTCGAGAGGCTTCGTTCGAGGAAGCAGGCTTTTGACTTGAGCTGCCGCCGATCGAGCCTGGTTCTGGTTCTGGATCCAGACGGTCTCTTTCGCCGTGACGGTGGCGGTCTTGTTGGCAACGGAGGTGAAGCCCGCCTCTTTGCGGGAATACTCGGCGCCTGTGACACAGCCGCTCAAAGCGAGCGGAAATGCCAGCGCCAAGATCAGTTTTCTGGTGCCGATCATGAGTCGTCTCCATTCATGGGAGACTGCAGATCGTTCTGTCTGCGCCAGGGCTTGGGATCGACCGGCTGCCGGGCGACGTAGCCTGCGATCGGCGACCTGTATGCCGCCGGAGGTGCGGACGGCTGATCGACCGCGGTGGGAAACGCCACCACGTCGGGAGGAAGTGTGGATGCGCAGCCGCCGACGATAAGCGGCAGCCCCACCACGAAAAGCGAGGGTTTCATTATGAAATTTCCGAATAGGAGATAGCCTTACGGCGCGCTCGCCCGGAAGCAGGCAAGCGTCCGACTAGACCCGATCAAACGGGTAGGTCTCTATTCAGATATTCGGGGGACGGTGGAGGGGCGGCAGCTCGCCAAGGGTCGTCCGGTCGTCGATGAACTGCCGGATCGAGGTTACGACGGGTCCGTCGACATCCTGGCCTTCACAAATGATGCCGAGCCCGCCACAGAAATCCTTGCAGCATTCTTGCTTGACAGGCTTCGATACGCCATCTGCGTCATCACTGCCGCCGCCCTGCGAATGGTCATGGGCAGCCATCTTCGTCATGTCATGGCCATCGTGATGCTGCATTGCATCGGACTCGGACAGTACCGCTGCCGCCTTGGGGAAGGAGGAGCCATGCATGGCGGCGCTGGCGTTCGATAGCGAGTACCCAGCCAGTGATACGATGATCACCAGCCGCATCATCACGAGCAGCCTGCTCATTGCGATTCGGTACATCTTGCCCATGCTCCTCGAACTACATGCAAAGCAGATCGATTTCAACTAAGAGCTATATCTCGCCGACGTTCGAGTCCTTTATGTGGCGCGAACATCACGTCGTGCACAAGCTGGGCTTCCAATAGTGGCAAGGTCAACAGGAGCTGTTCTTTTCCGACGATGATCGATCTCGCGTCTTATCTCGGCCTTTTCGCCGCGGCTCTCGGCGCGGCAACAGTGCTGCCGATGCAGTCGGAGCCCGTGCTGGTTGGCCTTCTTCTTAGCGGAAAGCTCTCCGTTCCGGTTCTGCTGGCCGTCGCCAGCGTCGGAAACACGCTTGGAAGCATCGTCAACTGGTTCCTCGGACGCGGAATCGAAAATTTTCGTGACCGGCATTGGTTTCCGGTCGGCGAGAAGGCGCTCGAGCGTTCGTCCTGCTGGTACCGGAAATACGGAAAATGGACGTTGCTTCTGTGCTGGATGCCGCTGTTTGGCGACGCCCTGACCGTTGTCGCCGGCGTACTCAGGGAGCCGCTCCTCCCCTTCACGATCCTGGTGTTCGTCGCCAAGACCGGCCGCTATGTCGTGCTGACGCTGATTACCTTACAGATCGTCGGCTGACCGCTTCCGGCGCGGGAACACCATCCGGTCGACTGTCTCGTCACGGGCGACGACCGTGTGCCAAATCGCCGCGGCGAGATGCAGCGCCACCATCGCCAGGATGATCCTCGATCCGATGACGTGGTATGGCGCAATCCCGAACCAGAAGTAGCTCGCGACGACGCCCATGCAGGCCTGCCCAATAATCGCGGCGTAGAAGGCGTGGTGAAGCGCCGCGGCTGCTCGCTCACTCCATGAGCGGGGTGCGCTGGTTTCGGAGGGCTGAAGAAGACGAAGAACCAGCCGCAGGCCCATCAGCAGGCCAATCGCCATTCCCGCGTAGTTGTGGAGATGGTGCTGGACGACGTCCCAGTACGCCGGAGTCATGCCCATGTGGACGGCGTGGTGGGTTCTCTCGATGCTGCCGCCCGTCAGATACTGGACCGGCACCAGGAGGGCGATCAGCCAGTGAAGTCCTATCTGGGCCAGCGAATAGCCAGGTTTCATCGAATTCTTCCGAGCGAGAGGCGCAGACTAGCCGGCGACGGTTAATGCTTCCTCATCGGCCGTTGCCAAAACGCAAGGCCGCCACAGATCACTGGTACTGTGGAACATTGCGGCTGCCGCACAGTTCGGCGCCGGAAGGAAACCCAGCCGAATGAGACTTGGAAGCATCTTCCGGTACGCTCAGCTTTTGCTCGTCGCTCTCCTGGTGGCGGCGAATTCTTTCGGCATGGCCGCGGCGCCGAGCACCTTGCAAAGCCAGCACTGTGCCGTCGTGGGGGAGCGTGATCGCCATGCGGGGCATGCCTGCGGCACGCAGGCCGGGTGCTGTTCGGCGATGCACTGCTGTCCGATCCTTCCGGAACTTGCCAAGGTCGCGGCTCCGCGCTTCGAACCGGGGAGGCATGAACGGACGGAGCCCGTCGACAGGCCGCTCCTGCTGATCCGTTCAATCGATCCGCCGCCCCGATTTCAGGCGGGCTAAGACGGACCAAACAATCAACCAAATTTTCGGAGATCGAAAAATGAAGACGTTCACCAAGCTTGCCTTGTGCACGGCAGTCGCCGCCGGCTTTGCAATCCTGCAGTCGGCGGTTTCCGCCCAGTCGACGACGGCCTATCCGGAAAAATGCAAGTCCGAAGACATGGACATGTCGAAGGCGGACATGCCTTCGGGCGGCATGCCGATGGGCGACATGACCGACTACCAGAAGGCGTCGATGGACGGCATGAAGGGCATGCACATGAACATGATGCAGGGGATGATGAAGAAGGACGCCGACGTCTCCTTCGTCTGCGGCATTATTGCCCACCATATGGGCGCGATCAGCATGTCGGAGGTCGAACTCAAGTACGGCGACAATGAAGAGGCCAAGCAGATGGCACAGAAGGTCATCGAAGCCCAGAAAAAGGAGATCGAAGAGATGTCCAAGTGGGTGGACAAGGAAGTCAAATAGGAGATTGCGCCATGCATCATATGTCGACTGAAATGAAAGCTTGCATCGACAACTGCCTCGCCTGCTACAGCGAATGCCTGTCGATGGCCATGGGACATTGCCTGGAACTGGGTGGGGAGCACACCAAACCTCCGCACTTCAAGCTGATGATGGCATGCGCTGAGATTTGCCGGACCTCAGCGCACTTCATGCTGATCGGCTCGGAGCACCACAAGCATGTCTGCGGGGAATGCGCAGAAATCTGCGGCCAGTGCGCCGAAGACTGCGAGCGGGTGGGCGACATGCAAAGCTGCGTCGACGCCTGCCGCCGTTGCGCCGATAGCTGCCGCAAGATGGCGGCGTGATCGGGGAGGGCGGTCTCCGTCCGCCCTCTTCCTGCCCAGATGAGAACGGATATCCGGTGAAGCGACGGATATCCGAAGCAAGCGGCATGGCCCGGTTTGGAACGCAGCGTTTATGAAACAGACCGCTTACATGAAGAAGGCTGGACTGCTCTCCATCGTGGGAGCAGTCCTGATGGCGGGGGTTCCGTCGCCAGCCGCGGAGGATCTCGTCTTCCGTCGACAGGCGGACATGAAGGCGATGGCCGCCGCGGCGAAGACGATCTCCGGCATGTTCAAGGATCCAACGGCCTACAACGCCAGCGAATTCAAATGGGCGGCCGACACCATCCGCGACAAGTCCGGGAGTGTTCTCTCCGCACATTTCGCGTCCGAGGCCGACAGTCGGCAATCGAAGGCTGGGCCGAACATCCTTAAGGAGCGCGAGCGGTTCGACCGCATCGCCAACGATCTGCGCGACTACGCCATCGCGCTGGACGCCGCCGCGCAGAACAACCCAAGACAGATGTCCGCCAGCATGCGCATGAAGCCTGGGGAAGCCACGGGTGGCGGCCCGTTCGGCACCCATGTTCGCAACGAGCAGGAACTGCTGGCAATGCCGGCGGAACACGCGTTCCACCTCATGCTTCAGACCTGTACGACCTGCCACGCCAAGTTCAGGATGGAATAAGGGCGATCACGCGGGATCGGGAAATGCTCGCCTTGTTCAAGCGTCCGACCTTTTCAAGCACGGCCTCATTCGCTTCAAACAGCCATGTTCGACGCTGCCGACATCACTTCCCGAGGGGCGGGACCGCCAAACATAAGGCGGCCATCCTCCTCGACTTCGGTGAAACACCAGCGCACGACGCCATCCCGGTCGAGCAGGAATTCGCCGACGAGTTGGCCGTGGCCGGTGGCGATCATCTGCTTGTCATCCTCGGTGATTTCATAGCCGTCCGCCTTGTCGAGGAATTCCGACGCCGCCATCGGGTCCATAGGCGCTGGAAGCTCGCCCGGCATGTCTATGCGCATCGACATCACCGTGTTCATGCTGACTTTGCGCGGCCACTCATTCTCATCTTCGGTGAACTGCAGATTCGGCAGGCCGAAGGCCTTGTGCGATACCCGTTCCGGATCCGAGGCGGCCAGCAGATTGGGAAGCGGATGGTAGCGGAAATAGAGGCGAGCGCGGTCGATCGGCGTGTTGACGACGGTCAGGCTGTCGATGCCTTTCTCCTGCAAGGCATCGGTGAGTTCGGCCATGGCGGCGATCTGCCGGCGACAGAAGGGGCAATGCAATCCGCGGAACAAACCGATGAGCACCGGCTTCTGGCCGCGAAAATCGTCGATGGCGACCTTGCCCTGGCGGGTGATCGCATCCAGCACCACGTTTGGCGCGCGATCTCCCGGCTGTAACGGTCTTGCGGCGTGGTTCTCCTGCATGTTTCGTTCCTCCCTTTATCTTCTTGAATCGATTTGCCTAATCGATCTCCGGCGATCACTGCAACGAGGACAAGTCAGTCGAGAAACGGCAGGACGACGAGCGTGCCTGGATCGAGGTTGTGGCGGATGCACACATCCTGTGCCAGCGTGAAATACCGTTCCGCCTCGTCCATGTCGTCATGCTCAAGGCTGAGTGTCGCCAAGCCATCATAGCACGGAAAGAGCAGTTGCGGTTCATCAATTTCCTTCGCAACCTCAAGGGCTTCTTCGTAATACTTACGAGCTAGCTTCGGCTGCCCGTGGCATTGATGAATCTGGCCCAGTACGATCAGCGGCACGGAGAGATGGTCGCGCTGATCGAGCGCCCGGTCGATTTCGACGGCCTTCTCCGCCGCCGGTACACCCTCGGCGGCGCAGCGATCGGTGAAGGTACAGCATGCGACTGCGAGGTTGGCGAGAAGGCGCGCCTGGAAGCCGAGATCGCCGATACGGGTTGCAACCTCCAGACCGCGCCGGCAGATCTTGATGGCGTTGGCCGGATCGACAATCGTGTAGAGAACGCCGAGGTTGGAATAGGCGCGACAGGCAGCACTTTGCAGATCGGCCTTTTCGGCAACCGAGAGGCTGCGTTCCACTTCCTGCACGGCCTCGCGGCGACGTCCGAGCCGCGCAAAGGCTGCACCCTTCGTGTTCAGCGCCTCCGCCATCGCTCGCGCTGTCTCCCGTCCGGCCTCGGTCGTCCCGTCGATCGGCAGGGTTTGCAGGCATTGCAGCGCCTGCGTCGCCCACTCTGCGGCAGCGGCCTGATCCCCCATGCGGAAGGCCAGATGGCCGCGCTCCTGCAGGACATGTGCACGTTCGACTGGCGCATCGATTGTGGCGATCATCGCTTCGGCTTCGGCCAAATGTGTCTCCGCTTGATCGCGGCGCCCTGCATCGAGATGCAAGCGGCCGATCTTGCGCAATATCCGCGCTGCGGCGATAGGATCGACTTTGGTGCGGTGGATAGCCAGCGCTCGCTGATAATGGTTCAAGGCGGCGTCGCGCAGGCCGGCAGGGCCGCAGAGATCGGCAAGACGCTCCAGGAGCGCCTGTTGCTCCGGTGTCACCTCCGCCTCGTTTGCGAAGGCCGCAAGGGCCTGATGGTAGAGGCGCATTGCGTCGTCATTGGCGTAGGCCTTGCGCGCCAGATCGCCAGCCGCCATCAGATAGGTGGCGCCCTTGGCCTTTTCGGTGGTCAGGCTGAAGTGATGGCCGAGCTGCGCCAGATGCTCGGGCCGGTCGGGCGCTGCACCATATTGACGTTCCAGGGCCTGGCCGATCCGTTGATGAAGCTCCATGCGCCGTTGCAGCAGGAGATTGTGGTAGATGACGTCGTGCATCAGCGTCTGGCTGAAGCGATAGCCCGGCGACCCGCCGGCATCCGGCCCGCGCAATTCCTCGATGATATTGGCATCGCAGAGATGATCCAATGCAGCATCGATGGCGGCCGGGTCGGTGGCGATGGTGCGGAGCAGGGCGGTATCGAATTTCGGGCCGACCACCGCAGCCTCTTGCGCCAGCCGTCTGATCTCCTGTGGCAGACGATCGACGCGGGCAAGCAACAGGGCTTGCAGGTTCACCGGTATATCGACATCCGTGTCTTCCGCTGCGACATGCCAGCGCTGGCCGTCATTGTGCAACGTGCCCATGTCGATCAGCACCCGAAGGATTTCTTCGATGAAAAGCGGATTGCCGCCGGCGCGGTCGAGGATGCGTTTGCGCATCGTCACTGGCAACTTGGCATAGCTCTCGCCAAAAAACGCAGCAAGCAGCTTCTGCCCGTCGGCCGCAAAGAGTGGGGCAAGGCGCTGCACGGTGACGCTGACACGATTGGAGTCCAGTGGGTCGGTCTGCGATGTCGGCCGGTAGACCGCCAGCAGCATCAACCTGCTGCGCTCCAGCCGGTCCATCATGAAGCGAAGCACTTCCAGCGAGGCAGCGTCCGCCCAGTGCAGATCCTCAATGACAAGCAGCAGGGGACCTTGCGCCAGCCGCCGCTCGAAGACGGTGCGGACGGCATAGAAGATCTGCCGCCGCAGCTGCTCCGGCTCGATGTACCGCAACGCGCCATCGGGATCGCCGAGGCCGAGGACATGCAGAAAGAGCGGCAAAAGTCCCTCGACCTCCTCCTGCGTCAGATCGAGTGCGCGAAACCCCGTTGCCAGCAATTGCCGCGCCCTGTCGAGATCGTCTCGCTCGCCAATGCCGTAGGCGCTGCGCACGACCGCACCGAGCGTGCCATAGGATTGTTCGCCGAGGGGAGAGCAGGTCGCTTTGCGGATGGCGAGGCCCTGGAAACGAGCGGCATTGCTGGCTATCGCGACGAATTCATTGACCAGCCGCGACTTCCCGATACCCGCTTCGCCGATCAGGCGGACAAGCTGTGCTGCCCCGCCGCAGGCAAGATCGAGGCATGTCAGCAACCGCGACAGCTCCGTATCTCGTCCGATCATCGGCGCCTGAAGGCCGAGACTCTCGAGCCCGCGCGCCGTATGCGGCGCTTCCAACAGCCCTGTCAGCCGATGGACAAGGACGTTTCCGCTTTTGCCGCGCAACGCCTGCGCACCGAGACTCTCGAAGGCAAAGGCATGGCGGGTGAGGCGATAGGTCAGCGGCCCGACAAGGATATCGTTTTCGCCGGCCATGGATTGCAGGCGTTGGGCGGTGTTCACCGTGTCGCCGGTCACCGAATAGGATTTTGTACTGACCGCACCGAAGCCGCCGGTAACGACAGGGCCGCTATTGATTCCGATATGCAGACGCAGCGGCACGCCGGCGCGGGCGTGCCAGCGCTCGCCGACCTGCATGGCCCGACTGATCATATCGAGTGCGGCACCAAGCGCCCGGACCGGATCGTCCTCATGAGCGACCGGCGCGCCGAACAGCGCCAGCAGCGCATCGCCGACGAACTTGTCGACGAAGCCGCCATAGGCCTCGACCGCTTGGGTCATCTCTTCGAACAATTCGTTCTGCAGGACCCGCATGACTTCAGGGTCGATCTGCTCGCTCAGAGTCGTGAAGCCGCAGAGATCGGCAAAGAGCACGGTCACCGGCCGCCGGTCGGCATCGCCGTCAGATTTAGACTGCACCGCCTCGATGTTTGGCTTCGACGCGGGTTGGACTTTGCCCGAAACCGACGCGCCACAACTGGGGCAGAAGGCAAAATCGGGCTGACAGGGATAGCCGCAGGCAGCGCACGAGATCGGTTGCCTTGCGCCGCATCGCGGACAGAAAGCAAAACCGCTCTGAATATCGAACCCGCAGCCGCTGCACTCCATCGGACGCATCTCACGAAACCCCGATGTACGGCTATTTCAGCCGCAACCAGCAGGCCTCAGAATAGGAAACAAGCATGAACCTGCTGCCCCAGGCCCGCAAGCGCTAAACAAAAGCGGCGGAACGAGTATGATGATGCTGGTCGGGACATCGTTAGGACAGCCAAGTCGCCGAGTGAGGTTCGAAAACCATATCACGATTATTTCCTTATGATGAATATTGACAATATATGCTACGCTGCCCTACGATAGAGGAAGAACGAAAGGGTAGGCCGATGGCATCGGGCAGCATTCATGTGAAGGTCAGCGGCGTGCTGCAAGATCACATTCAGCAGCAGATCGGTGACGACGGCCTCTATGAGAACGCGAGCGAGTACATTCGCGCCCTGATCCGACGCGATTTGCAAACGCGCGACGAGGCATGGAATGGCCTGCAAAAGGAACTTGCACCCGCAATGCGTGCCGACGACAGCGAGTTTGTCGTCGTTTCCGCTGAAGACGTTATCCGTCGCAACAAGCGCCGCTGAGCATGGTAGCTTATCGGTTTTATCCACGCGCAGACGCCGCGCAGGACAGGATTTGGCGTGACACGTTCGAGGCCTGGGGAGAAAAACAGGCAGATGCGTACATTCTCGGGCTGCATGTTTATTTGCAGCGTTTATGCGAGGATCGCCTGATCTGGCGACAGCTTCCGCAACGGTTGGCAGTTCCCGCTGACATCAGGCGTCGGGCCTATTTCAGCCGCTATGAGCATCACTACCTATTCTTTCGTGAGCTTGAAAACGGTGATCTTGGCGTCATGAGCATTCTTCACGAACGGATGGATTTGCCGGTGCGGCTTAAAGAGGACTTGGCCGCTCTTTCAAACAAAGAGTCGTGACATAGTATCTTTGATCGGAACGGCGCGTACCTGGAATTCCTCGGACGCAATTCGGCTTCTCTGCGGCCTGAAGAAAATCGATCTCATAAAACGGCATAAATACATGATCGAGACGCCAGTCTCGATCATGAGGTCCTCGGCTATGCATAGACGATGCTGCAGGATCGCACGGCTTGCTTTTGGCGTGTTCGATCATAAGTCGTTACTGCGGGCGGCTGTCGGCGAGCCTTGCAACCCGGCAGTGAAGGAGCACCGGCCGGTCCGCGTCGATCATCTCCTCGATCCTGGCATCGAGTTCGGTAGGGCTCTCGCAACGAAGGCCGACGGCGCCATAGGCTTCCGCGAGCTTGGCAAAATCGGGCAGCGAAGCCGAATAAGAATGCGATTGACCGCCACCATCCGATATTTCTTCCCAGTCTGGCGCCATGCCCGGATGTTCATCGTTCAAAATGAAGATCTTGATCGGCGCTTGATGCTGTATCGCCGTCGACAGCTCCTTCATCGTCGTTTGCACGGACGCGTTGCCGGCAATGTCAATGACAAGACGGCCGGGATGTGCGATCTGCGCCCCCAGCGCGGCAGGAAGACCGAAACCCATCGTCCCCAATCCCCCTGACGTAATCCAGCGATTGGGTTTGTCGAAACCGAAGAACTGCGCCACCCACATCTGCTGACCGATCTCCGTGGCGATGATCGGGTCGTGCGGCTTTGTCAACGCATGCAGGCGCTCCAAGGCATGTTGCGGCATGATTGCGTGGTCCAGCCGCTCGTAGGAAAACGAATCGTGGGCTCGCCAATGGTCGATCTGCGACCACCACGCCCGCAACCGCTTCTGGTCGGGCATGGTGGAGAGTGACCGCCAGGCATGGATCATATCCGCCAGCACATGCGCGGCGTCGCCTTGAATGCCGATATCGACCGGAACGCGTTTGTTGATCGACGAGGCATCGATATCAATCTGGATTTTCTTCGAGTGAGGCGAAAACTCATGGACGCGCGAGATCGCGAGATCGTCAAACCGCGCGCCGATGGCGACCATCAGATCGCAGTCGCCAATTGCCATATTGGCTTCATGCGATCCATCCTGTCCGGCGACGCGCAGCCAGTTTCGCCCGCTGGCCGGATAGGCTCCAAGCCCCATAATAGTCGACGTTACGGGAAAGCCGGTGAGGTCGACGAACTCATGCAACAATCTCGACGCCTCCGGTCCCGAATTGATGATGCCGCCGCCGGCATAGATGATGGGTCGCCGGGCTCCGGCCATCAATGCGGCCGCCGCTCGGATCGCGTTCCGATCGCCTTGCATTGCCGGCTGGTAGCTCGGCAGAGTAGCTACCTGGTCAGGTGCAACGTAGGTCCCGCTAGCGAAGAGCACGTCCTTCGGCATGTCGACGAGAACAGGGCCGGGTCGGCCGGCCGTCGCGATCCGGAAAGCCAGATGGATCGTTTTGGCCAGATCGTCGACGTGTTTGACGAGGAAATTGTGCTTTGTGCAGGGGCGGGTGATGCCGACCGTATCGCATTCCTGAAAAGCGTCCGTGCCGATCAGACTTGTCGGCACCTGGCCGGCGAGGCAGACGATCGGAACGGAGTCCATAAGGGCATCCTGCAGCGCCGTAACCGCATTTGTAACGCCTGGTCCCGATGTCACCAGCATGACGCCAACTCTTCCGGTCGAGCGGGCATAGCCTTCGGCGGCGTGTCCGGCGCCTTGCTCATGGCGCACCAGGAAATGTTTGATGTGCTCCTGTTGGAAGATTTCGTCATAGATCGGCAGCACTGCTGCGCCGGGATAACCGAAAATGTGTTCGACACCGTTGTCGCGCAGCGCTTGCAGAACGATCTCGCCGCCGTTCATGCGGCGATCAGAGGGGTTGTTGAGGAAAGAGTTGGCTGTCTCGCCGGTCATATCTGGGTTCCGTCGTGAGTGAGGTGATGGGTGCGACGGGGCATAAAAAAAGGCCCCCGTCAGGGACCTGTTTTCGGCGCATGGGTGGCTATTGCCGGACGATCAGACCGTCCTGCCCATGCGCGATATCACCACTACGAGAACCATTGAGATTTTCATCGGCGATAGAGCTAGCGCCAAATCTACACGTCGTCAACGACGTCGCTGCGCAGATCGTATCTGTGGTTGAGAATATGTGAGATCGGTTGGGTAGCCAGTGACGAGGCAAGGGCAGGGTGGCAACCCGTTCGCAACCGATCGACAAGGCAAACTCTGCCCGTTCCATCGCCCCCAAGCGATTTCGACCACGTCTTCCAGTGTGCGCCGGTCAGGGTTTCCGAGCCAGCCACCGGCGTTCGGTACCGGCGCGAACCCAAGTTCTATGGCGAGGTATATGCGCCATCGAGGATCTGCCGCGCCTCGGCCCTCGGCGCGGCGACGGAATGACGCTTAACGAGCGAACATTCGAGCTTCGCAATGGGATAGCGCTTGCCGGGCGTACTTTCCGGGTTGAGATGTTCGATCGCCCATTGCCCCATGGCAAGATGTGGAAGGACCGAGGTCGTCAGCGGGGGTACGAGATGTCGTGAAATTTCTTCGTCGTCATAACCCACTACCGACATGTCCAGGGGAATGCGAAGCCCTGCATCCTTGAGCGCTTCGTAGCACCCGATGGCAGTGCGGTCGTTCTGGCAGAAGATCGCAGTGGGCGGCTCTTTCAGAGCAAGCAGTTTCATCGTGGCGGCATAGCCGGCACTGGCCGACCAGTCGCCTTCAATGACCAATTCCGGATCGAAGGGTATATCGGCGGTCGCCAGCGCGCGGCGATATCCCGTCAGCCGGTCCTGCGCCGCCTGCATCCAGATTTCACCGGTGATCGTCGCGATACGATGGTGTCCGTGCATGATCAGATGCCGGGTGGAGCTCTGCCCTCCGGCAATCTCACTCGGCACCACGGCGGGAAAGGTATGGTCCGCGGTATAACAGTTCAGCAGGACCGTCGGGATGTTGAGCTTGCTGACATAGGATGGAAGCTCCACCTGGCGAGTATAGATTGTCATATATATGAGCGCCGATATGCCTCCGTTCGTCAACGCCTCGATTGCTTTCGGCTCCATGACGGGGTCACTGAGCGTCTGGGTTACCAGAAGGACATTGCCGGCGTTCCAGGAGGCTTGCCGCGCGCCTTCGATCGCAACGATCGCTTCCGGGCTGGTGGCGAGTTGATCCACGGCGAAACCGATGACGTTGTCCAGTCCCGAATAAGAGGCCTTCGTCGTATAGGTCTTCTCCATGTAACCGAGCGCGCGCGCCGCCTCCAATACGCGATCGCGCGTCTGCTGTGAGATGCGGGTGCCGGGTGTGTCGTTGAGGACGAAGGAGACGGCCGCCTGCGAGCAGCCAGCCGCCGCGGCGATGTCCATCATCGTCACGCGCACAGGCTTATTTTGGGTCTTGGACTTTCGCATTCGTGGAGACTGTCTCTGCTTGGGATAACGGTTCAGGGTGATTGATTGTCGGTTTTGGTAATTAATATTAGCATCTATCTGAAAGCGCTGGCAATTGCAGGAATTGTTGCAACTCTATCAGTTATTGGCAAGTGTCAGTACAAAATCGCCATCGTAGCCATTGCACGATGAAATGTTTTGATTTGCATTGATAATACTATTTACTAATTAAATTTCTTGTATACCGTCAAGGAGCGATCGGAACCTATGCCACTCGTCGCTTTGCGACGGCCCTAGGAGGGGGCGCGCATCCGGCCGGCCGTAAATCGGAAACGGGCCCGTGCAACTGCGGCCCCTCGGGAGGTGTATTATGAAACAGCTGAAACGCAATGCAGCCTTGTTCTTCGCCGGGTTGATGCTGAGCGCGGCGCCGATTGCCGTATCGCATGCTGCCGACAAACCGACACTCGCATTTGTCGTCAACGGCGCATCCGACTTCTGGAAAGCCGCAGAGGCGGGCGTGAAGAAGGCGCAGGGCGAGATGCCCGACTACCAGATGGAGCTGAAGTACCCTGAGCAGGCATCTGTCGCCGTTCAGCAGCGGCTTATGGAAGACTTGGTCAGTGCCGGCGTCAAGGGGATCATGGTTTCCGCAGTCGATCCCAAGACCCAGACGGACGGTTTGAACAAGATCGGCTCGCAGACTGCTCTCTTCACCACAGATAGCGACGCGCCGCAGACCAACCGCGTCGCCTATATCGGCTCATCGAATATCGACGCCGGCATGCAGGCCGCCGAAATCGCCAAGAAAGCGATGCCGGACGGCGGCAAATGCATCGGCTTCGTTGGCCTGCTCGGCGCCGACAATGCCAAGGAACGCATCCAGGGCATGAAGGACGGCCTGAAGGGCACGAAGATCGAGCTGACAGATGTACGCGGCGACGATATCGACCAGACGCGCGCAAAGAAGAACGTCGAGGACGCGCTGGTGGCCAGCCCCGACGTCACCTGCATGGTCGGCTTCTACTCCTACAATACGCCGCGCATCTATGAGGCGTTGCGCGACGCCGGCAAACTCGGCCAGATCACTGTCGTCGGCTTTGATGACGATCCGATCACGCTCGGCGGCGTCAAGGAAGGCACGGTCGCAGCGACCGTCGTGCAACAGCCGTTCGAATGGGCCTATCAGGGCATGAAGCTGATGGCGGCCTACCTCAAGGGCGACAAGTCAGGCGTTCCCGGCAACGGCTTGATCATCATCCCGACGGTAATCATCGGCAAGGATGACGTTGACAAATATGCCGCCAGCCTGAAGGCCATGTCTGGAAAATAACCCTCCTTCGCGGCGGGGGCACTTGCCGCCGCCGCGAAAGACGTCTCATGCCGACAGTATTGGCAGCCATGGACAGGCGATGAACCACAGCTCCGACTTCCCGTCACCGGACGCGCTTACAACGCCGTTCCTTTCGCTTTCCGGCGTTGGCAAGACCTATCCGGGCGTCGTTGCGCTTGAGGGCCTGTCGATCGACATCATACCGGGCGAGGTCATCGGCCTCGTCGGCGAGAACGGGGCAGGAAAATCGACGTTGATGAAGATTCTCGGCGGCGTGATCGCACCCGACCGAGGCACGATTCTGCTCGACGGAGCAGAGCTTCGTTTCCTCACTGTGGAATCGAGCATCGCATCCGGCATCGCCTTCGTTCACCAGGAACTCAATCTCTTTGAGAATCTCGACGTTGCTGCCAATATCTTCCTGGGCCGCGAGCCGCTGAAGGCCGGACCCCTCAAGCTCGTCGATCGCAATCGGCTGCGAGACATGGTGAAGCCGCTCTTGAAGCGGGTAGGGGCTCATTTTTCCGCCGACACACCTGTGGCATCGCTTTCCCTTGCCGAGCAGCAGATGGTGGAAATCGCCAAGGCGCTGTCCATCAACGCCAGGCTCGTTATCTTCGACGAACCCACGTCCAGCCTGCCGCTGGCCGAAACCGAGCGGCTCCTGAGCATTATCAAATCGCTGAAAGCCGATGGCATCAGTGTGGTTTTCATCTCGCATCGCCTCCACGAGGTTGAGCGCGTCGCAGACCGGGTCGTAGTCCTGCGCGACGGCACGCTTGTGGGCACGCTTGCCAAGAAAGACATCGGCCACGACCAGATGGTCAAGCTGATGATCGGCCGGGTGCTTGCGGCCCGGACCGCAAAACCGCAGCGCTCGCCCGGCTCGGTTGCGCTGAAGGCAAGCGGCGTGCGCACCGAGGCCTATCCCGGCCGTCCCGTTGATCTGGAAATCCGGTATGGAGAAATCATGGGGCTTGCAGGGCTCGTGGGGTCGGGCCGCACCGAGCTTGCAAGGGTACTCTTCGGCATCGACCGGAGCTACGGTGGAGCCATCCTGCAGGACGGGCGGCAAATTGCGGTCAGTTCTGCCCGGGACGCCGTCGCTCGTGGCATTTTCCTGGTCCCGGAGGATCGCAAGCGCAACGGCATTCTTCTTGATCTCCCGATCGCCCAGAACATAACCCTTGCCGATCTCCCCAAGCTCTCCAGCCGCTTCATGCTTTCTGCCGAGCGGGAGAGGGCGGCGGCCGAAAAGCAGCGCGTTCGCCTCGGTATCAAGGCGCCCTCCGTTTCGACGCGAACCGGCACTCTGTCAGGCGGCAACCAGCAGAAGGTGGTGCTTGCCAAATGGTTGTCGATGAGCCCGAAGGTGATGATCTTCGACGAGCCGACACGCGGCATCGATATCGGCGCGAAGAACGAGATCTACGGCCTGATGCGAGCGCTTGCCGATGCCGGAGTGGCGATCCTGATGATATCAAGCGATATGGAAGAGGTGATCGGCGTTTCTGACCGCATCGCCGTCATGCACGAGGGCCAGATCGCCGGCATATTGGAAGAGGACGAAATCAGCCAGGAAAGCGTCCTTTTGCTTGCCGTCGGCAAAAGGGTAAAATAGCGGATGCGGTCAATATAAATAAGTATCGGGGATGGATTTCGAATGATCAAAAAAGATCTCGGACTGCTGCTTTTGATCGTCGTCGTCGGCATCGTCGTCGCCATCATCAACCCGCGCTTCCTGCTGCCGATCAACCTAGCCAACACTGCCAATCTGATCGGCCTGTTCGGCATCCTGTCGATCGGCCAAGCCTTTGTCATCATCACCGGCGGTATCGAGCTTTCCGTCGGCTCGCTCGTAGCACTCCTCGGCGTGCTGTTCGTCGATTTCATCGCGGTCCAGGATATGCCCTGGATGCTGGCGCTGCCGCTCATTCTCGCGCTCGGCGCGGTCATAGGCGCCGTCCACGGCTGGCTGATCACCCGGCTCAACCTGCAGCCCTTCGTCGTCACCCTCTGCGGCCTGCTGATTTATCGTGGGGCAGCGCGCTTCTATACGGCCGACGGAACGGCGGGCTTTGCTTTCGGTCAAAATTTCCCCGACCTCGAATTCCTGACCGCCGGACGGTTTTACGGCGTTCCCAACACTTTCATCGCCCTCGTCATCATTGCCGTGGTCATGTGGATCATGCTGCATCGCTCTGTCTTCGGGCGTTATCTTTACGCAATCGGGAAGAACGAGGAGGCGGCCCGCTATTCCGGTATCCGTACCGGCCGCATGGTCATGTCGGCCTATGTCATCTGCGGGCTGCTGACGGCGCTTTCAGCGATTTATTTTGCCATGTACACGCGCTCGATTTCGCCGGCGAGCCATGGCCAGTTCTACGAACTCTACGCGATCGCCGCTGCCGTACTCGGCGGCTTTTCGCTCCGCGGCGGCGAGGGATCGATCGTCGGCGTGGTGCTGGGCACGGTCCTGCTCCAGGAGTTGCAGAATCTCGTCAATCTACTTGGTATCCCTTCGTCGTTGAATTTCGCTGTCATGGGTGGCGTGATCCTCATCGGCGTCCTGATCGACCAACAATGGCACGCCATCCGCGCAAAGCGCCGCCTTGTCTCTGCCGCCCGGCAGACCGAAACTCGTCTTTCGAACGAAGGCAGTTTGCCAGCGGTTGCCAATCAGGACTAGGTCAATTGATCGGGCCATGCGTGTCGTGACCTTTGCCCCGTTGCAAGATTAGATCGCGGCGGGTGAGGGCGCCGATCCATCGTTCTGAACCAGCTCCCCGAAACAGTCGCGCCGGCCGCGTGGCTGGAAAACCCGCTTCTTGCGCTCGCGACGCGAGACCCAGATGCCGGCCTCGGTCATCCATTGACGCAGCGTTTCCTTGGCCACCGAGATCCGGTGCAGCTCGATCAGCTTCTCGCGAGCCAGCGTCGGACCGAAATCCAGATAGCGCTCCCGGATCAGATCCAGCGCCGCATTGCGAAACTCCTCGCAGTGGCGCCGGTTGCTCGGCTGCGATCGCTTCTTGGAAACGAGTCCGGCTGGACCATCCCGGTCATAGGCCTGCAGCAGCCGATGGACCTGACTTCGACTAAGCGTAAGCAGCTCGGCGGCCTGGACAACGCTCAGGCGTTCGTCACGGATCTTCTGGATGACTTCGAGGCGATGCAACTCTTTCTGCGACATGGTGATCATAAAGGACATGACGACTCCGACCGCTCATGGTCTCGACCAGGCTGAAGATCGTCATCCTTGCTCCCAACGTTGGCTTTGACCAGTACGTCGAGAGGCGAGACTGTCGCATCTCTAACTGGCCCAACTGTCGCATTACTAAATAGCCCG